>DIWL01000049.1 GCA_002428455.1 Anaerolineaceae bacterium UBA6107 | reverse complement strand
GACAATCCTCCATGGTCTACTCGGTGCACCTGGACACGAAAGGCGGCAATAACTTCCAGAAACGCGATCAGATCCACCTGAATCCCTCCAATCTGACCGCATGGACGGTGACGCACGAGCTGGCCCACTCGCTCGATGCCGCGCACGGCTGGCAATTATCACAGCAGATGAAAAAACACACTCGCAGCGGTTTCCCGCTAAAAGCCTTGCACTACGCGCACCCTGGCTGGAAGGTGTTATGGTACCGCGTGGGCAGCCCGCCGCCACCCTGCGGGATCGACAGGAACTTCAATTCGCTGGAGGATTTTGCTGAGACGGTAACAGCGTTTATCTTTCCAGAGGAAGCGTACAGAAGAGCGCAAGATCGCGGATTCCCATACGAGAAATGGGGGTACACACATTTCCATGACACACCCAGGGGACAATTCTTCAAACAGTTGATCGACCGGAAAATAAAAACGACGCTTTCATGAGGAAAGCGTCGTAAATTTTAAGAGAGGGATCAGTCAGCCGGGAAGGTTTCTTTGCATTCCGGGGCGTTGGAGCAAATGTAGACCTTATGGGCTTTGAAGAGACCGGGTCTAGTCTTCAGGATCATCGGTGTGCCGCAAGCCGGGCAATCAGGAGTGTTGGACAGATCCATGAATGGTGTTTTGTCCGGCAGAGAAGCTTCCTCGGTGTACCCGCCGGGGCGGGAAATTGCCGCGCTGGAGTGAGCTGCTGAGGCTGTGGCAGCGGCCGGCTGCAGGTTGGGACGGATGGCTTCCGGTTTGGCAGAGGGTTTGGCATCCTCTTTGACCGCTTCATCGGGAAGGATGCGGCGGTAACGTGTGGATTCGATGATTTTCAGAAATGCGCGTCCATCATACAGGTAGAGAGGTTTGCCTTCCGCCCATAAACGTGCCTGGGGGGTGATCAAACCGGTGGTCACGAGCGCACCAGCGTCTGCTTCAGATGCGCGTAGAACCCCGTAGAAATCCCGCACAATTGGCTCACCTACCTTGCCCTTATATTTTTTACACTGCACCAGAACGGTCTCGCCCTTGCGTGTGTGCACGATCAGGTCAATTCCATGATCGCCAGTGGCGCCCACTTCCTCCACCCGGTTGCCCTGGTCACGATAGGTTTTTGCCACCAACTTCTCGAACTCGGTTGGAGAGAGTAGTTGCATGTCGTCGATTGACTTGATCATCTGATGCTTGCGATGTTCTTCCAATGCGATGGCAAGCGCTAATGGCATAAGGAAGAGTCCAACGAACATGAAGTAGCGGGTGTTCTCCGGTTCAGGTAGCAATTGAAAAGTGTCAATTTCAAAGTATTGGAAGACTGTCCGTAAGATGGCAAAAAGAACCCAGGTGACCACCAGGGATTTGATGGAAGTTCGCAACATGGTCTTGAAACCATCGCGGCGTTTAAAAATACCAAAGAGTACCACCACGATCATTACCGGCCAAATTCCTGCCAGGAATCTGCCTGCAGTGATCAAGAGTTCAAGAATTGTATCCATATCCTTACCTCCATACGAAATGCAATGATTTATGAAGATGTTGCATGAATGATGCCAGAATCCGCCCTCAAAAGGCGGATTCTGGTTAATTGTGCTGTGAAGTTGGATTAATTGATCTCTACAACCCCACCAGGCTGCAGAAGAATGACCCTGGTGGTGGTCTGGTGTGTAACGTTTTCCACCCAGTTTGCCGGATCCTGCGCAATAACAGGAAAAGTGTTGTAGTGGATGGGAATTACCCCCTTAGGACGTAGCAGTTTCACCGCCCGCAGCGCGTCATCCGGACCCATGGTGTAATTGTCGCCGATCGGGATCACCGCCAGGTCAAGCCCTTCATCACCGATCAACTGCATGTCACCAAACAGACCGGTGTCTCCAGCCAGGTAGATCTTCTTTCCTTCGAGTGTGGTCAGCAGGAAACCGCCCGGGTTGCCGCCGTTAGAACCATCCGGCAGCGCGGAGCCGTGCAGGGCAAAGGTCATTTTTAGATACCCGAATGGATGGTGGAAGCCCCCACCGAGGTGCTGCGCGTGGGTCTTGAGACCCTGCCTGGCAAACCATCTACTGATCTCGTCGTTGGAGATGATCGTCGCGCCGGTGCGCTTGGCGATGGAAACGGCATCACCTACATGATCGGCGTGCCCGTGCGTTACGAGTATGTAATCAGCTTTCAGTTCGTCCGGATCCTGGCTGGTCAGGCTGTTGCCCGTGAAGTATGGGTCGATCAGCAGTTTGTACCCGCCGGTATCCACACCCAATGTGGCGTGGCCGTACCAGCGTAAAGTGGTGGTGGTCATTTGTTCTCCTTTTGAGTTCTGTACCCTCTTAATTCGATACTGTCACAACTAAGTATATCTCAGCACGAGAGTGGATCTTGTGTTTAAACCCCTGCATTGTAGGTCGAAATACCACGGTGGAGCTCTTCGATCAGGGTAATTGTCTGCGCCATTTCAACGGCAGAAATTTTTCTGAAAGGAGCCAGGAAATATTGATCTGTGGTGGTTTCAGCGGTCTGCCGGATTTCTGTGCCGAAGGGTGTAATGCGCAACGTTCTGTTGTCCCGGGTGATCCATCCCCTCCGTATCAGCAATTCCACTGCGTGTTGAGTTTGTTCACGCGTATTCCCGCGTTTGACGAGGTCCTGGAAGATCCTGTCAGGTTCGGCTTCTTTTTTTGACCACAGGTGAGTAAGGATATCCCAGGCGTGTCCGTTGCTTTCTATTCCCTGCCACGCAGCCAGGTGCGCGTCATCCCGGAAGGCTTGTAATTCGCTGAGGAACTGATCGATGCGCACCATCATGGGCACCCTTGAACCGGGATCCAATCTGCGCGCGTGGCGGATACACCAGGTACCGGGTGGATCAGGGGCGGTGAGGCAGGCGTCGGTAAGAATTTTCAATCGGCTGGCCAGGTCCATCTGATCGATCAACGGAAGAGACTTAATTTCACCCAATTCGTTGTAAACCGCTGTTAGGGTTTCTTTTAGTACTTCAAGTCCATGCTGTGTGATCCGATATTGTCCTTCGGTTTCTAAGGCCACCATATTCGCATGAGTCAGCTCCTGCAGGAGTGCGTGGTAATGTTCTGCCGCAGTGTAGGGGGAACGGATGTTGAGGTTCTCAACACTCACCGGTTTTGGTTCAAAGGCTGGAATTGCCAGTAATAAGTAAAGGGATTGAGAGGAGATACCAAATTTTTGGCAATAGCGCTCAAAGACGGGGTCATAAACGGCAGTCATGGCATGAGACGCAGTTTCAATGGCGGGATAAAGTAACTTCAGAGACATTTCCCCTCCCATCCCTTTTTGGACCAAAATACCGGGTAAAGCGCAAGATTATTATTTCACAAAGATATGGACTATACAAGTAAGGAATTGAGAAGATCCATCCTTTTTTATTTGATGATAAATTCTCCACAAATCTCCAACTTTACGATTATTTTTGCGTAAGTAGAGTGGAAAGCTTATACGTTTTGTAGATTATCACTAAGAACTGGTGTCTAGTCGTGTATAATGAAAACGTTGAAGGAAGGTTACTATGGACTTGTTGCTTAATCCCAATGTTGCATACATGATTTTAGTGGTTGGACTTGTCTTGGGTGTGCTGGCTCTGTTCACCCCTGGAACGGGTTTTCTGGAAGTTGGCGTGTTGCTGGCGATCATGTTAGCTGGTTATGCGATCATCAGGCAACCCATTAACTTGTGGGCGCTGATCCTGCTGGCGGTTGGGGTAATTCCTTTCCTCATTGCGCTGCGTAAATTTAAGAAATGGTTATACCTTGTTCCTGCGATCGTCTCGATCATCGTTGGATCAGTATTCCTGTTTCGAACAGATACAGGTAGTCCGGCAATCAATCCTGTACTGGCCACGCTGATGAGCGTGATCACTGTTGTTATGTTGTGGGTGATCGGACGAAAAGGGATCGAAGCGTTGAGGCTGCAGCCCTCGCAGGATCTCTCTGTTTTGATCGGTATGACCGGTGTGGCGCGGAACGACATCCGCAGTTCCGGGGCAATTTACGTGGGGGGAGAGGAATGGACCGCCCGCAGCGTGAAACTGATCAAAGAAGGCTCCCCCGCCAGGGTGATCGGTCGTGAAGGTTTGGTGTTATTGGTTGAACCGGTGGAAAGAGAAAACTGACCGGTGATCAACTTGAAAAATTCATAAAGGAGGAACTATGTTCGGTGATGGAAATATCCTGATTTACTGCCTGGTTGGTGTTGCGATCATATTACTGGTCATCTTTTTTGCCGCGGCAATTAAGATCGTGCCGGAATATCGCCGGGTTGTCGTATTTAGACTTGGTCGCTGTATCGGTGCCAAGGGTCCTGGTCTGGTATTGCTGATCCCGTTTGTTGATCGCCCGGTTATGGTTGATTTGCGTGAGCAGGTGCGTGAGATACCGGCACAGCAATCAATCACCCAGGATAACGCGCCGCTTTCGATCGACTTCCTGTGGTACTACAAGGTGTTTGATCCCGTGCAATCTGTTTTGCAGGTTCAAAACTTTGAACTGGCTGCCCAGGGTATCGCCACCACCACACTGCGTTCAGTCATCGGCGGCATCCTGCTTGATGGTGTGCTTTCCGAACGCGAGAAGATCAACACAGCGCTGCGCGCCCGCCTCGACGAAGTAACCGAGCGCTGGGGTGTTAAAGTGACCAATGTTGAAATTCGTGAGATCATTCCTCCACGCGACGTGCAGGATTCGATGAACCGCCAGTTAACGGCTGAACGAACTCGCCGTGCTGTGGTTACTGAATCAACAGGCAATCGTGAAGCTGCCATCAATGTGGCACAGGGTGAAAAACAGGCCAACATCCTCAGGGCTGAAGGCGAAAAGCAGTCTGCCATTCTCAAGGCGGAAGGCGAACGCCAGGCCCAGGTGCTGAAAGCGGAAGGTTACCAGCAGGCGCTGGAAGCCATCTTCGCCGCTGCACAGAATATTGATCAGAAGACCATGACCTTGCAGTACTTCGAAACACTCAAGAGCATGGCCTCAGGTCCTTCCACCAAGTACATCTTCCCGATGGAGTTCACGAGCCTGATCAGTGATTTTGTGAAGAAGAACAAGGAATAAGAAATCCGTAACTGATATTGCAGGCCGGACGACACACCCGGCCTGCAATTGTTTATAATTGTGATATGGAAAAACACACACCCTTTTTCAACCTGGAAAAAGCGACACTGAGTGATCTGAACCAGTTAAGTGAAATGGAAAAGATCTGCTTTCCCATCGATGCATGGCCGCTGCTTGAGAGGATCGGTGCGCTGATTCTTCCGGGATGCGTTCGCATCAAAGCGGTATACATCGACAAGATGATCGGTTTCATCGGGGGAGATATCCGCAGGTTTTCCGGCACGGGATGGATCAGCACGATCTCCGTATTACCGGAGTACCGCCGCATGGGGGTGGGCGGGGCGTTGCTGAAGGCGGCTGAACAGGAGATGGGCATGCCCAAAGTAAAGCTTGCAGTACGCAAATCCAACCTGGATGCACAAAAGCTTTATCTAAAAAACGGTTACAACAAGATAGAAACCTGGCCAAATTACTACCAGGGTGGTGAGGATGCTGTTGTCATGTTGAAGAATGTGCAGATCGGCAACGCGTAGGGGAATGGTAGGGTAGCAATTGTTGACAATTATTGACATTGGGGCTAATATTAAAGTAACTCAGGAGACATGATCACCATGCGAGTATTGGCTTTCCATACTGGAGGATTCAACTAAAGGCACGCTATCATTCCGCGTGCCTTTTTGTTATCAAATACCTTAAATAAGGAGCTTTACGAAATGGATTACAGCATGATCGGCAAGATCGAAAAAGCAAAACGCTACGCTCAAGAGCGCGAGCGGTTCGAATTCCATTCGTTCAAGGTTACTGTGAAGGGTAACAATAATTCTCATGAAGTGGTTTATGAAGATGGCACATGGAAATGTGATTGTGAGTTTTTTCAAACCCGTGGACGTTGTGTACACACGATGGCACTGGAGACCATCCTTGAAGGAATGATTGTTCCGGCTGATGTAAGCCTTCCGGCTTAACCTGTCAATTCAACGACTCAAAGACCCTGGCAGGGTTTTCTGCCGGGGTCTTAATTTTTAAATCCCAACTCATCAAAGATACAAGTTAAGCGTATTTCGTAATTCAATCGGGATTGTTTCGTTGAGAATGACCTGTGGCGCATGATGCCAGGTTGCACAGCGGGAGACCGCACCAGCGATAGCCTTAGCCAGGTCCTCAGTGAGCATGCCCCCGTCTTCAAGGTAAAACCCTTTAATCTCAAAAATTCCATCTTTGCGGTGCGCCTTGGCATCCAGGCGGCCAATGATTTCTCCGTTGTGCAGCAGCGGAAGGGGAAAATAGCCGTATTGACGTTTTACTGCCGGGGTGTACGCCTGGATCATAAAATCGAAATTGAATAGTTGGCGTGCGCGCACCCGATCCCAGACTGCAGGATCGAAGGGGGATAGGAGTGTGGTGTGATCCGGTTGGAGTGCATTATGAACGGCTGCCTGGATCAAAGCCGCATTTTCTGTGGCCACTAATGCCGGTTCCGGCCAACCTTCCACGTTGACTTCAAGGATCTCGCCGGCTGATATCATTTGCGGAAGGTAACCTGCGATCTCCTTTTTGGGCAGACGGTAATAATCTGCCACCCAGGCGGGGCGGGTGATGCCCAGCGCCTGGATGCTTTTTCTGATCAAGGCTGGATAGACTTCACTCAGGGGTGGTGTCGAGGCGTCCTGCCAGTCAGGCATGACCCGTTCCGTGAGATCATAAACGCGTTGAAAGTTTTCCCGCCGGGTAACCAATATTTCGCCGCGGCTGAAAAGGTATTCAAGGGCGACTTTTTCGATTTTCCAGTTCCACCAACCCCCGGGAGATTTTTCGCTCTTAAAGTCGGCCGAGCGAACCGTTCCATTTGTCTGTAATGCATTGCGAACTGTGTTGACGGCATCACGGTTATTTTCGATCCATCCGGAAAAATATGACCCATGTAAGCCGGCGAGTACGATGGAACGGATGAGGGGAAAATCCTCAATGGGCAGGAAGCAGGCGGCGTGGGCCCACTGCTCAAAAATGCGGCCTTCCGCGAGCAGTTCATCCAGCCAGGCGGGATCATATGATCCGAGCCGGCTGAACAGGACGAGGTAAGGGCTGCGCGCCACGACATTGATCGTATCAATCTGTAGCAGCTGCATACGCCGGATCGCTTCGAGAACGTCCTCTTTGGCTGCCGGGGTAGAAGGCAGCGTTAATAGTCCCTGGGCAGCGAGGTGGATGAGGCGGGCGTCAGTGATTTTTAATGTAGGCATGAGGTATCTATTGACTTAAAGACACGTAATTTTCGAGCTAACCTCGAGCAAAGCGAGCGGAGAGGGTGGCGGCGTTCGCGAATTTCGCGTCCCCTTGTGGGATGCACCCTCGAATCAGTCGTTAATGCTGCTATTATTAAAACTAGAATTATCTCCTAAATATTTAATATAATACTCGCCCTCAACAGATACAATTTCTGCCTTTCGACCGGCAAGATCAATATACCTGTCCATTGTAACGATTGAAGAATCTATCAACTCCATATCATTAATTTGGCTTTGATACTTGTAGTTATTGGCAATATAGGCTTCTTTTTTCTTCTTTCTGCTATCTTCAAGAAGGTTGTTAAATTTTGAGAAAGTTTCCACACCTTTTAATACATCGCGACTAAAAACACCAACAATTATCCCGCTCCCAGCCGCTATTAGCATATCACTGATTATCTTTTTATTGAGTGAATTAGTATTAGTCTCTTCAAGATATTTATTAACCCGTTCAACCGTTTTGTCACATAATTCCTTGTGCGAATTTACAGTCTTTGAAATTTCACTACGAAATATACTTAATTCTTCAACATCAGTGATGTCATTTAGGTATATTTCCAATAATTGGGCTAAATTGTAAACATAGACTGCATACCTATACTGAATCAAGTGCTGACTTAATTCCTCGATATTTTTAGTAACAGTGTTTTCTGAATCTTTTTCAGAAACACTTTTATTTATGTTCTCAATCTGCTTTCTAAACAGGTTGATATTACTCCTCGCGACCTTCAGTACCCCCTTAATCTGAACAATTGTCGTACGTGTTCTTTCAGGATCTTTTTTTATAAATTGATTATGTCTTATGATATCGTTCAGTTCTTGGAGCGCGGCCTCTAATTCGCTTTGATTAACCGCAACAAGATATTGTTTAATGTCATCAATCCCATTCTCAACAAGGGAAAGTTTTGCGTTGACCTGTGCCATAAAATACTGACCGGTTACAACAGATAGAGCATTAAATACATTTAGTGCAATATTTGGCACATTAGATATTGATAAAACCGCATCATTTTCTAACCATCTTGCTTGACCTCTTACCTTGTTTGTAATATTATCGAGACCACTTCCAAGGAATACGTCTGAAGACCCTTTTATTGTTGCTAAATGCATTGATGGATCTAAAAGACACCTATACGAGTTTTCTGTTGCTGCCTTAAAAGCCTGTTTAATTAATTCTTCATTTATTTTATCTGCAATCAGCTGTGGTGCAATTTTAAACAAGGGCTCTAGATACCGAAGTTCCTCAACGGCCACTTTTCGGTATCCCTGATTTTCTAATTCTACAGGCAATAATTCATTAACGAAGAACTCAATACCATAAGAATCCTTCATAAGTTTTTGAATATCGCTCTGATTAGTATTCTGATTAAGCTCTGAATTATTCTCGTTATCCATGAATCACCCTCCTGTTTTGCAAAGAGTGATTCATTCGTCTACCCCATTAAGAAAAATTCTCAATCACTATTTGCTCTTCTCTTGAGCGGAGAGGGTGGGGTTCGAACCCACGATGACCACGAGAGCCATAACGGTTTTCGAGACCGCCCCGATCAACCACTCCGGCACCTCTCCAGCGGGTAAAATTATAACCGAATTTCTTTATAACTCCGCCACATCCTGCAGTTGCGGGTAGACGATATTCTCGAACCCCTTATCTTTGAGAAGTGCCATGAACACGCCAGCAGCATCCTCTTCACCGTGGACCAGGAAGGTCGATTTTGCACGGCCTTTTACCGCGCTGGCGTATTCAAGCAAAGCGTTTTGCCCGGCGTGCGCGGAGAGTCCGGTGATGCTCTCCACATCTGCGCGCCGGTCGTAAAGTTGACCGTAGATACGTAATTGATCCACACCCTCAACCAGGCGCCGGCCAAGGGTATCCGGTGCCTGCCACCCCACGATCAAAACTGAGTTACGTGGATTCTCGATATTATTCTTGAGGTGATGCAGGATGCGTCCATTTTCCGCCATACCTGAGGCTGAGATGATCATCATCGGCCCTTTTTTATCATTGAGTGACTTGGATTCATCCACCGAGCTTACATAGGTTAAACCGGGAAAATCAAGCGCCTGGTGTTTGTGCTGGCGGATAAATTCATTGGTTTCTTTATCAAAATACTCGGGGTATTGTGTAAAGATACGGGATGCTTCCACAGCCAATGGGCTATCCACATAAACCGGAACGGGTGAAATATCCCCGTTAGTGATCATCTGGTTCATGAAGTAAACGATCTCCTGGGTGCGGCCTACAGCGAATGCCGGGATGATCACCTTGCCGCCCCGATCGAATGTTTTTTTCACAACCTGCTGGAAATTGTTATATGCCTGTTCGACCGTGAAATGTTCCATATCGCCATACGTGCATTCCATCATCAGGTAATCGACGTCATTGGGGAGGACAGGGTCGGCGATGAGAGGCAATTCTCCGCGGCCGATATCACCAGAAAACCACAAACTTTTATGTTCACCATTTTCCTCGACGTCTAAACGAATGGCTGCCGAACCGAGGATGTGGCCTGCTTCGTAAAAGGTGACGGTGATACCGGATACGGGGGAGAATGGCTGATTGTATTTAACAGGATAATAGCGTTCAATCGCATCAGCCGCGTCCCGTTTTGTGTAAAGGGGTTCGACCGGCGGTTCACCGCGGCGGCTGCGTTTCTTGTTTACATACTCTGCGTCGTATTCATGAATATGGGCTGAGTCCATCAACATGATCTCACCCAGCGTGGCGGTTGGCGGTGTGGCATAAATGGGTCCGCCAAAGCCACTTTTCACAAGGTTGGGCAGGTTGCCACTGTGATCGATGTGCGCATGGGAAAGGATGACCGCGTCGATTGACTTGGGGTCAAAGGCAAAATGCTTATTGCGTTCATAGGTGTCGTTTCGTTTCCCCTGGAACAGACCACAATCCAGCAGAAGTCTGTGACCATTTGCTTCAACGAGGTGCTGTGAGCCGGTAACCGTACGGGCAGCACCATTAAAATATAGTTTCATTTTTCTCCTTGTGGTTGAATAATCCTCAGAATCGCTTCACCGTATTGATGGTAACGCCAGGGGATCATTTCCATTAGATTTTTCAAATCCATCAAATCGCGGGGGTTTTTGGCGGCAATTTTTTCCATGCATTCACGCGGCAGGATTACATCGGATTCCACCTTGAGTTTCTTGCCCTGTTCCTTGCGCCATTCATGCAGGGCATTTAATCGAGCCAGCATGGATTGGTCTGGGTGGTGGCGCGGCTGCCTTGCGGGTGGCGGTGCATTCTCACCTGCCTGGATGGCGTTCAATAAACCATCCGCGTGCCTCTTGAAGAGCCTTTCACTCATGCCGGGAACCTGCTGCAGCTCCTCTTTTGTGAGTGGAGCACTTTGACTTATCTCAACTAGCAGATCGTTGGATAATACTTTGAAGTGAGGTAGATCCACTTTTTGAGCACATTGATCGCGATAGGCGCACAGTGCTTGCAGGATCGCAGCCTCTCGCGGGTTGATGTGGTTGCTGCCCGAGACCTTCCAGCACGATTTGCCGTTCGATTCAATGGTGGGCGGGTTTACCATGCTGACCAGGTTGAAATCTTCGTTGGCCAATTCCCACAGGTCATTTTCTTTCAATTTACTTTCAACTACAGCTTTGAGCGCGAAGAGGAAATGCGTGTCCATCCGCGCATAGTCCAGCATGGCCGGCGGGATGGGGCGTTTTGCCCAATCCGCACGCTGATATCGTTTGTCGAGGGTGATCGAGAAATAAGTGGAAAGCATTGATCCCAAACCAACCTGGGGTTCTCCCAGTATGCGAGCAGCGATCATTGTGTCAAATACATTATGGATTTCGAACCTGTAATCGCGCTTTAGGCAGATCACATCGTATTCGGCAGCGTGAAAAATCTTTTGTTGGGCGCGGTTGGCAAAGATGGGAGCAAGTGGAGAAAGGTCAGTTATAGAGAGCGGGTCAACCAAGTAATCTGTGGCGGGTGTGGAAATCTGTACCAGGCATACGCGCTCACGATAAGCAAAAAGACTGTTGGATTCGGTGTCAATAGCGAGAACGGGCTCGGTAGAAATGCTGCCGGTCATCTCTTGCAGGTCTTGCTGGGTGGCGACCCAGACCGGAGCAGCGGCTGGTAATGGTAGCATGCTGAAATTATACCCTGCTTTACCTGGCGGTCAGGCAGGTAGTGTGGATAATTGACGCAGGCGCATGTTAAAAAAACCCGGCTTGTTCGCCGGGTTTTGGGAATGGAACCCAATTAAATTTTTCGTACAGATTGAGCCTCTGATGGTGAATACTCTGAGGACGAGGGCTGGTAGCGGTTGGCGGATGGCCTGGCCATGGTGGGTGTGGTTGAACGATTGTTCAGCATCCTGGCGGAAGACACTACCGGTTGCGGGTGATTGTATCCGGGAGAGGGGCGTGAATTTGCCGGGATTCCGGTTGTTGCAGCCGGACGTGAGGTCTTTGGAGTTGATGGGCGTGTATAGGTCTTCTTCTCCAGGGACGAGGTGAGGGATCCGATTATGAGCACCCGGATCACCCATACCATGATGGCGATGATCACCGGTACGATCGTGGTGAGTTGTTGAATGTTGATCACTTCAGCACTGCGCAGCGAATGGTTGGAAACAGCGATGGAAACTCCCCACCAGGTCAGCGCGGCATTGAACGTGGCTGCGATTAGCCACGCACCAAAGAGATACCAGGAATTCTTCTCCTCACGGCTGTTTCCTTTTTGCGTGACAAGGCGGGCGACACCGGCGAAATCGAGCCCGCAAAAAGCCAGTGCCAGCAGTACTGACCAACGGATGCCGGCGAATTTGAGGTTGCCAAGCAGATCGCGCAACGCGAAGGCGGTGGTGCTGTAATTGACAGCCTCAAAAGCGATGAGCGCAAGAATGATGATTGCGCTGTAAATACCCGCTGAGCGTATTTTGACTTTCTTCATGTTTTGCAGCGGGTTGTTGATTGTCGTGCGGGTGGCGGTTAGGTTCATGACTGTTCTCCTTGAGAAAAATGATCCATATCGAACGAACAGTCATAGTATAGAACAATAATTCTATTAAGTCAATAGTTTTAGGAAATTCGTTCTAACTTAACGAAATTGTAAAATCCGGCAGATTCAAGGGTTCATTCAGGTGGATGATCAGCGGTTGACCGTTTTTTGGTATGTGCTCCCCCACATTGACCAGGGGAATTCCCGAGGCGAGGCAATATAGCGACGCAGAGGCCATACCATGGGTGGACATAAGCACCCTTTCCCCGGGGTGGCGGGCATGATATTCATTGGCAGCATCCACCATGCGGGTAACCACCTCTGCAATGGATTCTGCGCCCTCAGCGCGCGGCGTGGTGATGTAAAACGGGTTCGGACTGAAATCAGGTTGATAGATTTGCAGCACCTGTTCAAAGTGAAGGCCTTCCCAAATTCCCTGGCGGATCTCCCGCAGACGTGCATCGGGTACCACCGTTAATCCTTTTTTACTGGCGATAATCGATGCCGTCTGCATCGCGCGGGACAGGTCGCTGGAATAAATTGCGGCGAATGTTACATCAGCAAGTTGGTCCGCCAGCGTACGCGCCTGCGCCTCACCCGTTTCATTCAGCGGGATGTCAAGCTGGCCTTGAACGATATTGTGGAGATTTCCGTTAGTTTGTCCATGGCGGACGAGCCATATCTCGGTCATCATCTTTCCTCAACGAATAATGGGATCAATCAGTTGTTGTTTTATCCGGATAATTGCAAAGTGTGCGCACCGGACAGGCGGGGCAATCAGGTTTACGCGGATGACAAAATTCACGTCCCAACCGGATGAGGTTGAGGTGACCGTTGTAATAATCAGCCGGGTCGACCAATTCTTCCATCAGCATGTGCGTTTTTTCAACATCCATTCCGCCGGGGCGCAGCCCCAGTCGCCCGCTGACACGGTAAATATGCGTATCTACAGGGAAGGCCGGGCGATCGAGCGCAAATTGCAATACGATCGCAGCAGTTTTGCGGCCGACGCCCTTGAACCGCAGCAGCCAACTTCGGGCATCCTCAAGTGGCAGGTCAGCCAGGAATGACAGGTCAAGCGCGCCGGTCTCTTCGTAAATCTGGTTCAAGACCGCCTTGATGCGCGGGCCTTTTTGATTGGCTAATCCTGCTACCCGGACGGCATTGATGATCTCTTCGTCCGTTGCATTCATCACATCCTGCCAGGAGGGAAATTGCTGCCTGAGGGATTGAAAAGCACGATCGCGGTTCACATCGTTCGTGTTTTGGGAGAGGATGGTGGAGACGAGTTCGTCGATGGCTGGCAATGGCTCACGCCATACGGGTTCACCAAATGTTTCATAAAGCCTGGTGAGAATGGCTTTGGTGAGCATTCGATCAGATGTGGGAATCATTGAATTTCGTACACCTAGAACACAGAGGGCTGCTCTGGCAACGCTCCTGAGGTGCGCCGTAGATACTGGGTCAATCCAAATCGCGCTCTTTGCAGATTATGTATCTCGTGGGCGCTGGGAACCTGACAATCCTTGAGGATGTGGAGGGCTGCCTTGTGGACATCTTCATTACGCAGGGGGTGGCTGGACAACCTCTCCACCTGTTTGTTGATTTTTTCAAGCACCTTGATCTGTGTTTTGACTTCGTTGGTCGAGACCAGGCCTGCGCGTCCTGAAACGAACTGGTATTGCCGATACTCCGGCTTCAGCAACAATTTTAGGGTTTCCTCCCATTGCAGCAGATCAGCGTTGGCAATAAATGGTACAGCTTCCGGCATGACCGCATCACCGAGGAAAATGATCTTCTCGGTTGGTATGGTCACCCAGATCGCCGCCGGAGTCGGTCCGGGGCGTGATTCGAGTAAAAGTGTATGTTTCTCACAATGGATCTCCGTGTGATCGGTGAAAGTAATTTCCGGAGAACTCCAGCGAATGTTACCCGGGGCATTGTGCAGCTCCCACTCTGCACCGGATTCAACCACCTGTGGTTTGATGTTAACGGGTCGGTCTTTGAGCAAATGGGTGAGCTTTTCATGACCAACTACTGTACATTCGATCTGTCGTGCGCCAAGGGTGCGGTCATAATGCTCATCCAGGCTGATCAGTAGACACTCAGTAACACCACCCAGGTTCTGGATGGAGAGTCTCCATGTCCTGATATCATCCGGCCTGAATGGTGCATCGATCAGAATCGTTCCCGTCGGCCAATTGATGATGCCCAGGGTGACACCCGGAAAAGCTCTTTCAATGAACACCTGCGGAGCAATTTCTTGCATGATTATCCCTCGTTACACCTTGGCTCAGTCGGACATCGGCAATTTGAATACGAACCTAGATCCCACCGGCATGTTTTTCTCAACCCAGATTGTACCACCGTGAGCCTGCACAGCGAGACGGCAAAACGCCAATCCCAAACCCAGNNCTCCGGAATACCCGGACCCAGGTCTTCAACAAAGACGAGAACATGATTCCGGTTGGGCTTAACCCCGATGATCACACGGCTGTGCATGGGAGAGAACTTAACCGCATTTTCAAGCAGGTTGATCACCACGCGCCTGATCATGTCCTCGTCCACCTTGAGGGGTGGCACATCAGACGGGATCTGAGTTTCTATCGTGATCTCCTTGCTTTCGATGAGGGGGTTGCAGATCTCTATGGCTTCATTTACCATTTTTTCCAGGTGAACATTCGTATTACGCAGGATCTCCTGACCAGCCTCAAGACGCTTAATGTCGAGAAGGGAACTGATCAAGCGCTGCATGTGGGCACTGGAACGCGTTGCGATCTGCAGAAGCTGTTTCATCTGCGTTGGCTGACCGGACGGCATTCCGTCTGTGATCAATTCAAGGCTGGAAACGATGTTTGCCAACGGAGAGCGCAAGTCGTGGTAGATCATCGCTGTCATCGAGTCGCGCAATGATTCCAGTTGCTGGCGTTCACTGGTATCGTGGAAGATCCATAGCACGTAATCCTGATCATATGGTTTGTTCCATGAAACCCTGATCTCAACCGGCAATTGTTGTCCGTCCCTGGTACGCAGCCTGGATTCGTATTGTTTGACAGGAAAATCACGTTTGTCGTTGCGCAGGTTTGTCAGCGCCTTACCCGAACGGTCCTCCAGGCGGGTAATGTTGAGTTTCAACAGTTCACGTCGCGCGTAACCACTGATCTCGCGCGCTTGCCGATTAAACTCGATAATATCTCCGGCCAGGTTCGATACAAATATCGGGTCGGCCACGCCTTCGAATAATCCGCGGTACAGATTGCGGTTCTGTTCAAGGTCCTTATAGAGCTGCGCGTTGTATATGGCAATTCCGGCGATATCCGCGATAGCCTGCAGAAGTTGCAGGTGAGTGGTGGTGAAGTAATTGATCTGCGCGTGAACCAGAGTTAGCATGCCGATGATGTGTTCCTTGTGGAGTACCGGCACGCATAGTGCAGATTTGGGATCCCGGATAACTTTACCTTCGTAGGTCAGGTCAAGCCAGCGGGCATCTTGGTGGGTGTTTGGCAACAGGGCGGGCTGCTGGTGGCGCATCACCCAGCCTGCCAGACCGGTATTGATCAGATCAGTTATATATTGAGAATCGGTCGCTCCCACTTCGCCGTGGTAAAGGACCACTGAATCAGTTACGTTTTTCTGAGGGTCAAGTACGATAAGGCTGGCTCTTTCAGCACCCAGGTTTTGGGCTGAAAGGGTGAGCACGCGTGACAGGACCTCGTGCAACTCCAGGCTTCCTGCAAGTTCACGGCTGATGTTGTATAAGATTTCCAGGTAAGCGTCATCCTCTGCGTTCGGCATGATTCCCCGCGAAGTACTTGAGACCTGTTCCTGTGTTAAATAATACGATCTTTTCATCTGCTTCGATCTCCCCACTTTTTAGCAATTTTCTCAACGCTGCAAGGGTGGCGGCACCCTCTGGAGCAGCCAATATTCCTTCCAGGCGTGCCATTTCTCTCTGCGCGCTATTGATCTCTTCATCTGTTACGCTCACTGCGGTTCCCTTACTCTCATGCAGGCAGCGCAATACCAGGCGGTCTGCAAAAACGGCCGGCACACGCAAACCAGATGCGATTGTGGAGGCATTCTCCCATGGTGCGATGCGTTCTGTGTTAGCGTGAAAGGCTCGTACCACGGGTGCGCATCCCGCCGCTTGAACTGAGACCATGCGCGGCCGATGTTCATTGATCCAGCCAAGTGCTTGCATTTCATCAAACGCTTTCCACATCCCCACCAGGCCGGTTCCGCCGCCGGTGGGGTATATGATCACATCAGGTAATGACCACCCCAACGCTTCCGCGATCTCGTAACCCATGATCTTCTTTCCTTCCACGCGGAAAGGTTCTTTAAAGGTAGACATATCGAACCAACCGTTTTGCGCAGCATCAGCCGCAGCGTGGCGAGCAGCGTCGCTGATGAGCCCCTGTACCAAATGGAGGTCAGCACCGGACATGCGTGTCTCGTACTGGATCGGATCGGGTGTATCCACGGGCATGTATACATGCGCTTTGCAACCGGCGCGTCCAGCGTAAAATGCCAGCGCGCTCCCGGCGTTACCCGCGGTGGGGATGACAAATTCGGTCAAGCCTAACTCAAGCGCTTTCGAAACCGCTGCAGCCAATCCCCGTGCCTTAAAAGAGCCAGTCGGGTTGATCGATTCATCTTTTACCAACAGGTCAGACGTTCCGATCAACCGGTTGATATTCGGCAGGCCCAGGAGTGGGGTATCACCTTCTCCAAGCGTAACTTGATTGCGAAGCTCGTTTACCGGCAGCAATTCATGCCAGCGCCACATTCCGCGCGGTCGTTTTTGAATATTTTCCCTGTTCAATTGTGAACGCAGCGCAACCAGGTTGTATTGTGTCAATAAGGGAGAACGGCAATCGCCGCAGAAGGTTTGGGTTCGTAAAGAATCAAACAGCCGATGACATTCAGGACAGATAAGAGAGTAGCGTTCCTCGTTGTGATCAGACATCTTAATATGAGTATAGCATAAGGTTAATCGCTGCTTGTCTGCTGCCGGATACTATCGCACATCAGGCAGCCCGGATCATTACACAACAGGGCGTTGGGGTCTGCTTGCATTAAATCGTAGGCCAGGTGCAACATGGGACGCAGAGGGATTGTGCTTAGCAATCCCTCTCCGATGCGGACCTGGCGGGCAATCTTTTCGACCAGCGGGGCGAACTGGTTAAACCCACGTGAACAGCCCGGCGTATTGGGCAATTCAACAATCCGGTCAGGTGTGAGCGCCCAGCGAATGAAAGTTTTCCGTCCGGCCATTTGCTCTGCGAGATGCAGGTTGAAGTTCCGGGTGTGGTCTGATCCAGCCAGAAGCACCCAACCCTCGAGTTCCGCTAAAACGCGCAACGGAGCCAGTGGATCTGAAACGGATTGTGCGCGCAACGTGGCATCCACACCGATGCTTGTAAAGAAAAAAACCGGATGGTTTGAGCGCAAAGCTCCAGGTTCCCGGCGCAGCAACTCAGCCACCTCGCCCATTTCCAGGTCGGCGGGCATGCCGGGATTAAAGAATTCGGAATGAGTGTGAGGTGCTTTCCTGTGGTTGTAAATAATCCCGTTGTTTTCAGGCCCAGTGGCCGGGATGATCATGGTGCGGTAGGTGAAGACAGGCATCATGATTGTGTCGATCCTATTCATCAGAGCGCTCAGAAATGTTGCACCCCCGCCGTCAATCTCACCCAGGGAATTCAAATCCACATGCGCGATGACCGGTACATGTGATACCAGCCTGAGGGCGGTAAGGGAAGAAATCAGATCTCGAAAGGAAAGGCTCATACTCCCCCATTATGATGGGTGTATCAATACAGATATTTTACACAACCTTCAAGGTAAACAATAAACCGGTGTCACCCCATTTTCTTTGTTATTGAGCAGCATCCCCAGGTATGGGCTGGGGTCCAGGGTGTTGTCGATTTCTAGTTCATTTAAGAATTTACCCGTCCCATCATCCTTAACGATGGAGAAGTGCAGGTGAACACCGGTTGGATTGCCGGGGTTGCCGGAATAATTCCCCTGGTATCCCAGCAAGGTACCGGTTTTTACGAACACTTCGTGGCTGCCCGCGGGAAAATCAGCCAAGATGAGGGATTCTCCCGAATCATATGCCATGTGGGTGTAATATAGCCAGATCTGCTCGCCTGGATTTAAGGGGTCTGATGGAACCCGGATGATCACGGAGGATTTCAAGTCCTGTTCACGAGAGAGGTAGCCATCGAAAGCAGCGTAAACAGGTGTGTCACCCGGTTCACCACCTCCGAATATATCGATACCCTGGTGGCGATGTCCCACGCGGAAGGAGTCATCCCACAGGTAACCGATATAGCCGCTGGTGGGCATAAGAAATGGTGCGTCTCCTCAGCTTTGGAGTGCATCGGTTACCCAATCCTGGTGGGCACGTGGGTTGCGCAGGAACAACAGCAGGTTGCGTGTACGCGAGGATCGACCCGATGGGCTGAACCAGAAGAAGTACGCTACAACCAGTCCAGTGACTACCAATCCTGATAAAAGGATGAGTCCAATGCGTTTCATTGCTTTAATCGACAAGTACACCAAGCATGGACCAGGGTCCGGTCCAGGTGATTTTCACCGGCAATATCCTGCCGCGCAGTTCGGCGTCAGTCTCGACGAAAACAAGTTTGTTGGTAGGAGTTCTTCCGCGCCAGCGTTTTTTCACTTTGTCCTCGAACAAGACATCAACTGTTTGGTCCTGGTAACTGGCGTGAATTTCACGCACAATGGTTTCCTGTAACTTTTCGATCGCCCTGAATCGGCGCCACTTCTCCGCAGCCGGCACATCATCCGGCATGCTGCGCTCTGAAAGCGTGCCAATTCGTGGTGAATAGCGCGCGAGGTGAACCACATCCAGCTTCAACTCTGCCAGCAGGTCGTAAGTGTTCTGGAATTGGGCATCGGTCTCACCGGGAAATCCCACGATAATATCGGTGGCGATGGAAACCCCGGGGATCCGCGTTCTGATCTTTTCCACCAGCCTGCGGTAATCATCAGCGGTGTATCCGCGTTTCATTGCCGCGAGCACGCTGTCATCACCAGCCTGGTTGGGGATCTCTATGTGAGGCATCACCTTGGGCAGTTCCGCTACACAGTCCAGCAGTTCATCGGTCATCCAGTTTGGATGCGAAGTGAGGAAGCGCAGGCGTTCGATCCCTTCAATTTTACTTAATTCACGCAGAAGACCGGCCAGGCTGGGGTAACCGGGTTGGTCTTTTCCATAACGGTCCACGATCTGCCCGAGCAGGGTGATCTCCTTGATGCCTTGGGCGGCCAGCGACCGTGCTTCCCGGTAGATCTCTTCAGGCGGGCGGCTCTTTTCAACGCCGCGCCGGTAGGGGATGATGCAATAAGCGCAGGCGTGTGAACACCCGTACACCACCGGGATCCAACCTGACACCTGGTTGTCGAGATCTTTGTGCGGCAGCACCAGGTCACCGTCCATGAGTGCAAATCTGCGGGCAGTCTCGGCATCTTCAGCGGAGCGCGCATCACGCTCGAGCAGGTATTCCACCAACGGGGTAGGGTCAGAAGGGGGTGAGAACACATCCACATAGGGGAACCTTTTGCGCAGCGGCTGGTTATCCTTAACACCTACCAGGCAGCCCATCAGGTTGATCACCACATCAGGACGTGCGCGTTTTACCGGTAATAATGAGGTGAGCCGGCCATAGGCTTTGTCTTCAGCTGACTGGCGAACCACGCAGGTATTTAACACGATGACGTCTGCGTCTTCAATGCGTGGAGAGAACTCGTATCCAAGATGCTCTAGAGCAGAGGATACGCGCTCGGAATCCGCCACGTTCATCTGGCATCCTTCAGTCCAAACATGGTATTTCATGCGCGTGATTATAACAGCACAAGCAAAACCTGCCAAAAGGAGTGCAACGAGTGAGAAACTAAATTCGTTTGGTAAAATTGAAGGATCGTTTGACTTTATACTGGTAGTTAATGAAGTCCGATAAAAAGGGAATGAATAGATAAAATGAACAAAAAAGCCGGCATCACCATAGTAGTCTTAATTGTTTCCGCCTGTGTGCTGATGAGCATTGCGCTGATCGTGGGTGGAATTGTACTTTTGCGCGGGCAGAAGAACTACACTGAACCGACTCAGACTGTCCCTCAAATTGCTCCGACCGCGCTTCCAGAGTCAACCGAGGTTGAGCCGCAACCCACCAGTTCAGAAACCCTACCGGCTGAGATCCGCAGTCAGATGGATGAGATCCAGCAGCAGGTTCTTGAGATCCGCGGCAAACAGATGGAAAAGGATCTTCAACGGGATCTGATGACACCGGAGCAATTGCAGGATAAGGTCATCAATGACTTCTTCAGCGATTACACGCCTGAAGACGCGGTGAAGGACGCGAAGATCCTCAACGCGTTGGGGCTGGTTGAACCGGGGTTCGATCTGCGACAATTCTACCTGGATCTCTATTCAGAGCAGGTGGCGGGGTATTACGACAGCGAGACCAAGGAAATGTACGTGATTTCTGGCAGTGATTTTGGCGGAACAGAACGCATGACATATGCGCATGAGTTCAATCATGTTTTGCAGGATCAATACTACGATCTGGAGAACGGGTTAAAACTCAACGAGGATTACTGTGAAACCGACACCGAGTACTGCGCGGCTGCCACAGCACTGATCGAGGGAGATTCCACTCTCACCGAGCAGTACTGGTTCCTGCAATACGCCACCCGGCAGGATCAACAGGACGTGATCAAGTTTCAAAATTCCTATTCCAGCCCGGTATACGACTCCGCCCCTGATTATATGAAAGAGGACTTCCTGTTCCCTTATGTAAACGGACTCGAGTTTGTCACTGGGTTGCATAATGCGGGCGGCTGGGAGGCTGTGGACGCGGCCTTTTTGAATCCGCCTGTCAGTACTGAGCAGATCCTGCATCCTGAAAAGTATCCCGATGACAAACCAGTGGTTGTGGATATGCCGGATCTCTCATCTATTCTGGATGAAGGATGGGAAGAACTGGACCGCAATGTGATGGGCGAGTGGTATTCCTACCTGATCCTGGCTAAAGGCAGATCATCCCAATTCAAGATGGATGATGAAGATTCCAGAACCGCCGCGGCTGGATGGGGCGGCGACACTTACGTGTTTTACTCACCAATCGATTCTACAGACTATCTTTTCGCCTGGCGAAGCAACTGGGAAACAGGTCAGGATATGGATGAGTTCTTTAACCAGTCACGTGAATATGGATTGGCACGCTGGGGCATCCCGGTCTCAAATTCCAGCACCGCGGTTACGTGGGAATCTGATGCTGATGGGGTGATCACGATGCGCCGGAATGGTAATGATGTGCTCTGGTTGATGGGGTCATCCGGCACAACACTTAAGCAAGCGCTGACTCTTTTACAGGATTTTGGCAGCTAAACCATGCCGCTTGACCTTGGACGGATCAGGGGCTTGTGCTTTGACGTTGACGGGACGATCAGTGACACGGATGATGCCTGGGTGGATCGCATCGCCAGGTGGCTCGCCCCCCTGCACGCGCTGATCAAACCCCGGCAAGCCCGCCGTTTTGCGCGCTGGCTGGTGATGTTCACCGAGTCGCCGATGAACGCGGTTTATTATTCAATGGATGCCTTAAGCCTGGATGACAATTTTGCGCGTTTGTTTGACCGCCTTGTGCGCAGGAAAGGAATGCGGGGCTCCAGGTTTAATCTTATGAACGGTGCCCGGGAATTGCTGGACACCGCGCGCAGCCGTTATCCCCTGACCGTGGTCAGCGCCAGGGATACCCTCACGACGAGTCATTTCCTGCACCAGTTTTTCCTGCAGGATCATTTTGTTGAAGTTGTCACCAGCCAGAGCTGCGCGCACACCAAACCATTTGCAGATCCCGTCCTGTTCGCAGCGGAACGTATGCAGGTTCCGCCCGAAGCCTGCCTGATGATCGGAGACACGACAGTGGATATCCTGGCAGGCAAGCGTGCCGGGGCGCAAACCGTGGGGCTATTGTGCGGATTTGGTACTGAAAACGAGTTGAGGCGGGCTGGTGCAGACCTGGTTTTGAACGATTTGCGCGAACTGTACGCTTTACTGTTTTCCTGCTAACTCTCTTATGGTTTGATTTGAAAGGTGATCTCATCCATGGTCACCTGGTTACCCGCGGTATCCCAGGCTTTCAGGTATGCAGTGTGCTTTCCGCTCGTCGCCCGCAACTGGTACACGAACGGCGGTGCGGTCTGTGTGAGAACCAGTTTTCCGTCTACCCACCATTCGACCTTTGAGATTCCCACCAGTTCCTCAACAGCAGCGCTGAGTGTCACCCCGCCACGCACAGGTTCCACCTGAGTACCTGCCAGCGGGTAGGTGATCCTGACCTGGGGCGCGGTGTTGTCCACGGTAACCTGCGTCACAGCGGTTCTGATCCGGTTATCCTGGTCAACCACGCTCAACCGGATAGCGTATAACCCGTTCAGATTTCCGGTATCCCACACCGCAAGTAATCCATCATTCACCTCACGGGTGGAAGTTGTACCCACCTGCAGCCATGTTTCAGGATTAATGCCTTCACCCACCTGTACCTGGTAGGAACGAAAATCATCAGTTGCAGCAGTACCGCGAATATTAACCCTGCCGGATACGGCGGAGAACAACGCTGGTTGGCTGATATTGCCTTGCGGATCGATGCCAACGGACTGAATTGCATCATAACCCTGCGGTACGAGCTCCAGGCCAGCCACTTCTGCCCACTCCCGGGCTTCCGGTGGAACATTGAGATAGACGCGCTCCTCAACCAGGTCGGCAGGTGTAAATACCGTGGCCAGTGCGCCGGTTTCACGGTTGACCTTTGCCAGGGTGTAGAGTGTATCGGGCATGGTTGGTTCATTACCATACAGGAATACATCCGTTACCACTTCCGGGCATTCTTCCGTTGGCAACATGCCGGAAGGGCTGCATACTTTCATCTCTGTGATGCCAGGCGGCATCTCCCAACCATTGAAGCGGTTTTCCCGCGTGGCGTACTTGAACATCGCATGCCAGATCCCGGCGGGCATGTGTACATCCAGGGGAGAACCGGACGATCCGCGACTTCCCATCCATATGAGCACGAGACGATTCGGATTGTAGCCCAGCGTCCAAACCTGGCGATCGTCATTCGCGCTCCCGGTTTTGGCAGCGACCGGACTGCCGATCTCCAGTTCGTTCGGGTAGCCCAAGCTGGGCCAGCGGGCACTTTCATCGCTGAGGACATGGTTTACCAGGTAAGCCAGTGTAGCTTCCATGATGGTTGATCGCTGAGCGCTTTCTTGTTCCAGGATCACACGATCGGAAGTCGTAACAATTTTCAGGACAGTTTGCGGCTCGATCGCGCCAGTTGCAGGGTTTAACATCCCACTGCGCACCCCGGAATTGGCAAAGGTACTGTAAGCGGTACCCAGTTGCAGCAAGGTTGTATCAGCACCCGCAAAAAGGATCGTTGCATCCTCAGGTGCCGATTCCAATGATTTCAAACCTACAGCAACCCCGGAACGCCATACATTTCCCGCTCCGATCTCACTCAGTAAGCGCGTGATCGGATTCAAATAATCATTGGCCAATGACCCGCGCAGGTTCACTGCGCCGCGGAACTCCGCCGCATCCGGGGTCGACCCCGGCGTTGTTGAGGGAATATCCCAGACGAGGCTGGCGGGGGAATACCCGCGTGAAAAAGCACTGAACGCGACGATGGGTGTGAGTAAAGAACCAGGCTGGTAACCCGAATCGTTTAATCGGTCACCGGTGAGTGTAAGCGGCTCAAGGTACGCCAGAACCTCGCCGGACTCAGGTGCCATTACCAGTCCAGCTGCTGCCAATCCATCGCCGCTCACACCAGTAAAACTCTGGGTGGGCAGCAGCAGATCTGCCTGGCATTCAAACCCCTCGGGTGCAACGCCGCTAAGGTTACTATACTGAACACGCATCAACTGGGTGGTGGTCGTACATACGAGTTGTTCCTGCAGATCAGCATCCAGGGTGGTGGTGACAATTAGACCTCCCCGTTGAAGGCGGTGGATACCCATGCGGGGTTCAAGCTGCTTTTCCACCTGTCGGATGAATTCCTCTGCGATGGTGTCCCGCTTCTCTTTTACTTCACGCAGGGTGATCACTTCTTTGGTTGCCAGGTCGTATTCCTGCTGGTTGATCGCCCCGCTGGCGAGCATTTCCTTCAACAATTCTTTTTGTGTTTCGAACGCGGTACCGGGTGCGTCGAGCGGATTCAGTGCCGGGCTGCGCAGCACAGCGGTCAGTAATGCTGCCTCAGCCAGGGTGAGTTCACTGGCAGACTTGCCGAGGTAGAGCTGAGCGGCGCTTTCAGCCCCATAGGCGTACCTGCCGAACCAGGCGCTGTTGAGATACCATTCTATGATGCTGGTGCGGCTGTATGTGGTAACAATCTGTCCGGCGAGCAAACGCATCCGGAAAGCCCTGGCGGTGGATGGTTTTTCGTCCCACAAGACCAGGTCGCTGACCACGCGCTCCGCAATCGTCCGCGGTTCCGGATTTCGCCACTCTTTCAACTCGTACCCGGGGCTGGTCCAGAAAGCGGGATCGAAAGTGGCAGTTACTGCCCGTACCAGTTGGGGACTGATGAATTCCCCGGCCAACGGATCGATGGATAGGAACTTGCGCTCGATCTCCTCATCCTGGTAGGTGAAAAGGGTGACCCCTCCACTGCGATCCAGAACCCGCGTGGGTTGCAACAACTCGCCGTTCTCCCTGTCCATGAGGACGGGGAGTATTTCAATGGAGGGTAGATCGCGGGAAAAGCGCGCAAATGAGATGGCGCCGAATAATAATGATCCAACCATGAGGATGGAGAGAGTGGCGACAACGGCGCGTGCCAAACCGCCCAGCGCGCGGTTAACTCTCACCTGGCGGTTTTGCCGTGCACGTTTACGGTTCTTCAACAACAGGTAGAGGTCGAGCTGGCGCACTTTACATCACTTTCGGGGTGTTGCAGTTCTTGTTGGACTGCTTGTTGCAGTTTTTCCGGTCAGTGCAGGTTTAGTGCGCTGACTTACAGGAGTCCGTGTCGGGGTTGGCGTGATCACCTGCTTGTACACGGTGAGAGCGTCCGTACGCAACATGGCCGGAAGAATTTCCTCGGGATACTGCAGGAGTTCCTCCAGGCCGGCCGCGGCTGCTTTGTATTCTTCAAGCCCGATCAACGCTTTTACCCGCCAGTATTGTGCGATGGCTTTTTGCCTGTCTCCCTTGCCGAGTTCGTATGCCGCTCGGGCGTATTCATAGGCACTGCCATAAAGTGTTCTGGAGATTTGAATTTGGGCTATGCCAAGGTTGGCAGCGAAGGAATTCTTATCCATGCGTAAAACAGCATTGTAGTCAG
Organism: Anaerolineaceae bacterium UBA6107; assembly: GCA_002428455.1. Taxonomy (GTDB): domain Bacteria; phylum Chloroflexota; class Anaerolineae; order Anaerolineales; family Anaerolineaceae; genus UBA6107. The sequence goes on along the minus strand of DIWL01000049.1, from coordinate 12,367 downwards.
CAGCGGCTTCATCCACTCTGGCGGTTTGGAGATAACACTCGCCGCGCACGAGCAACGCCGCCTGCGAATTCTCATCCAACTCGAGCGCTTTACCGGCAAATTCCAATGCACCCTCGTAATCCTCCCGGGTAAGGAGGGCTTGTGCCATCCATGCCAGCGCTTCCGGATCTTCCGGTTCGTATGCCAGGTACGTTTCCAGAGGGGGTATAGATTCTTCCATCAGTCCCTGTATCTGGTTGGCTTGAGCCAGCAACTTGTAAACCGGAAGGCTGGTCAAATCGAACTTGTTGACAGCCCGCGCAGACTCGAGCGCGAGAGCTGGTTCGTTGAGTTCCAGGTATGCTTTGGTCCGGAGGATTTCCACCTGTACCGAAGACGGCGCGGATGGCGGGATTTGACCGAGGGTATCCAACGCGGCAGCTGCATCACCTGCGGTCAGTTCGAGTTGCGCCAGCTCGATGTTGGCCTCGTATAGTGAAGTATCCAGTGTCAGCGCTTTTTCGAATTGTTCCCGTGCTTTGCTGCTTTGAGGTGTAGTGCTCAGCAATAAAGTTCTGCCTTTTCCAAGGTAAGCCGGGGCATAACCCGGGCTGATCTTAAGGCTGGCATCGTAGGCTTTTTCAGCCTCAGCAATCAATCCCTGGAAGCGATAGATTTCACCGATGTGATAATGGATATCAGGTGATGCCGGCTCGGTGTACAACACCTGCTGGAAGTATTCAAGAGCGAGCGGCCAGTCCTGCCTTTCGTATGCCCGCATGGCTGCTTTATAGGCTTCGGTCAGGGCGTGAGGTGTTGCAGCGTAGATGGGGGTGGGTGTGTAAGTGGCATCCAGCAGTGACCACAAGGGAGCCAAACCGGTCGTTTGTGGGCTGGGAGTGGTGACCTTGGTGGCAGTAGCCGGGGGCGTAAGTGAAAATTTCATGATTGGTGAAGTATCAGGACGATAGCGCGGACCACGTACCAGGAAGAATGCTGTCAGGCCAATACCCACTGCGATAGCTCCCAGCGCAACCCAGGCAAGCGGACTCGTCTTCTTCCGAACGGACCTTTTTTCCTCCACCTGTACCTGTTCAAGGCTTGTCTTCCAGGCCAGTTTCGCAGGGTCGAAAGGTGGAACTGGTTCTGGGTCCGGGATGTTTTCACCGCTGAAACGCAGTCCGTGTATGGCAATCGCATTGGAGGGGTCCAGTTTGTGCGCCTCGCGCAAACAGAACGCACGTTCTTTGGCTGTCTCCACCAACCCGCTCATCCAAACCCAGTATTCAGGGTTTGACCGGTTTCGTTGGAGCAAACGGGTCATCAATTCCCGTGCGAGGGGAAGGTTTTCCTGTTCAACGGCTTCCATCGCCTCTTTTAACAGAAGCTCTTCGGATTGCATGCAATGAGTTTAGCATAGGGGATCGTCATCGGCAAGCATCAGCGGATGCACCGGTTGAGCGAAAATCTCAGAGTATAATGCGCATCATGAAACGATTTTTGAGGATCTTTCCTGTATTCCTGATATTTGTGCTGCTTGGAGCTTGCACACCGGAAATTCCAACGGTCACGATCACACCAACCGGGGCGATCGACCTTACGCCCTTTCGTACTAGGACCTCAACGCCAACAATTACCCTGACACCCCAGGGGTTACCTACCGCCACCCCTAAACCGACCATCACACCCACCCCGCGCGTATACGAAATTCATGCCAACGACACCATGCTTTCGATCGCCTACTATTTCGGGATCACTCTTGAGGAATTACAAGCGGCAAATCCTGATGTTGATCCGGCGTTGTTAACCATCGGCTCACAACTCATCATCCCGCCAGGCCGTGCCCCCACCGGGACGCCGCTTGTTCCGACCCCTACGCCTTTTGGCGTGACTACCGGTGAAGTAAACTGTTTTTCCGGACGGTCGGGCGGTCTGCACTGCTTCGTCCTGGTGGAGAATGATCGAAAAAATCCGGCGCAATACCTCAGTTCCAGCATATCCCTGGTAAACGCTGAAGAAGAAGTTTTGCTCACGAAGGTGATCCCCCTGGCGTTGAAAATACTCAAACCGGGTGACCGTGTTCCTTTCTATGCGTATTTTCCCCCGCCGCTGCCGGCTTACACCAGCGTTGACTTTGAATTGTTGACTGCTGTAAAAGCCACAACCGGGAATGAAAATTCGTTTACTCTTGAAATTGAGGTCGTTGATTCAGCGATTTCAGATGATGGATCAAGCGCATTGATCACTGGCACAGCAAAACCAGTAAGCGATAACACGGAGTTAAGTGTCATTACACTGGTGGCAGTGGCTTATGATGGGGACGCGAAGGTTATCGGAATGCGTCGCGTTGAGCAGCAAATTGATCCAACCACCATGACGAGCTTCCCGTTTTCAATTCAGGTATACAGCGACGTTGGAGTGATTGCTGAGATTGAGGTTTTTGGTGAAGCAGAGTAGTGATCAGTCAGCGTTCCAGACCAGGTAACTTCCTTCCGCGCAGACCGGTGTTGATGAACCGGTGATCAGGCATACCGTGTAGATCACAAGCTGACCATTCCTGATCCCTTTCAATACAGGCACCTCAATTTTTGCGCGGCCATACTTATCGGTCGCTCCAATCCCGGCTGTGTAGTGTGTGCCATCCGGCAACCTGATGTCTAGGGTGGATTCAATGCCGCTTAATGGACGCTGGTCCTCTTTCAGGAGCAACTGCAAGTGAATGCGCTGCTTTTCTTTAACCGGTAACTTTTCATATTTTTCTGAAAGAATCAAGGATACTGTATCATCCGAGATCTCGCTCGGGTTGACTTGGGCGATCGAGGATTCGATCAACTCCAGGTACTGCAACCCAAGGGTTACCAGGCGCACCTGCTCACCTTTCTCGGCTTCAGGTTCATATTGCAGGCAATAATTGGCGAAGCACTGCTGGATTATTCCAGGTTCGATTTCTGCGGGCTCGGAGATCGGATCGCCGGAAAGTTTTCGCCCGCCGTGGTTGGTGATGAATTTATCCACCTTGACCGGAACATGGTGACCCTTGCCATTTTTGATCGCATAAAAAACAATCGTTTCGTCCCGCTTGTGACTTTGTGGAATGGGTTTTTCAATCTCGATGCCAAGTTCACTGGTGATCGCGCGTAGACGTATTTTGTCCGGCTTTTCAGCGGGACTGTAGATCACGACGTTCGAGTAAACCTGTTCGAGCGCGCCATCTGCTGCAATGTATGGCTGGGTGAGCGGTACACCGAAAGCGGAACCAATTTCCATTTCGTCAAGCAGCGTTTTAAAAGGTTGATCAATGATCGTTTCGGCAGGATCGGACAACATGGCTTCGACATGGGGAGGATAACTGCACTTCTGATCACAGGCAAACGCGCCGTAAGCGAGCAGCCTTGCTTCTCCTGCCGGGTCATTCATCATTCTGTAAAAGCCGACGTTTTCAAAATACTGTTCAATGCGCTGTTGTTTGTAATTGATATTCACACCGGTGATGGGTTTCCCGGCGTATTGCTCACCGGAAAGCTGGTCGAATAAGGGCACGAAGTCTTCAAAAACGGTGATCCCGTTAACTACGCGAGCAGCAGGATCCCCGTTTATTTCCGTCCCTGTAAACTTCAGGTCAAAAGCTTTTCCGAGCGGGTATAACATGAAACGCTCACTGCCGCCCAAAAGCGGATTCTGGCACATCAGGGCGTTCAAGGTGTATTGGCATTCCAGTTCCTGGTAGAGAAACAATTGTGAGATCGCCGGACCAATCACTTCATCGCCGCCCAGGGCAGTGTGAAACTCCCTGAAGACCGGCGCAATCTCGTAGGTGGTTCCTTCAATGGGTGCCGGATCCACTGCAGCCGGAGCCTGGCATGCACTCAGCCAGGTAAACGATAAAGCCAGGCAAAGCAGAATGTGTAAGTAGCGGTATTTGAAGTACGATTTCTGATTGAGAGATTTTTTCGGTATCATGCGATGCACCAGAATTATTATAAAGGATAGCACAAATATTCGGGTTGAGCGTGCGGTCTCTTCACTGGGGCAGTTTTTCAGGTGATGGTAGAATGATGGAAAGAACCATTGCCTGGAGGAAGCCATATGACAAACGTTGTGATCGTTGATGCAATTCGCACCCCGATCGGTGCGCTGGGGGGATCTCTTGCCAGGGTGCGGCCGGATGACCTGGCAGCGCTGGTGATCAAGGCGCTGGTGGAGCGCAACGGATTGGCCCCGCAGGATGTGGAGCAGGTATTCCTGGGTTGTGCCAACCAGGCGGGTGAGGATAACCGCAATGTGGCGCGCATGGCAACGCTGTTGGCAGGACTGCCGGTAAGCATACCCGCTGTAACTTTTAATCGCTTGTGCGCATCAGGTCTAACCGCTGTCAATGCTGCTTTTCATGCCATCCGGGCTGGAGAAGGGGATATCTTCATTGCAGGTGGTGTTGAAAGCATGTCCCGGGCGCCTTATGTACTTGGTAAAGCGGAAAGTGCTTATCCTTTCGGCAACCTGACGGCTTTTGATACTGCGCTTGGCTGGCGCTTCCCCAATCCCCGCATGGCTGAACTTTATGGTGCCGACCCGATGGGCGAGACCGCTGAAAATATAGCTCAGCAATATGGCATCACACGTGAAGAACAGGATCGCTTCGCTGCTCAAAGTCACGCGCGGGCGATTGCGGCGATGGACGCTGGAAAACTGGCGGAAGAGATCCTTCCAGTTTCCATACCCCAGAAAAAAGGCGATCCGCTGCTGGTGAGTGTGGATGAACGCCCCCGGCGGGACACTACTGTGGAGACTCTCGCCCGATTGAAACCGGCTTTTCGCCAGGGTGGTACTGTGACCGCGGGTAATTCATCCGGCATGAACGATGGAGCAGCTGTGTTGCTTGTCATGAGTGAAGAAAAGGCTGCCTCCTTGGGGTTAAAACCGCTTGCGCGTATTCTTTCTTCGGCTGCCGCAGGTGTTGAGCCGCGAGTGATGGGGCTGGGGCCTGTACCCGCGACCCGCAAGGCTTTGCAGCGGGCTGGTATCACCCTCAACGACATTGGTCTTGTGGAGTTGAACGAAGCTTTCGCTGTGCAAGCGCTGGCGGTAATGCATGAACTGGGACTTTCAGAGGAGATCACCAATGTGAACGGTGGTGCTGTCGCCCTGGGGCATCCGTTGGGATGCTCTGGTGCGCGAATCCTCACCACATTGTTATATGAAATGAAACGCCGTGCCGCGGCAACCACCCGGCCGTTTTTTGGACTGGCCACCTTGTGCGTTGGTGTGGGTCAGGGTGAAGCTACCTTCGTGGAATGGATTGGCGCGTGAAACAGAAAAGTCAATACGCCTTCATGATGGCTTGGGATACTCCGTGTTTAATAAGCAGGAGCCTTGCTCCTGTTTTTTCTTGTGATGGCGGCACACAAAAAATAAAGCGGAACTTTTCAAAACCGTGATTATTGAGGATAATAGGTATCCACCGGCGAAGCATTATCGGTGATCAACCCCGGAAACGGGACAAAAGGAGGAAGAATGCCCCCAAAGGGTCGTATCGTTGTGAATGAGAACTACTGCAAGGGCTGTGAAGTGTGCGTGTTTAATTGTCCGCAGCATGTACTTGCTTTAGACCACGATCATATAACTGTCAAAGGGTATCACCCCGCTGCGTTGATCGCAGAGGGTTGCACCGGTTGTGGTATTTGTGCTGTAGTCTGCCCTGATGCAGCGATTACTGTTTATCGCATCAAAACCGGTGTCACCCGGGATCAGGATTAGGAGGCGGCGATGGCGAAAGAGTTAATGAAAGGAAATGAAGCAGTAGCCGAAGCTGCAGTACGCGCCGGCATCACGGCTTATTTTGGGTATCCAATCACCCCGCAGACAGAACTGCTTGAATATTTGTCTCACCGGATGCCTGAACTTGGTCGGGTTTTCGTGCAGGCGGAAAGCGAACTGGCTGCAATCAATATGGTGTATGGTGCAGCCTGCACCGGTCAACGCGTTTTAAGTTCCTCCTCCAGTCCGGGTGTGAGCCTGATGATGGAAGGCATTTCTTACATCGCGGGAACCGAACTCCCGGTTGTGCTGGTTGATGTGATGCGTGGTGGACCAGGGTTGGGCAACATTGCACCCTCACAGGCAGATTACAACCAGATCGTCCGCGGCGGGGGACATGGTGAATACCGCGCGATAGTACTGGCACCGGCCAGTATACAGGAGGCAGTCGATCTGACCGTTCTCGCTTTTGACCTGGCTGAAAAATACCGCAATATCGTGGTCGTCCTTTCTGACGGGTCGATCGGTCAAATGATGGAACCCTGTGAATTACCTCCCATGCAACCGCTCAAAACCAGTTTTCCGGAGTGGGCGGTGACCGGAGCGGAAGGGCGTGAAAGACGCTATTTAAGCTCGATCAATATTAACCCGCCTGCCCAGGAGATCACGAACTTCAGGGTTATGCGGCGCTGGCAGGAAATTGAGGCGAATGAAGTGCGAGTAAAAGAGTACTTCATGGAGGATGCCAAACTGGTGGTTACCGGTTTCGGTTCAGCCGGACGGGTTGCCCTCTCCGCGGTTCGTGCCGCAAGGGAGGAAGGTATTCCGGTTGGTCTGATCAGGCCGGTCACGCTCAATCCCTTCCCCCGCCAGGTTTACGCGAAAGCAGCCGAACAGGCGGATGGCATGCTGGTGGTGGAAATGAACAACGGTATGATGCTGGATGATGTGCTGTTGGCCACCCAGGGGCAGGTACCGGTTGAGTTTTACGGCCGTATGGGCGGGGTGTTCCTGATGCCGGACGAAGTGCTATCTGAGATTCGACGTATGGCCGCGGGAAATATTCCCACTGCGGGGCATCCGCGTGATCGTTGGCTTGACCGTGTTAAGGGTGTTATTTAAAGGAGCTGACCATGGTGATGAATGGTAATGTTACTGAGGAAATGGTTTACTTAAGACCGGAGGCTTTCACTGACACGAGTACCCATTACTGCCCGGGTTGTACTCACGGCACAGCACACCGCCTGGTGGCTGAAGTGATCGATGAAATGGGCATAAGGGGAAAGACCATTGGCGTTGCATCCGTGGGCTGTTCTGTCTTTGCTTACAACTACTTTGATATGGACTTTGTGCAGGCTCCGCATGGGCGGGCTCCTGCCATGGCCACCGGGGTAAAACGCGTATTGCCGGACCATGTGGTGTTTACTTACCAGGGCGATGGGGATATGATCTCCATCGGAACCGGAGAGATCACGCATGCTGCAGCGCGTGGTGAGAATATCACGGTAATCTTTCTGAATAACACAAATTACGGCATGACCGGTGGTCAAATGGCCCCCACTACGCTTCCGGGTCAAAAAACCACTTCATCTCCAAACGGACGGGATGTTGAGCTTCAGGGTTTTCCTGTTAAAGCAGCAGAGATGCTTGCGACCCTGGATGGCGCGTCCTACGTGGTCAGGCGCTCATTACATGACCCGAAAAATATCCGCCTGGCAAAGAAAGCGATCCGCACCGCGTTCGAGACGCAAATGCGCGGCTTGGGGTTTTCCATGGTGGAACTGTTATCGATCTGCCCGACCAATTGGGGTTTGAACCCGGTGGAGTCGCTGCACTGGATGGCAGAAAACATGGTCCCGTATTATCCGCTGGGAGACTACAAGGTGCATCCCGCGGTAGCCAACCTTAGGTTCTAGGCGGAGACGATTATGCAGACAGAGATCATTATTGCTGGTTTTGGCGGGCAGGGCGTGCTGTTCGGCGGGCAATTGTTAACTTATGCCGCGATGGATGAAGGAAAAGAGGTCACATGGATCCCTTCTTATGGACCTGAAATGCGCGGCGGTACTGCCAACTGTACCGTGGTCATCTCCGACGAGGAGATCGGCTCGCCCATGGTCAGTCACCCGCAGGCTGCGATCGTCATGAACCGGCCTTCATTGGACAAATATGAACCCCTGATCAAGCCGGGCGGTTTGCTGGTTGTCAACGAATCCATGGTGGATCGTGCAGTGGATCGCGAGGATATCAGGGTTGTGGTGGTAAAGGGGAACGAGATTGCCGAAAAGCTGGGCGATAAGAGGATGTCCAACATGGTACTGCTTGGCGCGTTGCTCGCCAACCTGCCGGTGTTGCCCATTGAGGCAATTGAGAAAGCGCTGGCCGGGCACCTGCCTGAAAGGCACAAAAAACTGCTGCCAATGAATTACGAAGCTCTGCGCGAGGGAGCCAAATTCAAGGCCAACCAGGCGGCTTAGCCTGAAACCTGTGACTAAAACTTTGGGAGACATTCATGGAATGTCTCCTTTTTGATCGAATGTCTACTTTTTGATCATCAATTTATCAAATGACCGCAGATCGATAGCGGTGGTCATTTGGGTCACGTCCAACCCCTTGATCAATTGTGTTTCGTTATACTCTCCATCTCATTTTCATTAATCTTAACGCAAAAAGAAATATTGGGGGAGAAAAGTCGGCTCAGAGTAGTGTATCTGTTTCAGCTGAATTCAATGGGAAAACACGATTGAGAATTATTTATTCGGGAAATCAGTGAGGGAAAGAGGATGCATCCACGAAGGGTATTCGGCTGACATTACTGCTAACGTGTAGACTGACCTATAAAAAAGACTGACCTATAATAAAGGCAGCATAAATACTGCAGTCTTGGTTATAAAATAACACTTTTGTAGCATGACAAGGTAGCATGACAATCGATTGAAATAGTGTTATTCTTGAAGAATTGATAGTATAAGAAGCTGATATTACAGGGTTCGTACAGAGCAAGCGCGGGATGACTTTATAATAAGACTCTGACTCAATTGAAAGTATAAAGAGAGTAACTACCTCACATTTTTTAAAAGGAAGGTTAAATAATTATGAAGAATACTAGAGGAATTCTTTTAATCGTCATTACCACGCTGGTCAGTTTTCTGCTCTGGTTCTTTGCAGCCCAGGCTCAACTTGCCGATCCCCTTGATCGCGCGCGTCATATTGTTGCAGGACTGGCCCTCAATGGCTTTTTCCTGAATTTTCTGCTGGCGACCCGCAATAAAACACTCGAAAAATGGTTTGCAGGACTGGATAAGTTGTATATCTCCCACAAGTTTATTGGGCTTGGAACCATTGCATTATTGTTTGTCCATGTCGTGCTCAGTGATCAACTCAAGACGTCTGACGCGGTGAACATCCGCGTTGTTACGGGTGGACTGGCAATGTTCCTGCTTGTTGTTTTGATTGGCATTACATTGTTTGCCAGGAATCTGCCTTATGAAAAATGGCGGCTTACCCATAGAGTTATGCTCCCCCTTTACATCATTGCACTACTCCATGTGAATCTCTCCAGCCATATTTCTCTGTTAAAGTTCTCATTATTAAGTGTGTGGGTATGGTTAACCGTAGTGATCGGAATCCTGTCTGCCGTTTACGTCATTTTCTTCTACCAGAAGACCAGTTTTAAAAATAAGGGTAAGGTTTCAAACGTTACCAAATTGAGTTCGAACGTACTCGAATGGGAAATTACCCTTACAAAACCAATTAACTATCGAAAAGGGCAATTTATCTTTATCAAAGTTTTTCAAAAGGGATTCGAAACTGCGCCGCACCCCTTTTCAATTTCGGGCGGCGATGAGAAAAAGATCCTTTTGACGACAAAAGTTTCAGGGGATTTCACCAGGCAGCTTTACGATTCGCTCGAACTGAATACCGAGGTAGCAATAGAAGGTCCGTATGGCTTTATGGATTTCAGCCACGGGAAAAAGAAACAGCTCTGGGTTGCCGGTGGAATTGGCATTACACCCTTCATTGCATACTTGCGGGAAGACCATCCAGACCAGCAGATCGACATGTACTATTCGTACATGGGTCCTGAAGCAGGAATCTATAAGGAAGCTATTGAAGAGTATCAAAAGAGAAACAAATCTTTCCAGGTTCATTTCATCGACACATCCGTCATGCCTTTTCTGACGTTTGACGGTTATTCCTTAACCAGCGACACAGACGTGTTTATGTGTGGTCCAGAAAAGATGATCAAGAGTTATGCTGAGTATTTCAGAAAAAACAACAAGAATGCCAGGTTAACCTATGAAGCGTTCAAATTGAGATAGCTTGTATCTTCCCTGAACGGAAATCGTACGAGTAGATCTATTCGACAAAACCGCCTTACCGGCGGTTTTACGTTTGAAAAAGGGAGAGAACGAATCAAGTATCTGGCTCGTTTATTATAAAGACATATAGGCCTTTGTTGAAAGGATGATGGTCAGAGAACGGATTGCCATCCCTTTCTTCATAATAGGTATCCCTTGTTTATTGTTATAATCTACTTAATATGACCTCTCGATCAAAACCAACGGACGAGGAAAAGATTGCCGCTTTGTTCGACCAACTCAGGCAACCGGTTCGCATTCAGATCATGCTCATCATCCGCGAGCAACCCGCCTGTGTGTGTCACCTGGTGGCTGCACTGGGGCTGCGCCAGGCTNNCGTGAAAGCCGAAATATCTACTACAGCCTTTCAGACCATAGGCTGGTAAATCTTATCGAACAGGGCGCACTGATTGCAGATATATCGTTCAGCGAGATGGAAAAGATTTCACACCGACCGTTGGAAAATTGCCCCTGCCCGCAATGCCATCCCGAACTTCCGCCTGAGTATTCTTGTAAATCGTTACCAACGGATTACCAGAAAAAATCCTGATACATCAGAACGAACTTAATGGGGGTCATAATTGGACCGCTTGCATTCAATTTCAAATTATGATATAGTATTTCCAATTCAGAGAGAACTGACAACCTTCTCTCGTGCCAACTAAATCGCTCCGTTTGTGGAGTGATTTTTTCCTATCTACATCGTTCGTTATCGGGGCAGTTTTTTTAGCAAGTCATCACTGATTAAGGAAGTAAAAATGCCAACTTCATTCTTGACATCAGAAGGATATCAAAAGCTGCAGGAGGAACTGGAACACCTGCGGACGACCCGGCGCGAGGAGGTAGCCCAGCGGCTGCACGAAGCGATAGAGGGTGGAGAACTTCTGGATAACGCCGAGTTGGAAGCTGCCAAGAATGAGCAGGCTTTCCTGGAAGGTAGTATCAAGGAACTCGAGATTCTCCTGGCCACCGCCCGGGTGGTGGATGATTCTGAAGTCGACCGTGAGACGATCCAGGTCGGCAACAGGGTGACCATTCAGGAAGAGGGTTTTTCTGAACAAGAGGAATACGAGATCGTCGGCGTTGCCGAGGCAGACCCGGGTATCGGGAAGATCTCAAATGAATCACCCATGGGAAAAGCACTGCTGGGTAAACGCGTGGGTGATCGGGTGCAGATTGATGCACCTGCGGGCACTTATTATGTTAAGGTGCTCAAGGTAGACCTGTAAAGAAACCGGGGGTCAAGCCGGCGCAGAAAAAGGCTGATCCAATCTCTAAAAAATCAGAGACCTGCCCCCGAGAGTAACAGGGCAGGCTCATTTTATTAAAAGGATTTAACCAATGGAACTTAACGAACTGGAACGAATTCGTTTTGAAAAAATGCAGCAGATGCGTGAACAAGGGCATGAACCATACCCGACCCGCACCGAGGTAAACCTCAATAATGCCGAAGCCATCCGCAAATTCGAGGAGAATGAAACGGCAGGCAGCCCGGAAGTGCTCACCGCGATATTGGGCGGTCGCCTGCGCGCCATCCGCCTGATGGGCAAGCTGGCGTTTGCTCACATTGAGGATGGTAGCGGGCGCTTGCAACTCTTTTTCCGTGTCAACGAGCTGGGTGAGACAGAAATGCAGCGCTTCAAAGATCATTTCGACATCGGAGACTTTATCCAGGCGGGAGGCGATCTGATCAGGACGCGCAGCGGGGAGGTGAGCCTGCTGGTACGCGAGTTCAAAATGCTGGCAAAGGCGATCACCCCGCTGCCGGCAGCCAAGGATGAGGTGGTTGACGGGCAGGTGGTACGGCATGCCACCCTGGCTGACCCTGAAACTCGTTACCGTCAGCGCTACGCCGACCTGGCTGTCAACGAAGAGGTACGCAAGATCTTCCGTACACGGGCCGGTGTGGTAAGCGCACTGCGGGATTTCCTGGATGAGAAAGGATTTCTTGAGGTCGAGACACCCATTTTGCAACCGATATATGGCGGGGCTGCAGCCAAGCCGTTCGTCACTTTCCATAACCAGTTGAAGCAGCAGCTTTACCTGCGCATCTCGTTCGAGCTGTATCTTAAGCGGTTGACCGTGGGCGGGTTTGATCGTGTGTACGAGATCGGGCGCGATTTCCGTAATGAGGGTGTGTCTTATAAGCACAACCCGGAGTTCACCCAGCTGGAGTTCTATTGGGCGTATGCCGATTACCTGCAGGTGATGGCGCTGACTGAAGAGATGGTGGCTTACATTTGCGACCGCGTACTGGGCACCCGCAAAGTCAT
>DIWL01000072.1 GCA_002428455.1 Anaerolineaceae bacterium UBA6107 | reverse complement strand
CCGCTCTTGACTTCCAGCGAAATATTGTAAAGCGCATGTTGTTCCAGCGGGGTGTTGCGCAGGTAATAGTGGTCGAGTGATTCCACTGCAATAAGTGTATCGGCAGCAGATAGATCACCAGGATCATCTTTACGCACAAATGAACCCTGGTACTGCGGGATTTCCCGTATCGCCTGCTCAAAATCCATTGAGATATGTTTCAATTGTGGGTTCAAAGCCCTGATCTCATTCAGCAGCAGCAGCGTGGAAGGTTGCTCCAGTCCGCAGGCTTTCAGCAGTGCCAGGTCTGCAAAGATCGCTTTTGGTGTGCCATCAAAGACCAGGTTGCCCTTGTTTACCGCGATAACCCGGTTCGCACGCGCAGCTTCCTCCATGAAATGGGTGATGAAGATTACCGTGATTCCCCGTTCATGCAGGCTCTGCATTTCAGCCATTACATCCAGCCGGCCGCGCGGGTCGAGCATGGCGGTGGATTCGTCGAAGATCACACACTCCGGCTGCATGGCCAGCACACCCGCCAGGGCGACGCGTTGCTTTTGCCCCGCGGATAATAGGTGCGGCGGACGGTCTTTTCTTTCCAGCATTTTAACAGTGGTCAGTGCTGAAGTGACCCGCTCGCGGATCTCAGGCGGAGAAATTGCCAGGTTTTCAGGACCAAAAGCCGTGTCTTCCTCGATCAGTGTGGCCACAATTTGATCTTCAGGGTTCTGAAACACCATGCCGATGCGCGCACGGATCCGTGGCAGGTGTGTCGCCTGTGCGGTACTCTTACCATCGATCAGCACCTGGCCATGCGTTGGAAGCAGCAGGGCGTTGCAGTGCCGGGCAAAAGTGGTCTTACCGGAGCCGTTCGCGCCAACAATGGCGACCCATTCTCCCTGTTCAATTGAAATGGATATGTCGTTTAACGCTGGGGGGGAGGAGTTACCGCTGCCTGGATGGTGGTAAGTAACATGGTCAAACTGAATTAATGGAGGCAATACTTGCTCCGTGTAACCGTTGTGGTGATCTTTTCTGGCAATTATACAGGATTAACTACCCTGTGCAGGTGACATTTGTGAGGTACATCGTCTGCAATGTTACCCCTTTAATTAACTGATATATAATACTCATACAAGATTTCACAAAGTTCAAAATTCTATGGAGGAAATAATGAAACGTCTGGTTTTGCTTGTTGTGGTGATCACCCTGGCTTTCGCTGCGGTTGGTTGCAAGTCAACCTCGGACCATTTGTCCGCGATCAAGGATGCTGGAAAGATCGTCGTGGGCACATCAGCGGATTACCCGCCGTTCGAATTTGTGGATGAAGCGGGGACCACCACCGGTTTTGACGTTGAATTGATGAACGAGATCGCAAAACGCATGGGGGTGACTGTTGAATGGACGGATATGCCGTTTGACAGCCTCATTGCTGCAGTTCAGGAAGGCAAGATCGACGCCTCCATCGCAGCCTTCAACTATGATGAAGAACGCGACAAAACGGTGGATTTCACCGATGCATATTACACCACCGAAGATTCCTTCACAGTTCAGGAAGGTTTCACCGGCGACCTGAGTGATCCGATGAACCTGGCCAATTACCTTGTCGGCGCTCAGTCAGGCACCGTCCAGGATGGCTGGATTACCGACAACCTGGTTACCCCGGGGCTGCTTCCCGAGGACAAATACTTCCGCTACGAGCGGGTTGACCAGGCGGCTCTGGATCTGCAGGCTGGCCGCATCGAGGTCCTGATGGCCGATTATGTTCCCGCGCAGGCAGTTGTCAGCCAGTTTGGTGGAATGACCATAGTGTATCATGGCGTTCTATCCACCGGACCTTTGAACATTGTAGTTCCTGAAGGTGATACTGCCCTCAAGGATGAGATCAACCGCGTACTGAAGGAATTGCAAACAGAAGGATTTGTCGAAGAGCTCGCTTTCAAGTATTTCAGCGAGTAAACAGAGTAGCGTGGTAGCAACCAGGGGGGTGTGATGTCTTTCTTACGTGGCGTCATGACCCCCTGGTTTTACGCATAACATCAGCGGGAGAAGCATTACGATCTTGTACGGGGAGTGATGGCGTTGGACGTTGCGAAGTTCTTGCAATACATTGCCTCAGGAACAGCCTATACGGTCGGGGTTACCTTAATTGCCCTGCCTTCCGGTTTGATTCTGGGCACACTTCTCGCCCTATTGAACGTCTACTCCGGTAAGACCTCCAAGGCGCTGACGAATTTGTACAGCACGGTTATGCGGGGAATCCCGCCCATCGTTTTGCTCTTCATCCTGTATTTCATCGTCTCCGGTAGCATCAACCTTTCTCCATTCCTGGCGGGTTCGATCTCGTTGGGCATCGTCAGCAGCGCCTACCAGATGGAAATAGTGCGCGGCGCGATCCTGTCGGTTAGCGGTGGTCAGATGATGGCAGCGCGTGCCGTCGGGATGAGCAAACGGCAGGCGATCCGCAACGTGATCCTGCCGCAAACACTGCGCCTGGCGATCCCGCCCTGGTCAAACGAAGCAGCGATTGTGATCAAAGACTCGTCCCTTGTTTACGCCCTTGGCGTTCCTGAGATCCTGCGACGTGCACAGCTGATCAGCGCCAGCACTCAACAGCCTTTCCTGGCTTACGCCGCGGCGGCTGTGATCTACTTTATCCTGGTGTTCATTACCAGTCGATTATTGGATGGATTGGAAAAGCAGTTGCGCATTCCCGCAAATCCATGATCCCGGAGAATCATATGGCGAAACCGATCCTGACGATCAAGAACCTGACCAAGAAATATGGTGAGAATGTTATCTTCCATGACATCAGTCTCACGGTCAACGAAGGTGACACGATAGTGATCATCGGACCCAGCGGAACGGGTAAAAGCACCCTTTTGCGTTGTATCAACCTGCTTACCTGCGCCGACGATGGCCAGATCTGGCTGGATGACCTGGAGATCACAGCGAAAGGCTGCGATGATGATCGCGTGCGTCAGCACATCGGCATGGTGTTTCAGAATTTCCTCCTGTTCAATCATCTCAATGCGCTCGATAACGTCATGCTCGGGTTAACCAAAGTCAAACACATGAAACCGGATGAGGCCAGGGTGAAAGCCTTACGGGAACTCGAGAGGGTGGGGTTGGCTGACCGGGCGGAGCATTATCCCGGGCAGCTTTCGGGTGGTCAACAGCAGCGTGTGGCAATTGCCCGTGCTCTTGCAATGGATCCACGCATCATGCTTTTCGATGAACCAACCTCAGCACTTGATCCTGAACTGATCGGTGAAGTGCTGGAAGTGATGCGTAAACTGGCGCTTGAAGGAATGACCATGCTGGTGGTGACGCATGAGATGGGCTTTGCGCGTGAGGTGGCTGACCGCATCGTCTTCCTCGAGAAGGGCAGCATCGTTGAGGAAGGTCCCCCGGATGAACTTTTCTACCGCCCGAAGCACGATCGGACGCGGGAATTTCTCTGGAAGATCACCGAGCTTTACGGCAAGAAGGACGAAAACAAGTAAATGGCTGATTGGCTGCAATTATTCCAGCGCTACCTGCCTGATTTCCTCAAAGGAGCCGCCGTCACTATTGAACTGACAGTGGTGGGGTTGGCATTGGGGTTTGTAGTGGGCATCTTGCTGGCATTGGCCCGCCTGTATGGTCCAACCTGGTTAAAAATGTTAGCCATCGGCTATATTGAACTGTTCCGGGGAACACCGCTGTTGGTGCAGCTTTTCCTCATCTATTATGGGTTACCCTCGCTGGGGGTCACACTCTCGCAAACAATTTCTGCTTACCTTGCACTCGGTTTGAACAGTGCTGCTTACCAGGCTGAATACTTTCGCGGCGCCATCCAATCGATCGGGGCTTCTCAAATGACCGCAGGTCGGGCGATCGGGTTGTCCCGCTGGAAAACGATCTGGTTCATCATTCTGCCGCAAGCCCTGCGGTTGATGATCCCGGCCTGGTCAAATGAGCCTATCTCGTTGCTGAAGACGACAGCAGTTGTCTTTCTCATCGCTGTGCAAGACCTGATGGCCAAGGCAAAACGTGCTGCCACCGCCACATACGATCCAATCGGAAGTTACCTGGCAGTGGCTGTGGTGTACCTGGTCATGGTGATCATCCTCAACTGGGGGTTGAAATACCTGGAGAGAAAAACCACTATTCCCGGCTTTGAAATGGAATCGAAAAAAGCCTGAGCCATCCTAATTTGGCGACCGAACCGCTAATTAGATGGGAATCGTCACTAAAACCAGGAATATGTACACCGGATCTGCCACAACAACTGATCCAACCTCAATATATAATTGATGTATTCAAATTAAGAATGCGAGGTAATCCCATGCGACGGGTCACTTTTTCTGTTCTTGGTATCCTGTTGATCATTGCAGCCATCGCCGGTATTCTCATCAGTATTGTCGGCATTATAGGACTGTGGAGGATCGAAAGATCGGCCAAAGCCAGCCTAGTGAATACACTTGATCTGCTGGGAACGACCGTACAGGCGACACACGATGGTTTATCCATCGCCTCGCGTTCTCTCGATCAGGCGGATGATTCGCTCACTGCGGTGACGGATATGCTGGAGGCTACCGGCAGGTCGGTGGAAGATATGATGCCCTTCATGGATTCACTGAAAAAGATGACCGTGGTGGATCTTCCCGGTGCGTTATCATCGACCAAGACGGCCTTTCGGTCTGCCCAGGCCAGCGCAGGGGTGATTGACAACACCCTATCGCTCCTCACTGCCATTCCCTTTCTTTCCACACCTACCTACAACAACCAACCGCCACTCAGTACTGCGTTCGGAGGTGTTTCCGATAGCCTTGACCCGATCTCGGAATCTCTGACCTCAATGGAGGGTTCGCTTTCCTCGACCAAAGATAACCTGGGAGAGATCGAAGGTTCGATTACCAGCATCTCAGATAGCCTTTCCGGCATACAAACCAGTCTCAGCGATGCAAAGGGGGTTACCGACCAATACTTGACGGTCCTGGAAGATCTGGGTGAACAGGTCGACAATTCAAAAAAGAAATTGCCTGCCGCGCTGCAATCGATCTCCTGGTTCATCACCATTGCCCTTGTCTGGCTGGCACTAACTCAGTTAGGTCTCCTCATGCAGGGAGCTGAAATGCTGGGTTTGAATTTTGTCAAGGAGTTGCGTCAGCCAGTCAAACAGGAAGCGGTAGTTGTGAAGGCTGTAGAAACCGCTGTCGCAGAGGAAGATACTGTGGCACAGGTTGTTGACGCCGCGGTTGAACAGGAGAAAGAGGAGACTACGTAGCAACTCTGATCCTACGACACCGGGATTTCAATCAGATTTCAAATCAGATTTCAATCACTCTTGACATCCTTACACTCGGCGTCTATACTCAAAATAGAATGATCAAACGGGGAGCCCGGTGTTCCGGGCTGAGAGTAGGGTATCCATCCTTGACCCGCATTACCTGATCCGGATTATGCCGGCGGAGGGATAGGATGTCAATCAAGAACCCTCGCTGGCGGAGGGTTTTATTATGTCTGAACAACCGATTTTAATCTTCGCAAATGGTGAATTACAAAAACCTGAGTGGATCCAGCGGCTGGCTGAGACCGCTTGCATGATCATCGCCGCGGATGGCGGCTTGCAGCACGTCCAGAACCTGGGGCTGGTTCCCGACATACTCATCGGTGACCTGGATTCGGTCACCCCTGAACAGGTCCAATGGGCTGAAGAAAACGGTGTAGAGATTCGCCGCTTTCCGGCTGACAAAGACGAGACTGATCTGGAGCTGGCGTTGATCGCCGCGGCTGCGACAGGCAACCGCAAGATGGTGATCGTGGGGGCATTGGGTGGGCGTCTGGATCAGACGTTATCCAACGTTTTGTTGCTGCATTTACCCGTCCTGACCAACCTTGATGTGCGCATCGATGACGGACTGCAGGAGGTCATCCTGGTGCGCAATGCGCTGGAACTGGC
This sequence comes from Anaerolineaceae bacterium UBA6107, assembly GCA_002428455.1. Classification (GTDB taxonomy): domain Bacteria; phylum Chloroflexota; class Anaerolineae; order Anaerolineales; family Anaerolineaceae; genus UBA6107. The sequence goes on along the minus strand of DIWL01000072.1, from coordinate 35,302 downwards.
GGGAAAACCCGGTGATCTGGTGTCGTTGCTTCCACTCTCACCGATCGTGCGCGGGATCACTACCAGCGGTTTGAAGTATCCACTGAATGACGAAAGCATGATCTTTTTTCACAGCCGCGGGCTTAGCAATCGCATGCTCACCGATACAGCATTAATCGAATTCCAATCCGGTGTGTTGATCTGCATTCATGAGCGCCAGGAGAATCTACAATGAAGACTTCACAGACATTCGTTTTCGCGCTCTTGATCATGGTGCTGGTAGCTTGTTCACCTGCATCCACACCCACACCAACTACCGGACCGGTAACCTTGACTGTCATGACCCATGATTCCTTTGCGGTTTCTGAGGATGTCGTGAGCACGTTTGAAGAGCAATATGATGTCACCCTGGTGTTCCTCAAATCAGGTGATACCGGAGCAGCCCTCAATCGCGCCGTTCTGACTAAAAGCGCTCCGGAAGCGGATGTTTTTTATGGGGTTGATAACACATTCCTGTCCCGTGCCATCCAGGAGGAGATCTTCGAACCGTATACTTCCTCCGCCTTAGCCGGCCTACCGGATGAGTTCACCGGTAATTTGGCCGGGGTAGTCACCCCCATCGATTTTGGTGACGTTTGCATCAATTACGACCGCGCCTGGTTTGCGGCCAGGGGATTGGCCGTTCCGCAGACCCTGCAGGACCTGAGCGATCCGGATTATGGTGGTGCTGAGGGTCAGGGGCTGCTTGTAGTGGAGAACCCTGCCACCTCTTCACCGGGTATGGCATTTCTGCTGGCCACCATAGCCGAGTACGGCGAGGACGGCTACCTGGATTATTGGCGCTCACTCAAGGCGAATGGGGTGGTGGTTGTGAACGATTGGGAGACGGCGTATTACACCAACTTTTCTGCCTCCTCCGGGCAGGGACTGCAGCCGATGGTGGTTTCATACGCCTCCAGCCCTGCCGCCGAGGTGATTTATGCCAGCGAACCGCTCACAGAAGCACCTACTGCCTCGATCATCAATCCCAACACATGTTTTCGTCAGATCGAATACGCGGGCATTCTAAAAGGTACCCGCAACCTTGAACTGGCACAGCATTTCATCGATTTCATGCTCAGCCCGCGCTTCCAGGAAGACATGCCGCTGCAAATGTTCGTTTACCCCGTGAATCCTCAGGCGGTGATCCCGGAGGAATTCGTCCGTTATGCAGCATCTGCCGAGGAACCGGCTGTATTGGACCCCGTCCTGATCGCGAACCGCCGTGATCAATGGATCCGAGCGTGGAGCGAGGTAATGCTCAAGTGAGCATCCTGCGCGCTCTGCATACGCGGGTCAATCGCTCGGGTTTGCTATTGTGGGCGCTGCCACTCGCTCTGTTGGTGGTCTTTTTCTTCTACCCGTTATTTGCCATTCTCAGGGTGATGTTCGAGCATACCGGTGCGATCTTTATCAGCGACATCTGGCAGCCATTGGGTTTCACCTTTTACCAGGCGTTGATCTCAACCCTGCTTACCATTCTCTTCGGTCTGCCAGCCGCTTATGTATTTTCCCGTTTTGATTTTGCAGGCAAGCGCTTGATGCGCATGCTCACAATGCTTCCTTTCATCCTGCCCACGGTCGTCACTGCCGCTGCCTTCAACTCCCTGCTCGGACCGCGCGGCTGGTTCAATCTGCTATTGATGAAGTTAACGGGTTCAGCAACCCCTCCTGTCATTTTTCTGAATACCTTTGGCGCGATCCTCATCGCCCACGTTTTCTACAATATCGCCATCATCATCCGCGTGGTGGGTAGTGCCTGGAGCCAGCTGGACCCGCGCCTCGATCATTCCGCCAGGGTACTGGGTGCTTCCCCCTGGCGTAGTTTCTGGCAAGTGACCTTCCCGCTTCTGCGGCGGCCGATCCTGTCAGCTGCGCTGCTGGTTTTTCTTTTCGATTTCGCCAGTTTTGGCGTTGTCCTCATGCTGGGTGGTCCAAGTTTCCAGACCCTCGAAGTGGCGATCTACTCCCAGGCACTCCATTATCTCAACCTGCCCATGGCGGGTCTGCTCTCTCTCATCCAGCTTGCCTGCACCCTTTTAGTGACCCTGGTGTATGGCAGTGTGAACCGGGGAAAAACCATCCCGCTCTTTCCACGCCTGCGCGGAGAGGGTACCAGCAAGCCGCGCGCTCCCTGGGAGAAAGGGATCGTTTTCTTAACGATTACCTTTCTCTTTCTACTTCAGGTTTTGCCTTTGCTCGCGCTGGCTACCCGTTCATTCGTTCGCCTTGAAGCTGACCGCGGTCAGCGTGGGGGAGTGGAAACCGGGCTCACGCTGGAGTATTACCGGGAATTATTCGTGAACCGCTCCCAAAGTGTGTTCTATGTTCCACCTGTCCAGGCGATCGGTAACTCCTTACAATACGCCGCGGTCACTACGCTCATTTCCTGTGTGGCGGGCACATTGCTTGCCTATGCCATGTTGAAAAAAGGCGCTGCGCGGCGCTGGCTGGACCCCCTTGTCATGCTGCCGTTTGGCGCGTCCGCGGTGACGCTGGGTCTGGGTTTCATCGTTGCGTTCAGCGGCTCATCCCTGGCGGGGGCATCTTTCCCCTGGCTGGTTCCGTTAGCGCACAGCCTGATCGCGATGCCATTTGTGCTGCGCGCAGTGCAACCAGCCCTCGCTTCGATTCCGGTTTCACTGCTTCAGTCCGCGGCTGTCCTGGGGGCTTCCCCGTTGCGAGTGTGGTGGGAGGTGGAGATGAAACTGATTAGCAGGGCGTTGATCTCTGCCGCCCTGTTTTCCTTCACCATTTCTCTGGGCGAGTTTGGCGCGACCACGTTCATTGCCCGCCCGGATAACCCCACTTTGCCTGTGGCGATCTTCCGCTATCTCTCGCAACCGGGTGCGATGAACTTCGGACAGGCGATGGCCATGTCCACGATACTTATCCTCGTATGCGCGGTGTCACTTGCACTGCTTGAAAAATTTAACCAGTTCTTGACTGGAATGGATTAATGGAGACTAAATGAGCCGCCTGGAAGTGATCGACCTGCACAAGGATTATGAAAATAACCCATTGTTGAATGGGGTGAGTTTTTTCGTAGACTCAGGAGAGACTTTATGCTTGCTGGGCAGTTCCGGCAGCGGTAAAAGTACGATCCTGCGCATCATCGCCGGAATCGAAACACCGGATTCGGGTCAAGTGCTTTGGCAGGGGCGTGACATCAATGCTGTACCGGTCTATCGGCGAAATTTCGGCCTGATGTTTCAGGATTATGCCCTGTTTCCTCATCTTAATGTTGCAGAGAATGTCGCTTTCGGTTTACGCATGCAGCGTTTTCCGCAGGAAAAGGTCACACAAAGCGTCCAACAGGCGTTGGAACAGGTAAACATGACTGCATTTGCTGAGCGCAGGGTGACCGATCTTTCCGGAGGTGAACAGCAGCGCATCGCTCTGGCGCGTGCACTGGCTGCCTCTCCGCAATTGCTCATGCTGGATGAACCGCTTGCTGCCCTCGATCGCAGTTTACGTGTGGAGCTGCAGGAGGAACTGCGTGCCTTGCTGCACGAGACCGGTATTCCCGCGATCTACGTCACACACGACCAGGAGGAGGCGATCACCCTCGGTGACCGACTGGCACTGCTGCATGATGGCAGGATCGTTCAGTGCGGACTCACTGAAGCGGTTTTCCATTACCCTGCCAATCGCTGGGTGGCAGAATTCCTTGGTATGACAGGTCTGCTCACTGGAATGATCAGCGCGCGAGACCCGCTAACCGTGCAGACGGAGTGTGGCGAGCTTCATCCTCAGTCAATCCCGGGAGCAGCAGTACCGGTTACCGGTTCAACCGTGACCGTGCTGGTTAAACCGGTTGGCCTCAACATCGGTTTGGACGATGCGACCGCGGATGTTCTAAATGGTATCGTTGAAGATGTGCGCTTTCTCGGTGATCATTACCGGGTGAATATTCGCTTATGCAGCGGTACTATTTTTTCAGTCCCCACCGCGACTGCTTTTCCGGTTGGTGACCAAATAAACCTGCAACTTAGTCCGGGTGACCTGTTGCTCCTGCTGGAATAGTGAAAATCCCGAATAATTACTCGGGATTTTCACTATTCTCTTTTTGGCAGGAGATGGCTCATTTGATGATCAGCCACAGCACCAGGCAAAGCGTCGAGGTTCCGATGCAAAATGAACCGGTCATGATCGCCGCCATCAGCCAAATTTGTTTCTTGCGTCGGGCGACGATCCTTTCCCTATCTTCTTCAACGGTATCAGTTGCAGTGGGTATCACTCAAATTCAGCGGGTTTTCGTTTCCGGCTGTTAGACCAGATGATAACAATGGCGAGAATGATCACCAGGATCACCGCAATGATCACCGGGATGATCACAGACAGGACGGAGACCACAGTGGAGGTTGCCTGTTCGCCAATCGATGCCGGCACATTGCCCAGGCCGCCGGTTGCCGCGTTAACTGCCGGTCTTACTGCCAGCGCTTTCACCGCGTGCACTCCACCGGAGACCAGCAAACCGGCGATTAAACCAAGCACCGGTTCAACATCGCCCACCTGGCTTGAGGTCGCAGCAAAAACGATTGCACCAGCTGTGGGGCGGATGAAGGATTGGATGACGTCATTCACGTGATTCACACCCGGGAACATGTCTGCCAGGATCTCGACAACGGTCAATACCGCCAATACGCCGATCACCCACCAGGAGGTCATCAGGTTCCATGGTTCCTGCAACTGGATCAGGTTGGTGAACCTGGCCAGCAGCGAAACCGTCAGCAACGGGATGTAGGCGTTCAATCCCGCGCTTGCTGAAAGCCCGAAAGCCGTGAAAATGTTGAATATATCCATCTAACTATTTATCCTTTTCTTTTTTTACCATGTTCCGCTAAGCAAATAGCGGAGGAGATCCATTACCCCAATTTGTACGATCGCGGTGATGATTCCCATAATAAATATACGAAAACCATCCCTAAAAAGGTGTAGCGTATTTTCTTTATTAAGAATGATACACCACAACAGTGTGTAGATCATACTCAAGATCAAAAAAATGGAAAATGTGGAAAGGAACGCGATCGGGTAGTAAAGGATGGCAATATCAGCACTGACAAGCACGCCCGCGGCAGCACACAACAGGATGAGCCATCCCAACTGCCCCCAATGGCGCAGGATTGGCTCAGGATTCTGATCCACCCACAACGTCTGGTTCCACAGCGAAAGCACCAGGTTGGCCAGGGCGATGCCCATCATGAGTCCGCTTGCCAGCCGCAGCAAATTGGAAGGTGGATACAAAGGTTCGAACCCTGGCAGCAGGGTCAGCGTGGAGTTGATCCCATCCACAGCGAAGAAAAGGAAAAATAATACGAGTATGGCAATCTTCAGCCTGGATGGAAAGCCGCTGCGCTTGTCCCGCGGATACAGGAAGATCAATGTGATGAGCAAACCCAAAAAGGTGCCGGTACAGCGTGCGCAAAGTGGAAGCACCTTGCCACCGACCACAAATGAGTGTTCATCGATCTGATGACACACGGAATATCCCGTGGCATGTAACTTGCCGTCCAAACCGGGCGGCGTGAAAATAAGCCAGGCGGTAAGTGACAGCAATGCAATGGCTATCAGCACGGTATTCCATTTGCCCGGTTTACGGGACGGCATCGGTTCAGGCGTGGACATTTAAAGCATTATAAAAGGGTTACATGACACGGGCAAGCCAATCTGCTTGACTGCTTGACTTTACCTTGACTTTACCTGTCAATTATGATTAACTTAAATAAGAATCATTGTGCCATCCTAACGATGAGGAGGTGATGTCCATGAAAAGTATAAGTTTTAAACACAGCGCTGCGGCATCCCTCCTCTCGATTGAGTAGGGAAGCCGTAGCGCCAACAAACCCTGAGCCGTCTTTTGACGGCTCAGTGGTTTAATGGGATGGATGGAGAGGAGTGCACAAGATACGAGATCGTTCACACGTTCTTCTTTAATCAAACGAACTGAAAATCAACCAGGATGAACGGACGCTGCTTGATGATCGCCCGGTGAAATTAGCGTTGCACATGGCGATAAAAAAAGTGGAATGTACAAAGCAGTTTATTTTCCGGGTGGAAGCAGCTCCTTCACCCGCTGGATTGATTGCGACAGAGTTTTGCCAAGGTAAAAACCCGGCACCTGGTCGATCAAAGCCGGCTCATATGAGAAGGCTCCTCCGCCAAAGGCAAACAATGGTGGACGTTTGTTTTTATCCAACAGGACTTTGAATCCGCGCAGGGCTTTCGCGGATTCACTGGTGGTGGCCGAAAGGATGATCATGCGCGGGTTTTCTGCTGCCGCGTAATCTGCCAGGTCCTCCAGGAGACTGTCCGGTCCGAGGAACTCGACAGTGAATCCCTGCTCCCTTAACAGGATGGCCACCATCAACGGACCCAACTCATGCAGGTCGCCCGGAGCCCCGCCGACCAGTATTCGTTGCCCGCCGCGTTTGATTGGAAGACGCTGATAGATCGAGAGCAGGCTGGCGCGGATGAAGCTGCTGGCAAAATGTTCGGTAGCCACGAGAAGATTCCCTGCGTACCATTCTTCACCGATGCGGATTAGCACGGGAATGATCACCTTCTCGAACAACTGGGCAAGCGCTAATGAAGCTTTCGCCTGCAATAAAGCTTGTAGGGCGGCGTTTTCATCATGTTTGACCAGGGTCTTATACAACTGGTCGGCAAGCTGTCCGGTAGAATTCAGGGGGGTGGTTTGAACTTTTACATTCTCATCGATCTCGGGCATTTCGATTTTTTCACCACCAGCAAGTTTCCCCTTTAGTTCGGCAGCCGCCAGGCTGATCGGCACTCCAGCATCCACCTGCGCTTTTAGCCATCGTAAGAGTTGGATGTCGGCGTTGGAATAGAGGCGGTAGTGATTTCCTTCACGGTCGGGGGTGAGAACCTTGTAACGTCTTTCCCATGCGCGCAGGGTGATGGGAGGAATACCGGTCTTAATCCCCACGGTTTTGATGCGGTATCTTGGCTTATCTGATGGTGCGTCCATTTGTCCTCCGCTGAAGTATGTATAAACATTATACAGGATAATTTTGAGACAGCCTTGTGACAACTTTGACCTGTCGTTATATAATCAGGTTACTTAGCCTATGGAGGATAAATGACCACAGTAAAAGACCGTTTCCTGAAATATGCCCGCATCCACACCACATCCGACCGGGATTCTGATTCCTGCCCCAGCAGTGTGGTTCAAGTTGATCTCGCCCGTGAGTTGGAGGTAGAACTACGCGGGATTGGATTGGAAGACGTAGAACTGGATGAGAACTGCTACCTGATGGCAACCCTGCCTGCCAACACAGATAAACCTGTTCCAACCATCGGTTTTATTGCGCACATGGATACCAGCCCGGATATGTCCGGAGAGAATGTCAATCCGCAGATCATTGACCATTACGACGGAGGAGAGATCATTTTGAATGTTGGGCTCAATGTTCGCATGAGTCCGGTCGAATTTCCGGAGCTAAAAAAATATCTCGGGCAGGAATTGATCACAACGGATGGAACTACTCTGCTGGGCGCGGATGACAAAGCCGGCGTGGCTGCCATTGTCAGCGCTATGGCGTATCTGGTCAATCACCCTGAGATCAAGCATGGGAAAATTCGTGTAGGTTTTACCCCTGATGAAGAGATCGGCCGCGGTGCAGACCTGTTTGATGTGGACAAATTTGGCGCGGAGTATGCTTACACCATGGATGGGGGAGAGATCGGTGAACTGGAGTATGAAACCTTCAATGCTGCGCAAGCCACCGTTACTATCCACGGGAGGAATGTGCATCCCGGGGCGGCGAAGAACAAGATGATCAACTCGTTGCTGCTGGCAATGGAATTCAACGCCATGCTGCCGGTCAATGAACGGCCTGAGTACACTGAGGGTAGGGAGGGTTTTATTCATCTATTCTTAATGAACGGAATTGCTGAAACGACAAAACTCGTATACATCATCCGTGATCACGACCGCGCATTGATGGAGAAGCGCAAGCAGTACATGCTGGATGCGGCAGTGTTCCTGAACCGCAGGTTTGGCGAAGGTCATGTGGAATTGGAGATCAAGGACCAGTACTACAACATGCGTGAGATGATCGAGCCGGTTTTCCACATCGTGGAGGATGCGCGTCAGGCGATGATGTCCCTCGGGATCGAACCGGTTATCGTACCTGTAAGGGGAGGTACTGACGGTTCACGCTTATCCTTCATGGGTTTACCCACCCCGAACCTGTTTACTGGAGGGTTGTATTATCACGGCAAATATGAGATACTGCCCGTCCATTCCCTTGAGCGTTCTGTGGATGTGATCGTGAAATTGATCGAAATCGTCGCCAACAAGTAACAACAAAAAACCCGCTTATTCGAGCGGGTTTTTGATCCTGGTTTTCCTTCGTTTTCCTTCCATCATCTCGTTCAATGCCAGGGCGGCAATAATGATTGCGCCGCCGATCAGCAACCGGACAATATTTGTGCTTTCTCCAAATACCAGCAGCGAGACCGCAACAGCCAGCGGGATCTTTAGGTCGTTGAATACCGCCAGTGATCCAGCGTTAACCTTGCGCGCCCCGATATTCCACAGGAAGAAGCTCAACCCGGAAGCGATGGCACCCAGGTAAAGCAGTGTGAGGATCTGCTTCGTGGAGAGGGTTACGCTCGAGAGCGGCGTCAGTAAAAGTGTTGCCAATGCTGTAACCACCAACCCACCCAGGTAGAGGTAACCAAAAGCCTGGCGGTCTTTTAATTCCGGGTGCTGCGCCATCAACCTGCGGTAGTAGATCTGACCGAATGCATAGCACAGGTTGGAAGCCTGCACCAGCAGGAATCCGATCAGCACTTCCCTGGATTGCAGCACATGTCCTTCAATGATCCAGGTGCCTACCACGGTGATGAGTGCCACTGCGAGATGCAGCGGATTAAACCGCCGCGTGAATGCGTCATCGATGAGGGTTACGAAAATGGGGGTAAAGATGGTGAACAGGGCGACTTCGTATGCCTGTAGCGACTTAAATGCGGCAAGATAAAAGATATACATCAGACCGAATTGAACCAGGCCGGTCATCGCCAGTTTCAGCCTGGCGGACCAGCTGACTTTGCGTAGTTTCAGGAACGGCAGGAACACCAGTGCAGCGATCAGCATGCGGGCGAACGCCACAAAAGTAGAATCTACCCCGGAAAGATTGCCCTTGATCAATCCAAAAGAGAAAGCCCATATCAATGAAACAATAAATAAATAAACCAATTTTCTTCCTTTACCAGTTTTTTAATTGATTACTGCCGGTTTAAAAATCGGATCCTTAAGCCGGGAGATCACGAACAGGCACAGTATGATCAGAAGCAATGCCAATAACAACCCCGGGGTGAAGGAACCGGACTTTGTTTTTAATGCTTCCATAATATAAACAAATACCACTGAAATTTGACCCGAGAGCTGGAACAGACCATTCGAGGTGCCTTCAGGCGTGGGACGCGCGACCTCTGCGCCAAACTGCATGCTGATTGGGCTGGCGCTGGTCAGGAAGAAACCCAGCGTGAATGCAGAAAGGTAGACCAGCCAATGGGATAAGCCAAAAGTGATGCCAAGCAAGCCAGGTATGGTTAATGCAATTCCAATGTATAGGTATTTTTTACGCTTCTGCTCTCTGTCGGAAAGCGCGGGCAGTAGGATCGCTCCGAAAATACCGCCGACCAGCATTAATGCGCCCAGCGTACCGGCGTCTGAGGGGGTGAACCCGCGCGGGCGCACGATGTTCTCAACCCATGTGCTGATGCCGTTAAAGATTGCCATGCCAATGAACGCGATCAACAGGATTTTCCAGAACATACGATTGGTGAGGGCGTTCTTGAGCCCATCCAGCATCAGTGCGCGTGTGCCATCATCATCCGCGCTGGGGGGTGTGGGTGGTTTCTCACGGGCAAATATGAGAAAGAGCAGGGCGGAAACTGCTGAGACAGCTCCGTAGATCAGCTGAACTCTGGCAATACTCATTATTTGTGAGAGTATCGGCGTGATGACCATACCAAGCGCCACACCGATCAACCCGGCAAGGGTCACCAGACCAACGGCGGTTGTGCGGAATTCGTTCTGGAACCACCTGGCTGGCACGGTTGTCCAGGAATTCATCATGAAAGGCTGCCCGATGGCGATGCCGATTGTGCTGATAAGCACCAGCGTGTAATCCTGGCCGGCCAATCCACGCAGCAGGCTGAACGCTCCCATCAATACTGCTCCCAGGCTCACCGCTTTGCGGAAACCCCAGCGGTCGATCGCCCAGGATTCGGGGATGGATAGCGGGACATACGCGATCATGAAGGTCATCGCCAAAAAGCCGATCTTCAGGTCATTGACGCCGTAATAACGGGCGGCTTCGCCGGTGATCGGGGCGAATGAGATCCACAACAGCTGCATCATCAGGTTGACGAACATAAATACTGTCAGGACGACCCAGCGGTATGAGTAAAGCCGTTTTTTTTCACTTACCATTATTATCTCCGATCAACTTGCGGATTTGGACCGCTGCATATTTAACCCCTGAATTATAGTATCGTTGCCTGTCACTTCGGGATGTTGATGCGGCCAAATAATAAAAAGAAAGAACCAGTTTGTAAAACCAAGCTGGTCCTTTCCCGGTGATCGGATGACAGGAAGTAGTTTAGTGTGCCAGTTTTGTTTTTCTCAGCGCAACCTTAATCGAGATCCAATTACCCGCCAGCAAACCCGCCCCGGTCAGTAATAATGCAATGCCGGTGAGGGTCATCGTAACGTGAAAAGCATCAGAGTAATTTACTCCACCCCAGGTGTGCGTGGGTGCCATGAAGAATTGAATGGTCAGGCAAAGCACACCGACCACAATGGCTGCTGCACCGCCGCTCTTCTTCCCTTCTTTGCGCGGTGCTTTGGTGTAATCAACACCCTGCCAAATGGCTGGGATGCGGAAGATCAGGAAGATGACGAGTGTTAAAACAGTGATGTAGACGATCCCATCCACCGGCATGGAGCTGCCGCGTAAAGCGCGCGAGGTAAGTATGTGGATGATCCCCACTACGACACCAAGCACCAGTGCGATCAACGCTGCCTTATAGGCTCCTTTTTTGCCTTTTGCCAGCATCACAACCGCGCGTATCCCCAGCACGCCAATGGCAGTGGTGACCAGCACATACAGAATGTAGAGCCATTGATAAGGTGCGAGGGGTGCCATTGAATCCCATTTGGTGGGAAATAGCGCTGCACAGGAGGTGCCGACACCGCCCAACACAGTAAATGCTGCCGTGAGTGACATAAACAGGATGCCAAAAAATCTTAAGAATTTCGCCAATCCGCTTTCAGGTTTCATTTGTGTTCCTCTCCTCCTGTCAAATTTTTATTAAATTGCCAACAGTAGCATTGATGCCAGCATATAAACTGAGGCGTATTTAAATAAGTGAAAGTTAAGCCGCGATGAAGGCTTGAGCAGCATCAACACCGCCATTACCAATAGCCCGCCTGACAGAATTCCGAGCAGATGAAGTGTGCCTTGCCTGACACCGATCAGAACTGCGGCACCTCCCATTACACCAGCCGCCAGCACACTGGCAATCGCGATGATCACACGGGTATATTGATCGCCGTAGGTTGAGGGGAAGGTCGGGATTCCCGCCGCGGCGTAATCCTCTCGGTAACGCATGCTGAATGTGAGGATGTGCGTGGGTATCCACAGCAGCACCGCCAGTGCCAGCAAGATCCCGATCCCATCCACGCTGCCCATGCCCAGGGCTCGACCGGCGAGGATGGGCATCCCACCAGCAATTCCGCCCCAAACAACTGACCAGCAGGTTCGTCGTTTAAGCAGGATGGTGTACAGGATGACATCAAAGAAAATGCCGCCAAAGATCAGCAGACCGTAAAGTGGTGAGAGAAGGGTAGCCAATCCCACTCCGGCGGCTGACAGGAATATCCCCAGCAGCAGTGCTTCTTTTGCAGAAACGATGCCGCTGGCGATCGGGCGGTGATGGGTGCGGTTCATTACGCTGTCGATGTCGCGGTCGTACCACATGTTCAGCACTGTGCTGCCGCTGATGGAGAGCAACAGGCTGGCGATGAGACCGGTCATGGTCGTCCAATGCGTGAACGGGCAGCGCGCGCTCATATATCCGGCAATCCCGGTTACCGTCAGCAGTGCAGTTTGCATGCTCTTGATCAGCGGCCAGTATTGTTTGAGCTTGGTCCGTATCTTGTTCACTGTTACTCCTGCTTGTTATCCCGTGCACACCTGAATCCGACGCCCGGGCTGGCGAAGGTTGGGGTGGCGTTGTTGCGTGCCCACACGCGCAGGTTCAATTCGTAAACATCCTTGCTGCCCCCGCGCATGTAACGGTAATGTTGAGAATCATAATCATCTCCCGTCCATTGCCATACATTACCTGCCATATCATAGAGACCGTAAGGGCTGACAGAATTGAGTGTTTGATAACCATCATACACTTTCCCGTTATAAAAGCCAACCGGTGTGGTGCGCGAACCGAAGGTCTTCATGTTCTCGAATGGATCACGGCTGAAGTAAAAGTTGGCATTATTGCGCGCAGTATCATTCCCCCATGGAAAAGCTCTACCGTCCGTCCCGCGCGCCGCTTTTTCCCACTCCAGTTCAGTGGGCAATCGCCAGTCATAGGACTCGCAATAAGCGTTAGCACCAAACCATGAAACCACCGTCATGGGGTGGTCTTCCCATCCATCCTTGGCTGTGAAACGGGCACCATCATAGTTCAACCTCAGAAACTCATCTGCCAACGGGATGTGCAGGTAATCTCCTGCGGGGAATTCCTCTTCATGACGTCCTGCCTGGAACGGCTCGCCCTCGTAATAACCAACTACCTGGTCATCCACGATCTTGATCGTGCCGGCGGTCAGCGCTTCATTAAGATAATCCGCGTATTGGGCTACGGTCACCGGGGTCACCATCATTTCGTAATCATGATCTATGGTCATTTCTTTATTGAATTGCCCCTGCAGGAATTCTCCCGCCGGGACGGTCGCCCATGCGTTCGGGTCGATCCCGGTATTGAATACGGGCGGTTTTTCCTGGAAATCAACCGGTTGGCAGGCACTGAGCAGTAGTCCGATGGCAAGGAAAATGATCAATTTTTTCATTTTTTCACCTCCTCTTTTTTATCAAGGCGGTGGTCTGTCTCAACCGTCCACCTGCCCTTCTTTTTAAAGAGGTCGATCAATCGCCACACCATCAATGCTGCTAGGGCGACCAGTAAAGTAATGACGCCGATATCGCCGGCCAACACAGCCCGGTTCACCAGTGGTTGTTGTGCGCCTTCGGCAACAATGAGCCGTTTCATCTCGTAAATGGTCACCGCGCCAAACGCCACATCAGAGAAGATGATCACCAGCCAGCCAAACCACTTGCGGGCTTTTCCTTTCAATCCTGCCAGGTCGGCATAATACAGCAGGAGAATGGTGGCGGTCAGCGTCGCCAGAATGTGCCAGTGACCGGTTAGCAGGGAGCGTTCGTCCATAAATTGCCATTGACGGAATACCTCGTCTAGCTTTACTGCGGTGAAAATACCGATACCGCTGACGGTGAAATTCATGAAGACCATCTGCCAGGTTGGACCGAATTTGATCGGGTCTCTCATCAGCGCGGCTATCTCCTGGAAGAAATTTCCCTTGCGGATCCCCTTCACTTCCAACCCTTCGCGAATGAGTTTTTTCCAGGAGAAAATGACCAGTAATAATGCCCCCAGCATGGCGATGGTTGATCCGCCGTAAATTATGGCGTGGGCGATATTTTCAAATTTCACCACCAGCCAGGTGCCCATCGAAAGCACAAACGAGCCGAAGATGTACAACGGCATGGCGATCTTGTGCAGAATGCCTTTGAAATCCATCCAGCGGCCGATGATCAACGCGCACATGATGGCGATAAGGGCCAGCATGATGTGCAGGTGGCCGATGACCGAGAGGTCGAGGGCGGTCTTGTGCGGCTCGCGCACCACGTTTTCCGCCAGAAAGGATTCGAATCCGTTGCCAAAGAATGATCCGGGCACGGCGCCGAAGATTGCCGAGATCAAAGTTACCAACGCGACCATGAAAAAGGCGACCCTTTCCAGGTCGAAACCCCTCCTCGTGTGTGCGTACTCTTTGTCCTTGAGCTTCAGGTCTTTTTGCCACGGCCATAACGCCACGAGAAGCAAACACCCGGCAAAGAAAATGATCGACAACCCGGCAATGTAGATGCCATGTAACACCCAGTTGTGCCCCCAATAAGCAAAGGGCAGTCCGCCGAAGATGACCATCAGGTAGCCGATCGTAACGGTGCTGTTGATCGACAAGCGCTGATTTTCCTTCATCTTCAGCAGGTCGGTGATCATGTATACTTCTACCGCGATCATCACCATTGCCAGGGTGTGGTAGAGGGCGATCAGTCGGCCTTCTCTTTCGGCTGGCTGCAGGTCAATGTTCAGGGCTTTCACCACTACATCCTTGATGCCGTAATCCGCCATTGGTCCCGAGAGCAGGCCGAAAAAGGCAGAGATGAGCGCGGCAAAGGCGATGGCGACCAGAATTAACCCTTTCGTCGAGCGAAACAGGAACTTAAATCGATTGCCGATCCATGTCATGAGCGTACTCCTGTGTGTGAAGTTACTAAACTACAGGATACCAGATTGACTTTCAGAAGTCTTTGATTTAAATCAATTCTTGGATGATCGGATCGATGATTAGAAATTCAACTGGGCGGCTTCATTCAATCCGTCGAGATCGCTGACCAGGATTTCCAGTCTGTTGTACTGGATCAGCCCGGTTGAACTGAACATTCGCAAAGTGCGGCTGATGGCTTCAGGTGAGGTGATGATGCGTGCCGCCATAAGCCTGATCGGGTTTTGTTTGCGGTCGATCGGCTGCTCACCCTGGTGGCTCAAATCCAGCAGATGTTTTGCCAGGCGGGCGTGTACGCTGCGGAAGGAGAGGTCACTGTAATAGTTCACCAGCTGACGGTTGCGCATGGCAAGTACTCCCAGTAGACTTAAGCCGATTTGCGGGTATTGCAGGATGAGCGCTTGCATGTTTTCCTTGCTGATATGCCATAGCCGGCAATCCGCTTGTGCCACTGCGCTGACCGGGTTCGGACCCCCATCTAACGCCGCCACCTCGTTTAACATGATGACCGGTTCCAGGGCGTTGATCACTCCCTCCTGGCCTTCCGGCCCGGGTTTGGTCAGGATCACTTTTCCTTTGATCAGCACGAACATTCCTGCGCACTCGTCATCCTCGTGAAAAATGATCTCGTTTTGTGAATAATTGCGCAAATCACCCATCCGGATGATCGAAACCACCTCTTCGCCGGGAATGCTTCTGAATTGCGGAACGTCTCCCAACCTGTGTGCCAATTCGCGAATTTCATCCATGCTTTAATTATAGTTGATGCCCCGCAACCCTTTTACAAAAAATATGGTTTAATCCTGCTATGACCAACTCACAATATTCCCGTTTCCTTGAAAAATTTCCTGAGTATTCAACCACCGCCAATCTGGATAGGCTGCGGGAACTTGAATACAGCCGGCTTGATCGCCTGGGACAGGTGTATTTGGATTACACCGGTTCCGGGCTCTATGCTGAATCACAGGTACTGCGTCATCAGCGGCTGCTGATGGAGGGTGTGTATGGCAACCCGCATTCCAGCAACCCCACCTCCAGCGCTTCTACGGTGATGGTGGACCAGGCGCGGCGCGCTGTGTTGCGTTTTTTCAACGCTTCAGAGGACGATTACGTGGTCATTTTCACCTCCAACGCCAGCGGTGCCCTCAAGCTGGTGGGAGAGGCTTATCCCTTTGGCGAACAATGCACGTATTTGTTAACCTTTGACAATCACAACTCGGTCAACGGTATACGGGAATTCGCCGTTGCCAAAGGAGCCCAGGTCAAATATCTTCCCGTGCTGCCGCCGCGCTTGCGTGTACCCGAGGACAGGCTGGATGATTACCTGGAAAAGGCACGTGGCAACTGTAACAACCTGTTTGCCTACCCGGCACAATCCAATTTTTCCTCGGTCCAACATCCGCTGGAGTGGATTCACAAGGCGCACAATGCAGGTTGGGACGTGCTGCTGGATGCCGCGGCTTTCGCCCCCACCAATCGCCTTGATCTCACCGCCTGGCCGGCGGATTTCGTTCCGGTTTCATTCTACAAGATGTTCGGTTACCCGACCGGGGTTGGCGCGCTGATCGCCCGGCGGTCAGTGTTGAAAAAACTGCAGCGCCCCTGGTTTGCCGGTGGAACGATCACTGTGGCATCTGTGCAGGGCGAGAAGCACTACCTCGCCGACGCACCGGCTGCTTTTGAGGACGGTACACCGAATTTCCTCAACATCCCCGCGGTCACCATTGGATTGGAACACCTTGAATCAATGGGCTTGGATCTGGTGCACGAGCGTGTTCGTTGCCTGACGGGTTGGCTGTTGATAAACCTGAAAGAGTTGAAGCATTCCAACGGTAAACCACTGATCAAGATCTACGGACCGGTGGATACAAAAAAACGCGGGGGAGCGATCTCGACCAACTTTTTTACCCCAGAGGGCGCAGTGATCGATCACCGCTGGATTGAGCAGCAAGCCAACCAACACGGCATCTCGCTGCGCACCGGCTGCTTCTGTAACCCGGGTGCAGGTGAGCTGGCGCTGCATATCCTGCCGGAGGAGCTTACCTCGTGTTTCAATCGTCCGGATCATGAACAGCGTCTGACTTATGATGAGTTTCGCCTATGCATCAATACAAAGGCATCCGGCGCAGTACGCATCTCGGTTGGTCCGGTGAGTAATTTTGCTGATGTGCAAAAATTCCTGGATTTTATTGTCACCTTTCTTAAGTAGAGGACGAAGATGAAAAATCTATCGAATTTCTTTTACCGCTTATCAAGTGGCTGGGTCGCGATTGCAGCGTTGTTGGTTTTCGTCGTTTTCAGCGCGCTCACCCTTCCTGGGCAGAACCGCATCGCTGAAACTTATTCACAGGGGAGCGGATCCCCGGATACCTCGTTATTCTATAGTGGTGGTGAATTGTTTGCTATGGCTAAGTGGTATGGCAGCGCAGGCCGTGCAGCTTACATTCACGCGCGCTGGACCTTTGACCTGGCGTTTCCAATTGTATACACTTGCTTCCTCGTTACCGCGCTGAGCTGGCTTTTAAGCCGGGTATTCCATGAGAGTTCAAAATGGCGTTTGTTGAACATTGTTCCACTGGCCGCCATGCTACTTGATCTTCTGGAGAATTCCATGACCACAGCTGTGATGGCCGGTTTTCCGGAGCGGGTGAGGTTTGCCGAAATCTTGGCCTCACTATTTACCCCGCTTAAATGGGTGGCGGTTGGCGGTAGTTTTCTACTGCTTATGGTTGGTTGGTTTTGGTTGATTCTCAATTCACACAGACAACAAAAAAGCACCCGCAAGGGTGCTTAATTTGCTCTTACTGCATTTACCTTTGTCTTGTGGCTGGCTGCCAGAATGTGCCAAATCGTTTATGGATGAAGTAATTGGCACCCAGGTGACCGGCGATTTTCCAGGCGATCATCAAGAGGATCTGCAGTATAAGCAGCAGTGGTCCAGCACTCAACGATCCTGCCAGCAGGAAGCTAAAATTCATCGTCGCACCGAAAAACGCAGCAAGCCCGACGAACAACCCGAGGATTAGCGCAACTCCGACCAGGAATTCACCGATGGCGATCAATTTACCGAACCAGACATAGGACTCGCTGTCAAGCATATATTGAAGGAAGGTGCGGTACCACTCGAAGTGGATGGGGGCGCGGGCAGGCGCTTCAGGGATGCGTACGGCGTTTTCCCAATACCCCTTAAGGGCTGCACCGGTTTGCATCCATTCGGGTGCAGAGAGTTTGTGCAGGCTGGCATCTACCCATTGATATCCCACATAAACGCGCACGATTAGCCATAGCCAGGCCATTTTGGTGTTACTAAATATGAACCGTATCAGAGGGGCATCCTGTAAACTTGAAGGACCAAAAAAATTTGACATATTTGCTCTTTTCTATTTATAATTTTGGCTTATTATACACCAATTATTGGATAAATAAGATGAACAATATCATAAATTATCATTACATCCATCCACTCTCTTTTTTTGTGTAGTAGTTAAGAGTTTTGACCTATTCTTGGGGTTTTATTCCATCGTGAATTGCCATGGTGCCGAACATGCGGATGCGGAACCGGATGTTCTGAAAACCGGTTTTTTCCATGGCGAGCACCATGTTTTCTGCCGTGACGAAGTTTTGCGTGGATTGGATCAGGTAGGTATAAGCGTCCCGGTTTCGATTGAAAATTCTCCCCAGCAACGGAACGATACTCTTTAGGTAAAAATTTATTATAGGCGTCAACAGGTTATGTCGCGGTCTGGTCATATCCAGGATGACCACACGACCTCCCGGTCTCAACACCCGAAATTGCTCGGCAAGAGCTTTTTCGAGACTGGAGACATTGCGCACCAGGTAACCGCTCATGACCACATTAAATGTATCTTCTTCAAATGGCAGTGTCAGCGCGTCTGCGCTTGTGCGCTGGATCATGTTCCAATCCCGGGTGGCTGTCATCATTGCCAGGGTGAAATCAGAGGCGATAAGGAATAAGCCGTTGTTTTTAATTCGAGCTTCCCGTGCCAGGTCGCCGGTGCCGGTGCCCAGGTCCAGCACTCGCTCTCCCATTTTAAGGTTAGCGATGCGGATTGTTTCCTTACGCAGCAGGATGTCCATTCCGCCTGTCATCAGGTGGTTCATAAAAACATAGCGGGAAGCGATATCCGTGAAGGTTTTGTTAACGAATTTTTCTCGTTCTATTCCATTTAGATGAGCCATGCGGCAATTATATCAGTTCGTAATTAGCGTCTCCTACACTTGAAACACTTGAAATTGTCTTCATTTTTCCGTATAGTAAGAATAATCCCACGCGTCGTTGATTACATCGATTAATAAATCGAGGATGATCGACTGTAAATGGTTCACTATTGATTTGCGCAAATGGATTGCGCGTCAGCCTTTCAGCGTACTGATTAGAAAAGGGAGGGAGTGATGGCAACTTTACCAACTGAAATACTCGAAGATGAGCATAAATTGATCATGCGGGTGGTCGATGCATTAAAGGTCTTTGCTGAAAACATGGAGGATGGTTGGGAGGTTGACGAGGAGACCCTGGTCGACATCATTGAATTTATGCGGGTTTTTGCGCAAAAATGGCATCACGCGAAGGAGGAGGATGAACTTTTCCCTGCCTTGGTGAAAAGGGGAGTACCCAGGGTGGGGTGCCCACTGGTGCAATTGAAGAATGAACACAAGAAAAGCAATAATTACGTGGCCGAACTTGTGCAATCGATGGAGCTTTACAGGAGATCCGGGGTTGAGGGATGGACGGATGTGATACAAGGTTTGAAAAACCTGTATCTCTATTATCCGAATCATATCTGGAAGGAAGAGAATATGTTGTTCCCTATGACAAACCGTTTGCTGCTGGCGGAGGATCAACAACAATTACTTGCGGAATTTGAAAGGATCGATGCGCTCCATGGGCAGAAACTGCATGATCGCCTGGAACAATTCGCCCTGCGACTTGAAAAACAGACATTCGGTGATTGATTGATCCAAACACTGGGTCAGTTACCTGGCACGTTCAACGAAGATGTAGCGGGCAACAGCATTACCAAGAATAACCGTTTTACCATCAAGGGTTATTGAGATGGTCTGGTTGAAAGGTAGTATTTCCGTAACAGTTGTTTGAAATCCCGGCATCACATGGTTGGATTCGAGGAAAGTAAGCAGATCAGTGTTCTCTTCCGCCAGTTCGTGCACCCGGCGGATGACCACGGTTTCGCCGATCGGAATGTCCAGTATTGAGATCCAATTGGATGTGACATCATCGCTACCTGGCAGGGGATTACCATGCGGGCAGGTTTCGGGGTGGCTGAGTTGATCCATCAATGCCGTTTCGGTCATGGATGAGATGGCATGTTCCAGTTGATGGGCTTCGCTGTGCAGCAATGACCACGGCAGTGTCTTAACCATCATCCACTCCACCAGCATGTGCCGGCGCATGACCACCTTGGCGGCTTCCCAACCACACTCGGTGAGGTGCGTCCCTTTCTCGTCCATACTGATCAGCCCGTCACGCACCATGCGCTTCAAGGTATTGGTTACAGTGGGAGGTGTGACACCCAGTAAGTCAGCCAATCTTGATCCGACGATTGGGTCTTTATCCCGTTCCATAATATAAATGAGCGAAAGATAATCCTGTATGATCGGACTGATCTTTGATATATCGTAATTTGACAGAGTGATATTTTTCATAATACCCGTTACAATTATTATACTAGGCTAATAAAAAAAATTAGTATATAATAATCCAAATGGACACCACTGTACCTCGGGATCACAAAATGCAGTTAAATAACAATGAAATGATTTTATCAGAAGTGAAAGCCGGTGATGATGTGGTTATTAGATCCTTTTGTGGCGGAGTACGCATGAATCACCGCCTGGCATCTCTGGGGTTTACTCCGGGTGCGCGGCTTCGAATGGTACAGAACTTCATGCATGGGCCTTTGATCGTTTTTGTCCGTGGAACCAGGGTTGCTCTGGGCAGGGGTGAGGCCGCCAGGATCATCGTTAATAGAGGTTAATTTGCTTTACCTGGGTGAGAATCACATCGTGGAAGAAAATCAGCCAGCAGTTATTGCAAGTGATATGATTCCCCTTATCGCGCTTGCCGGGCAACCCAATATGGGCAAATCCACCCTTTTCAACCTGTTAACCGGTCTCAATCAACATGTAGGTAACTGGCCTGGAAAAACTGTTGAAAGAAGAGACGGGCATTTCACATTGAATGGACGGACAGTGCGCCTGGTGGACCTGCCCGGAACATATAGCCTGACGGCAAATTCCCCCGAAGAAGTAATCGCGCGTGAATTCATCTTGTCTGAGCGGCCAGCCGTGACAATTGCTGTGGTAAGTGCGGCAAATCTTGAGCGGAGTCTATATCTGGTCGCAGAAATGGCAGCGTTGGACGCGCCGATGATCGTAGCGCTTAATATGCTCGATGTCGCTGACCAGGAAGGCATCGTGGTGGATGTTGCAGCGCTTGAAGCCGAGCTTGGATTACCGGTTTTACCGATCATCGCTTCGAAAGCAGTGGGTGTTCGAAAGCTTCTAGATGTAGTGGATGGTGTGATCGATGGAACGATCCTAACTCATCCGCAATCTCCCAGGATACGTGATGATCATGTGGATGTACTGTCAGCCATAGAGGAACTTGTTGCCGCATATGTCCCGGCTGGTTATCCGGTCGACTGGGTCTCGCTGAAGATCCTGGAAGGGGATTCGGATATTACCGGTCGGATGCAAGCCGCTTTGCCGGCTGACACCTGGAAAGCGGTTCATAACATCCTGGCTAGACATGACGATGCCTTCCTGGCAGTGGCATCAGCGCGTTACGAATGGATCGGACGCATTATCCAACGGGTGATCTCCCATCCAAAGGTGGGTCAGATCGGTTGGACCGAGCGAATCGATCGTTGGGCGACACATCCCATCTGGGGATTGGTCCTGTTAGCCTCAATCCTCGGGTTTGTTTTCTGGGTGGTTTTTTCGATCAGCGCACCTGTTCAACAATGGCTGGATGGGGTGGCGATCGCTGCCCTGGCTGACTGGACAGCAGGAGCGCTATCCAGTGCTCCGGTCTGGCTGAGAGGGGCTGTCATTGACGGATTTATCGGCGGTGTTGGTTCAGTAATCACTTTTCTGCCGGTGCTGGTCATCTTCTTTGCTGCTTTTGCCATCCTTGAAGATGTCGGGTACATGGCGCGTGCAGCGTACGTGATGGATAATTTTATGCATGTCATGGGGCTGCACGGCAAATCATTCCTGCCGTTATTTCTCGGGTTTGGCTGTAATGTGCCAGCCATCATGGGTACCCGCGTGATAGATTCCTGGCCGGCCAGGCTTCTGACCATTCTAATCGCGCCGCTTGTACCTTGTACAGCGCGTATGGCTGTTGTTGCGTTCATCGCCCCCGCCTTTTTTGGTAGGAAGGCGTTCTGGGTGACCTGGGGGATCGTATTAATGTCTCTGTTTATACTGGTGCTGCTGGGTGCCTTGCTCAATCGTACTGTTTTCAAGGGACAAAGGTCTTCCTTCATTATGGAGATCCCCCTTTATCATGTGCCGAATGCGCGAACGATCGGACTGCTGGTCTGGCAGCGAACGATCTCCTTTATCAAGAAAGCCGGCACTTCTATCCTGGCTATTTCAATGGTTGTGTGGGTATTGTCTTATCTGCCTGGCGGTGACCTCAATAGCAGTTACCTGTCACGTTTGGGGCATGTCTTCGAACCGATTGGCAGTTGGATGGGATTGGATTGGCGATTATCGATCGCGCTGCTCACCAGTTTTGCGGCAAAGGAAAACATCATTGCCACCCTTGGTGTGCTGTTTGGTGGTACTGCCGAAAGCGGGTTATCCGTTGCTTTGGCATCTGCCTATTCCCCGGCAAGCGCGCTTGCTTTCCTGGTGGTAGCAGTCCTTTTCATCCCTTGTGCGGGTACTGTCGCTGCCATGCGGCAGGAAACCGGTTCTTGGCGTTGGGTATTAATCAGTATCGGTCTCATGTTATTGATCTCAATTATCTTTGGAGTCATGGTTTTTCACATCGCCCGGTCGATTGGATTATAAATATGCTTGAAAAAATATTGGATGAGATCAATAAAGGGAGTGTATTAAGTATCGATGCGCTGGCGGTGAAACTGCAAACGACACCGGCTATGGTAAAGTCCATGCTGGAACACCTACAACAGATGGGGTTAATTTCAACCCTTGAGATATGTAACGATGCGTGCTCGGGTTGTAAACCCTCAACTTTATGTGTCGGTGTGAAACAAACAAAACAACCTTTGTTGTATACTCTTAATAAGGCACACTGATCAAATAGTAGGCCCTCCTCAATATCTCTGTCCAATGTCAGGTGAATCAATATGAAAAAACTTGCAGGTCAAGTTGCTCTTGTCACCGGTGCTGGCAGCCCTCAAGGCATTGGCTTTGCCGTCGCCTGGGCGTTAGGTCAGGATGGCGCGACCCTGGTCCTGGTCAGTACCACGGAGCGTATTCACGAACGCGCCGCTGAATTGGTCGCTGAAGGTATCCAGGCTATTGGATTTGTGGCTGACCTGACCAGCCCGGAAGCGGTTCAAAATATCGTTGACGAGATTAAGACTCTTCATGGTCGGCTGGATATCTGTGTCAACAACGCGGGGATGACAGTAGTGGGCGAGACCCAATTCGAATCCCCCGTGGATAAGATCCCGCTTGAAGAGTGGCATCTGTCACTGGAGCGCAACCTGACCACCTGTTTCCTGGTAACGAAGAGCGTGCTGCCGTTGATGCGCGCACAAGAATACGGCCGCATCATCAACATCGCCTCCACTAGCGGTCCCATTCAGGCCTTCGTGGGGGATGCTGCGTACCATGCCGCTAAAGCCGGGATGTGGGGTTTCACCCGCGCCTGCGCGTTGGAAACAGCGTCAGAGGGAATAACCGTGAATGCGATCGCCCCCGGTTGGATTGCCACCGCTTCTCAATTGGAGAGCGAGGTTGCAGCAGGAAAGCTTTGCCCGATGAAACGCTCCGGCACACCCGAAGAGGTGGCGTTTGCTGTGCGATTCTTGGCGGATCCGCAAGCGACATACATCACCGGACAGTTGATTGTGATTGATGGCGGGAATTCATTGCCTGAAGACCGCGCCTGGCAGCCATAAACAGTACCCATGTTACTTTCGTTCGCCGAACACAACCTCAAGTGTCTGCTTGATCGCATCACCATCCGGTTCCAGGCACACATTCACATTGGCTTCCCCGTCTATAACCCTGGTCTGCCCCTCTGTATCACCTTCTGCAGTCACCACCTCCAGCCCTAGCGGGGTGAATGCACAGGGCTGCGGGTTCAGCATGATCTCCGCAGTTTCCAGGTCCCACATTTCAATTTCCTCTCGATTCCAATCTCTCATACGAGAATCGTATATTTCGGCTGCTAAGTCAGGGATACTACCTCCCTTGCGCCATGTACGCGTGTCATCGTGAGAGAGGGTCACCTGGTTCGTCGCGTCCGATGGTACCAGGTACAGGTTCAACCCGGAGGCAAAAACCTCACTGGCTGCCAGCGGGTCCACGTAAATATTCCATTCTGCAAAAGTTTTGTCAGTGTCCGGGTCAAGCTCTTTGAGATTCCCCGGCACATACACCGCACCACCCATAATGTAAACCGCTGCGATGTTTTCCTTGATTCCCGGCTCAATACGCAGAGCCTCTGCCAGGTTGGTCAGCGCGCCGCTGATGAACAGTGTAACGGGTTTGTTGGATTGCGTGATCGTCCTAACCATCAATTCAGCGCTATCATCTGCCGGGTACTTTTGATCAAAGTTGGTCTGGGAAATTCCCCAGAACCCGTTCGATGCCTCACGCACCGAATCCGGGAACGCATTGTTTCCCGCCAAAGGGGCATCCTTTCCCGCTCCAAGTGGAATTTCCCCGTAGCCATAGCGCTCCAGGATCGAACCGAGATGGTGTATATACACCTGTGGATGTGCTTCGCCGTACGAAACGCTTACCACAAGAACATCCGCTCGTGGATCGCTCAGCAGATACAACAACGCGCTTGTCCCGTCCGGGCTGCCGTCATCATCGAAAATCACCGGCATCCGCTCAATACCTGCATCCGGTGTGGGCGCTATCTCGACCCTCACATGATTGAACTTATAGACCTCGATTGAAAAAGCAATAAGTAAGATCGCAAGGAGGGTGACAGGAATCATGAATAACCATACCAGCCACGACCGCTCTCGTTTACCGGTGACTGCGATTATCCCCAGCACAATTGCTGCCAGTAAGCTCCCGAGCATGATCAGATCAAATGCTGTAACCAGGATGGGTTGCATTTGCCCGGTCATCTCATTAAAGGGTTTCAACCCGAGATTGTTGAGGATTAACATCACCATCGCCAGGATCGCTAATAGACCGCTCCACCATCCTGTCCTGGTTGCAGGGCGTTGAAAAAACCTGGAACTTACGATCTTCTTCATGGATCGCATCTTTTCTCGCTTAGTCTGTCCCTGCACTTAATGTATCTTATCTCATTGCTGCGTTTGCTTTGCTCTTAAGTATTATAGCGATTGTTTTATCTTTTTCTACTCGTTGAGAGAAGCACTTCAAAGTCCTGCTCAAAGGAATGGCAAGAATTGTGGGTTTCGTTTTTACTTGCTCAGATGTCTCGTGATTTAAATATGTGTGCCTCTCGCGAAGCATAACTTTTGGTGCCGTGCAGCACATTTATCCCCCTCGTGGATGCAGGCAAGTACAAGGGAATTTGAATGTCTTTATGCGCAGTCTTAAAAGAAAAGTGCCCTTGCGAAGCACACCTTTTGGTGCCGCGGAGCACACTGTAAGTGCAAGGGAATTCGAATGTTTTTACTGTTTTGGATGAATTCTTAAAAGAAAAGTGCCCCTCGCGGAGCACACTGTAAGTGCAAGGGAATTCGAATGTTTTTACTGTTTTGGATGAATTCTTAAAAGATAAGTGCCCCCAAGGGAATTCGAATCCCTGTTTTGGCCTTGAGAGGGCCACGTCCTGGGCCGCTAGACGATGGGGGCAAGTGCAAGGATTTTATCACGACGGTATTTAAGTGTCAACTCACTTGATTTCACTTGATTCACCTTCGCAAAAATCATCTCCCCAGGTTTATTGTTCATCGCCTAAATAATCCACAGGAAAATTGGTGATTTTCATCAGAAATATCGTGATTATGTGATTGACTATGCCGGGTTAGAATGCTATTATCTTTATAGTCATTATCGTCTCATTCATCCAGTTCATTAACAAGAAATTTCTGCAATCATTAGGAGCATTTATTATGAACGCTGAATTCATTTTTCGTCTTTTTGGTATGGTCATTGTGGCAATTGTGGGGGGCATCTGGGGGCAGCGACTTGGTTCAATAATTAACGTGAATCCCTCACCGGATGCAATGCCGGTTGAGCAATTCCGTTTTCTGTTTGGGCTTCTTGGGGCTTTGATCGGTCTCATCCTTACCCCTTACTTCACCACGCGTCCAGCCAAAGCAATCCGCAACGGGTTAGCCAAAGCGACCCCGCAAGGCCTCTTGGCTTCAACTGTCGGTCTAGTAACCGGTTTGATCGTGGCTGCCTTATTTTCCTTTCCCATCTCGTTACTACCCGATCCCTTTGGTAGTATTTTGCCATTCATCGTGGCGGTGCTTTTTGCTTACCTTGGGATCTCGATTTTTCGATTGCGGCAGGTTGACATATTTGGCTTGATCTCTAACGCACGCGTGAACCGCTCAGGGGATAAAGAATCCGATTCTGGAGAAAACTGGGCTGACTCACGCACGATCCTCCTGGATACCAGTGTCATCATCGATGGACGTATCGCTGATATTTCCCGCACAGGTTTTTTGCCGGGTTCACTTCTCATCCCCCGGTTTGTCTTGAACGAGCTCCAGTACATCGCGGATTCACCAGATAACTTGCGCCGGCAGCGCGGCAGGCGAGGCATGGAAGTGCTCTCGTCCCTGCAAAAAGAACCGGGCATACCGGTGCGCATTAGCGACATCGACGTCGAGGGGGTACGGGAAGTGGATGACAAACTGGTCGTGCTCGCCCGTCAGATGCGCTGTCCCATTCTCACCAACGATTACAACCTCAACCGCATCGCCGAACTTCAGGGGGTTACTGTGCTCAACGTCAATGAGCTGGCAAATGCGGTAAAATCAGTGCTCATCCCCGGCGAAATGATGACCGTGCAGGTGATCCAGGAAGGGCGTGAATCAGGGCAGGGCGTTGCTTACATGGATGACGGGACGATGGTGGTAGTCGAGAACGGTCGTGACTACATTGATCGGTCCATTTCGGTGGTGGTGACCAAGGTACTACAGACTGCTGCTGGTCGCATGATCTTTGCCAGACCAGAGGATAACAGCTGAACTTATTTACAGGTGAGAAATGAAAGTTTATAACACGTTGACCCGCACCATTGAAGAATTTCAAACACTGCAGCCAGGCAAGGTCAGTATGTATGTCTGCGGGCCTACGGTCTATGCCAAGGCTCATATTGGTCATGCCATGTCTGCACTGGTTTTCGACACGATCCGGCGATATCTCGAATTCCGCGGTTATGAAGTCCGGCATGTCATGAACTTCACGGACGTGGATGACAAGATCATATTGCGTGCGAACGAAAAAGGGATGGACCCTTTTGAGTTGGGCGAGATGTATATCCGGGAATTTGAGGAACATCTGCGTGAGTTCAATATTCTCCCGGCAACAGTGAATCCCCGCGCTACCCGAGAAATGGATCAGATCATCACCATGATCGCTGGATTGATCGACAAGGGATTCGCATACCCGGTGGATGGGGATGTGTACTTCCGTGTGACCAGGGATAAAAAGTATGGCAAGCTCTCCGGTCGACGCATTGATGAGATGCAGTCAGGCTATCGCATTGATGTTGATGCACGCAAAGAACATCCCATGGATTTCGCGCTCTGGAAATCTGCCAAACCGGGTGAACCAGCCTGGGATAGCCCGTGGGGAAAAGGTCGCCCCGGCTGGCACATCGAGTGCTNNCACCACGAGAACGAGATCGCGCAAAGTGAAAGCTTTACCGGCAAAACGTTTGCGCGTTATTGGATCCACAATGGCATGCTCCAGTTAAGCGGGGAAAAGATGTCGAAATCTGTCGGCAACCTGGTCACCATCGAGGAATTCCTCGCCAATCATCCGGCGGATACCCTGCGCATGCTCGTGCTGAACTCCGGTTACCGCAATCCGCTTTCTTACTCTGATGATATTCTCAACCAGGCGGAAAAAGCCATTGATCGCCTGCGTTCAGCGTTAAAACCCGCCTTACCCGGTGCTGCTGGTGCACCTCAGACTTCGTTGGATTTGCTTGGCAGCCAGGCTGAGGCAACCGAACAGGGTTTCATCCAATCAATGGATGACGATTTCAATTCCTCTGGCGCACTGGCCCAGCTATTTGAGATGGTGCGCGTGATCAACCAGGCCCGCGCTGACGGCGCAACCGATGAACAACTGTCCGGTGCTCAGCAGCAGCTTCTTAAACTGACCGGGGTGTTAGGTTTGACGCTTGAAAAACCAGATGAAGGCGGACACGTCGCGGATGGTTTTATCGATCTGTTGGTTGAGATCCGCAAGGACCTGCGCGTCAACAAGCTCTGGCAGCTCTCAGACAAGGTGCGCGACCGGTTGGCGGAGATGGGGGTTGTGCTGGAGGACAGCAAGGAAGGTACCTCCTGGCATTGGAAATGATCTATCGATGAAAGAGTGGATAACCGGGCGAAACCCGGTGATGGAAGCGCTACAAGCGCGGCGCCGCCAGGTTTTTAAGTTGCTCCTTGCTTCAGGTGTCGAAGAAAAAGGCCGCATCGCCGAAATATTGCGCATAGCTGTAAATCGCAAGATTCCAGTGGAGCGCGTCACCCGTGAACGCCTGGACCGCCTGGGTGAAAACCCACAGGGTGTCGCGTTGGAAGTGGGCGAATTTCCATATGTAGACATCACCGATATCCTCGAGCGCACAGCTGCCTCAGGTGAGGACCTGTTCGTGCTCGTACTTGATCTGATCCAGAATCCGCAGAATCTCGGAACACTCCTCCGCACCGCCGAAGCGGCTGGTGTACACGGTGTGATCATCCCCCAACATCGCGCAGCAGCGGTCACGCCAGCGGTGGTAACTGCCTCTGCCGGTGCTTCTGAGCACATGCTGATCGCACAGGGCAACATCACGCACAGCCTCGAACAACTAAAACAGGCAGGCGCCTGGGTAATTGGCCTGGCAGGGGAGGAGGGTGCTGCTTCTCCCGCGGTGATCCCGCTTACCGGTCCTCTTGCCATCGTTGTGGGTAATGAAGGCGAAGGACTTCGCGATCTGGTCCGCCATTCTTGTGATTTCCTGCTCAGTCTGCCCATGCGCGGCAGGATCGAATCGCTTAACGCCGCTGTGGCCGGTTCCATCGTGCTTTATCAGGCGATGCTGGCGCGTCAAAAGGAACTGGGAAGTTAATGTTATTTCGAGTATTCCTGTTCATTTTGCTCATCGGAATTGGGTATTATCTCTCCCGGAAAATTCACACTAGCAGGATAAGTGCCACCGTCATTGTGCTTTTCCTGGCTTTGGTCCTTGTGTTCTTTACCTTTCTAAGCAAGCGTGTTTTTGCATTATGGGGATTCTCATTTTACATTGTCACCATCGTGGTCGGCTTGCTGGTTGGCTTCCTGGCTGGCTTCAAGAAGAATCAGACCCGGCCTTAGTGTCAAGCAAGTTTTACTTCCCCATGTTTTAATCCCTTGGATTGTTCGCTGTTAACCATAAAGACTCCGGTGGAGATAAGCCGGAATCTTTTTTGGTGATTGAATCGTTTAACGGTTTATGACTGGCGATTTTTGCGCTGGCAGATCATGGTTGGTTGCTGCTCATAGGTAATCTTGTTTGAAAGCTGATTCAAATATTCTCACTCACTCTTGTCTACCAGGTAGTCGATCAAAGCCTGGGTGAGCGCGTTTGATAGGCTATTCTCGCGGTTGGCGGTTTCACCGGTCGGATTGTTAGCCGCCTGCCGGGTGGCTTTTTCTTCCGGGCTCAGGTTGCTCCCCTGCCCCTGCCCAGTACCTGTGCCAGTGCCTGTTCCGGTGCCAAGTGTGAGGCCGTTTTCTTGTGCCCATACCTGGGTGTCCTCCTGGGTGAGGTGCATTTGGTTGATGAGCTGGATCTGCTCTGGTGTGAGCGTCGATTCGATCTGCGTTAGGAGGGCGGTCACTTCAGCCTCAGCGCTGGTGCCTGAATTGGTCAGGTTGACCAGACCCTGCCACAGCATCAATAAAACGGGAGCCTGCTCCTTGGACACTGGCATGTCACTTTCCTCGAGCCTAAGAATTCCCAAGGCCAGCACCAGGCGGGTGGAAAGAGCATTTTCATAACTGAGATTAAGGGTTGTACCGGTTGATGAGGGTGCTGCCGCGGTTTCTACATCAACGGGGGTAGCGACTGAATCAAGAACGTTTTCTTCTGTCATCACGGGTATTGGGGGTTGTTCTACCGGTGCGCTTCCGCAGGCGGCTAGCGCAAAGATGAACACAAAAGCGATTGTCGTAATTTTTATGATTTTCATTTTTACCTCTTTAAGTTTATTCATGCCGCAACGCGACAATGGGATCCAGCCTTGCGGCGCGCGTGGCAGGGTAATATCCGAAAAAGATGCCTACAGCGGCGGCTGCGCCGAACGCCAGTGGGATGGATGCTGGGACGATCTTCATGGGCATCTCACCCAGTATGCCGAACAGGTAGGATCCACCTATACCGACCAGCACCCCGATCAACCCGCCTGCCAGGCTGAGAAAGACAGCTTCAAGTAGGAATTGCATCAATACATCCGTGGGGCGGGCGCCGAGAGCCTGTCTCAAACCAATTTCGCGGGTGCGTTCAGTGACGCTGACCAGCATGATGTTCATGATGCCGATCCCTCCCACAACCAGGGATACCGCAGCCACCCAAGCCAGTAGATCGCGAAATGCTTCGGTTGTGGCTTCCTGCGCACTGATGATATCCTGTTGGGTTTGTACTGAAAAATCGGGACTGCTGACTTCAACATCGTGCCGGCTTGCCAATAGCACCGTGACCTGTTCGATCACGCTTTCAATTCTTTCCTGGCTTTCGGCTTTCACGTAAATCGTGCGCACGCGGTCTCCACGCAGGCTGCTCGTGATCATGAATTTTTGGAAAACCAGGTTGATGGGTAGGTAGATTCGCCCGTCGTAATCAACGTCTGAAACAATTCCCTTGGATTCCATCACTCCAATGATCGTTAATTTTGTCGACCCCACTGTGATGCTTTGACCAATCGGGTCTTCCCCACCGAAAAGATCACTGGCAATCCCGGCACCGAGCACGGTCACTTTTGCCTTTCTATCATCTTCATCAGAACTGAAGTAGCGTCCTAATGCAACATCATAATCCCTAACTTGAGGGAATTCTGCTGTCGTTCCGATCACGGCAATGGATTCCAGAGTGACATTATTCGCTTTGATGTTTTGTGCTGGCGGGGCTTGTTCAGCTGAATATCCCGTTATTCCGACCACACTTTCGCCGATGGCAATAGCGTCTTCGATCACCAATGTTCTGGCTGAGCCCGGAATCCCGCGCGCCGGGGAAACAATGATCAAATTTGCTCCTAGAGCGTTGATCTGGTCAGCAATGGCTGCCTCCGCACCGGAACTAACCGCCAGCATGATGATGACAGATGCAACACCAATGATGACTCCAAGGGTGGTGAGAAATGACCTGACCTTGTTGAGCATTAAGCCTTCCCAGGCAGTTTTGAGAATCTTGGATAGTTTCATGCTTCCTCCCTTTTTTCCATGCAGGGAGTATTTTTATTATTGCCATTATCAAGTATTAACCCGTCCATCACGCAGATCACCCGGCCGGCTTGTTGTGCGATCCTCGGTTCGTGAGTGACCATCACAATGGTTGCTCCTTCAGCGTGCAGCCTGTGAATGAGCTCCAGGATTTCAACACTCGACTTGGAATCCAGATTCCCGGTGGGTTCATCCGCGAAGATGACCGAGGGATTATTGACCAATGCGCGGGCGATAGCTACCCTTTGTTGCTGCCCACCAGACAATTGATTGGGTTGGTGGTTGATCCGTTCCTTAAGCCCAACGGATTCCAAAGCAGTGACAGCACGTGCTTCAGCTTCTGCTGTCGGGATATCCTGCTCCTGGTTGTAAAGCATTGGCAGCATCACGTTTGACTTGGCTGATAGGCGGGGAAGCAAGTTGAAGGACTGAAAAATGAAACCAAGTTTACGATTTCGAATGGCCGCCAGTTCATTTTTGCTCATCTGGCTCACATCCTCCCCATCTAGTAGATAGGTGCCGCTTGTTGGACGGTCGAGGCAGCCAAGAATATTCATTAATGTAGACTTACCTGAGCCCGAAGGCCCCATGATGGCAACAAATTCACCCTTTTCCACNNCCTTCTATCTGGATCACAGGTACATTCTCTAGAGGTTTAGTTTCCATCGTTTGTCTCGATCGTGCCGGTGCTGATGATGTCCCCTGCCACTAAACCGCTGGTGATTTCGACGTTGGCAAAATCCCGCAAACCCACGCTGACCGGGGTGAGTACTAGTGAGCCATCCGGCTTTACCAGGAATACCGCGTAGGATCCTGGTGTCAGTTCTCGCAGCGCCTGGACAGGGATGATCAAACCGCCTTCTACCTCACCGGCGATGACCTCAACATCTACTGTCATGCCTGCCAGGATTTCGAACGAAGATTCTTCAGTGATCGACCCCCATACCACCGCCGCGGGTGAACCGTCCACATCCTGCAGCATGCTCTCGATTATGGTAACCTCACCGGAAATGTTGGATTCTGGATATGCGTTGAAGGTGTACACCACCCGGTTGCCCGCCTTCAGACCCGCCAGATCTGTTTCATCCAGGTAGAATCTCACTTGCAGGGTATCGAGCGCGGCAAGTGTCAATAAATTGCTGCTGCCGATTAGTTGCCCCGGAACCATATCCATGTTGACCACGACCCCGTCAAAAGGAGCGATCATGTAAGTATTTTCCAACGCGATACGTGCGTTTTCATAATCCAGGTAAACATCTTTTAACCTGGAAAGTAGTGAATTATCCGCGGCTGAAAGTGATTCAACCAGGTTTTCCTTTTC
Organism: Anaerolineaceae bacterium UBA6107; assembly: GCA_002428455.1. GTDB lineage: Bacteria > Chloroflexota > Anaerolineae > Anaerolineales > Anaerolineaceae > UBA6107. Next base: position 2,507 of record DIWL01000072.1, on the reverse strand, counting down.
ACCGCGTTGCAGGATCTCTAGTGCTTTTTGCGCGTCGTCCAGCCTGGCTTTCGCGATTTCCACGCTCGCCCTGATCGTAGCGGCGGTTAGATCGTCTGGTACGCTCTTGTAGTAATTTAGATTTGCACTCGCATTGGTCAATTCCATTCTTGCTGATGCCAGTGCTGCGTTTGCCCTCACTTTGTTAATGTCATCGTCAGGGTAACCGCTGTAGAGCAGCAGGGTCTCTTCTGCCAACGCGACCTTTTCTTGCGCGTTCGCATATGCTGCCTGCAAAATGGTAATGGAGTCCGATGAACCGATTGACCGATCCAGCGTGTAAGATTGTCCTAATGCATCTTTGTAATCAATTTCTGCGTTCACCAATTCGATCTGATAAGCAGCTATTCCGGCGGGTGAAAAAAGATTGTTGATATTTGCTTCGGCTTCGGCAAAAGCGGCTTCCTGGGTTGCGTTCTCCAGGACTGCCAGGATGTCTCCTTCGCTTACTTTCTGGTTGGGGATGACATTTACTTCTGAAATGATGCCGTTGCTCCTAAACCCAAGATCAACTTGTGCAGCCGGGAACACGCTCCCGGTACCATTTGCGCTGATGACCAGGTCGCCTTTTCTGACCTTTGCAGTTTGTACTGTGGGGGTCTCAGTTTCCTCTGTTTTGGTGCGGTTCTGCAGCAAATAATACGCTCCAACGGCGAGCGCCAGGATGAAAAGCCCGAAAATGATCCAGGTTGAAAATTTTGAAAACAACGGTTTTTTCATGTTTTTCTCCACTCATTTAGTAAGTAACCTAAGTCTAATCGGTAGATGTGAAGAACTTGTGAAGAAATGAACCCAAAATCAAACTGACATTATCTAAAATGTCCAAATATAACTTGAAATTGGGAGAAAAAAACCCGTCGATTGTGAGATCGACGGGCTCTTCATAAACGTTTAAATCTATGTTGCGACTAAAGCCAGAGCACCCAAATGACCCATAACCCAATCATCAGCGCGCCAATCCCAAAACGCGTTACCACAGCCAGTCCGCAGCCCTTCAGGATCCCGCCAGCCGATTTTGCGCCTTCAGCAAGATTGCGCTTGCGGATCCATTCCACCACCAGGATTCCCACCGCCGCGAAGATCAGCCCGCCAAACGGTGGCAGAATGAATGTACCGGCAATTCCGGCGACCAGGGCGACGATAATGGAAGGCCAGCTTGCACCAGTTTTCTTTGCTTCCGCCCCCATGATCAGGTTGTCGATCAGGCTCCCGCCGACCATCAGTAGGGTGATGATGCCAAACAGAATCCCGGATCCAACGTTAAATCCTGACACGATACCGTATACCAGCACTGCCAGCCAGATGATGGTCAGGCCGGGGATGATGTAAAACAACAACCCCAACAGGCCGATCCCCATGATCACAGCCAGCACCGGTACGAACCAGGCGGAATTTGCGATGGTTTCCATCATTACCGGATAACCTCAACCCCGCCCATCCAGGGACGCAGCACTTCAGGCACTTTGATTGAGCCATCCGCCTGCTGGTTGTTTTCCAGCACCGCAATCAGTGTGCGCGGCATGCCCAGCCCGGATCCGTTCAATGTATGAACCAGGCGGTTCCGGCTGCCATCTTCAGGTTTGTACTTGATGTTGGCGCGCCTTGCCTGGAAGTCACTTACGTTGGAAATCGACGAAACTTCCAGCCATTCGTCACAGCCCGCTGCCCAGACTTCCAGGTCATAGGTGATGACCGCGTTGAAACCCAGGTCGCCCGTGCATAACTTTTTCACCCGGTAAGGCAGACCCAATAATTTACAGGTTTCTTCTGCATCCGCCAGCATTTTCTCCAGCTCGCGCATCGATTCCTCAGGTCTGCAATATATATACATCTCCACTTTATCGAACTGATGCCCGCGCTTGATCCCGCGCACATCCCGTCCGGCGCTCATTTTTTCCCGCCTGAAGCAAGGGGTGTAGGCGGTGAAGCGTTGCGGCAGGCTGGTTTCTTCCAGTACCTCATCACGGTACATCCCGGTCAACGGAACTTCTGCCGTCGGTACCATCCACAGATCCTCTTCGATGTCATGATAGAGGTTATCTACAAACTTGGGGAGTTGCCCGGCGGAATAAAGGGTTTCTGCTTTGACCATGAAGGGTGTGTAACGCTCTTCGTAGCCCTGCCGGTTGTGCAGGTCGAGCATCCACGCGATCAATGCGCGTTGCAGGCGCGCCCCGGCGCCATTGAGAACGTAAAAACGTGAACCGGTCAGCTTCACCCCGCGCTCAAAATCGATGATCCCCAATTTTGGGCCAAGCTCCCAGTGCGGCAGGGGAGCGAAATCTAACTGCGGGATATCTCCAAAGTAACGCAGGACGACATTTTCACTTTCGTCCTTGCCAATGGGGGTGGAAGGGTCAGGGATGTTCGGGATGGAGGCTAAAAGTGCCTGGAGTTTTTCCTCCACACTGCGTGTGCTTTCATCAAGGGCGGCGATCTCGTCGCCTACGCTTCGCATCGCCAGGATC
>DIWL01000067.1:61127-63283 GCA_002428455.1 Anaerolineaceae bacterium UBA6107 | reverse complement strand
CCCCAAATAATGTAATGTGGAATGATGGTGATGTTGTACTGCCTGATCAGTTCGTCTGGGATATCACATGTGCTATCAGTAACAATACCAATCATGAATCCTCCCCGTTAGATATTTCAAATTTTAATATTCACTAATAATCTTACACTCGCGCTAAAAACCGGTCAATGTGATCGAAGTAATTTTTTCGAAACAAATCCGGGTTAAGAATGTCATAAAATATCCGCCATTAAGGTTGAGCAGGATTACTCAAACATCCTGCTCATAATCATGCAGGGTCAGGGCATCCTTTTTGACTTTTGCCTGGCGCAGGTAGAGGGAGAGGACGTAGACCAGGATTCCGCCGATGATGACGACGAATCCGGCGATCATGTATGCGGTTGTATCGGGTGTCATTGCTCACCTCCGGCTTCAATCTCCATGCGTTTTTGCATAACCGCGCTTTGCGCAGAACCCAAACGGTAGCGGTGCCAGTAAAGAGCGATGAAAAGAAGGGTGAAAGCTGCCAGGCTGCCAAAAAAAGCTGCCTGCATGCGCGGGCTCATGGCGAAGGTTCCAAGCGAGGGATCGGAGGAACCTACCAGCACCGGGTGAATCGTGCGAAACACGCGGATGGAGATGAAGGTCAACGGCACACTGGTAAAACCAACAATGGCGTATACAGCCGAAAGCTTTGCCCGCCTGACCGGGTCATCAACACCACCGCGCAACAGCAGGTAGGCGGAGTAGATCAATTCCATGATCAGTGTGGTGGTCAGGCGCGGATCCCATGTCCACCAGGTGTTCCATACCGGGCGGGCCCAGATCGAACCACTGATGATACCCAGGGCGATGAATACCATGCCGATCTCAACCCCAGCCAGGCTGGCTATATCCCAGCGTAGATCGTTGGTCTTCAGGTAGGCGATTGCAGCAACAGTGGCTACCAGGAAGCCCAACATACCGCTCCAACTGGCGGCGACATGGAAGTAGAAAACCTTTTGCACCCTGCCCATGGTTAATTCAATGGGGGCGTAGAGCATCACCAGCAGAAAGGCGGCCAAAACGCCAAGTCCTGCCAATATATCTAGCAGCAGGAGCAGGCGCGGGGTTTTATTCGAATCAGTCATTTCTTTACTCTATTCTTCAATAATTTTATCAAATACCAGTAATCCCACCGCGGTGAAGAGCAGGTCATAACCTGCCAGCAGCATAATCCAGGTGGATAGCTCGCCCTCGATACCACCCTGCAGCAGGATGGTGGAGGCGCGCACAGCTGACAGGAGCAGGGGTATTAAAACAGGGAAGAGCAGTACCGGCAGCAGCATGTCGCGCGCGCGCAGTTGCAGCGACAATGAGGAAAGCAGGGTGCCGGTGAGGATATACCCCAGCGTTCCCAAAACGATCACACCAATAAACCCCGGGGAGAAAAGGTTGACGTTGTTGAATAACGCGTAAACCGGCACAATGATGATTGCCGTAATGAGCATGTATACCCAATTGACCAGCGCTTTGCCAAAAAAGATCGCTGTGCGATCGATGGGGGCGAGCAGCAGCCCGTCAAATCCTTCACGGTCTTTCTCGAGAGACATGGAACGGTTGAGACTGATCGTTCCGGCAAAACACAACGTCACCCAAATCACACCGGGGGCGGCTTTGCTGCGCATGTCAACAGAGAGGTCAAACGCGAACACGAACACCAGGATGACTGTGAGTGCGAAGACAAGCATGGTTCCCAGTATTTCGCGCGTGCGGCGTTCCGCGAGCAGGTCTTTCCAGAAGATTGCCAGGACGGCATTGAAGAATTTCTTCATCCGGCATCTCCCTGGAGATGTTTCACCGGTTGCGCGCCGGTGACCTCGCGGTAGAGGTTGGACAGACTCTGCGGAGTGAGTTCCGTGCGCGGGTACGAAAAACTAATCCTGCCCTGATGCAGCAGGTCGATGCGCGTGCTGGAGCGGCAGGCTTTATCAAGGTCATGTGTCGCCAGCAGCACCATTTTTCCCATGGTTGCCGCGTCCGTCATCAGGGATTCCAGTACAAATGCAGAATCCTGGTCCAGGCCGGTATAGGGTTCGTCCAACAACAGGAATGCAGGATCGTGGAGCAGGGCGCGTGCGATGGATAAGCGCTGCTGCATGCCGCGGGAATAGGTGCGCACCAGGTCGTTGGCGCGG
>DIWL01000067.1:58385-61022 GCA_002428455.1 Anaerolineaceae bacterium UBA6107 | reverse complement strand
CCGGCGCCGTTCATGCCGATGAGCGAAACGATCTCACCCGGCTCAATGTTCAACGATAGACCGCGCAACACCTTGCGGCTGCCGAAGGACTTGGTGAGATTGACTGCTTTGATCATAATGGGTATGCAGGAGGGTTATCGGAATCAGGCTTGCGGAGGTGTGTTTTCCGGCTGCAATTCACGGCGCAGTTCCGCGGCCTGGCTTAAGAACTGACTGCGCTGCTCTTCATGTTCAGCGGGGGTCAGTTTGCCCAGGTTGAAATCGAAATCCAGTTCCCGGATGTGATCCAAGATTACTTCGTATTCTGCCTGTTTACGTGCGCTATCGTCCTGCGCCAAAGGTTGGTCAGTTTCCGGTTGGGTGAGGAATAGCGGGCGCGTCACGAAGACGATGACCAGCACCAGGATGATGAGAATAAAAATGAGGGCATAGAGGGTCATGTTGGTTCTCCTCTCCTAATCCGCCATATCCAGGGCGGTATAGATCTCTTCCGCAGACTGGAAGGCGCCGATCATGATGGCAGCCAGGCGGCCGTCACGGCCAATGATGTAGGTTTCAGGAACAGCTTCCACCTTGAACATGCGCGAGATGCGCGAACCCATATCTGGTCCGTTCGGGAAGGTGATGCCGTATTTCTCGAGGAAAGCGAGTGAATCCTTCTCCGTGTCGACATAATTGACACCGATGAAGACAATGTCTCCATACTCTTTTACGTCCTGCCAGACCTCTTCCAGTATAGCCCCTTCCTCATCGCAGGTCGCACACCAGGAGGACCAGAAGTTTAATAGGATGATCTTTCCGGCCAGTTGCGATTTCTGGTAGGTTTCACCGCTGAAGGTTGTCACCGTGAAATCCGGGATTTCGCTGCCAATCTCCAGCGTGTCCTGCTTTGCGTTCTTCATCTGCAGCGCGAAGAGAACGATGAGTCCGATGAGGACTACCCCAGCAATCACCGCAATGGCAACCGGAAAGCGTTTCTTTGTCCCGGTGGTTGCCGATGAATTGGATGTGGTCATGCTTTCCTCCGCAGATCCTTTTCGATCTCGTCGATGATCTCTTCAGGGGTTGCCGGCTTTTCGTTCTGCTCAACCAGAGGTGCGGCGGCGGAAATCTTGCCGGGCTTACCGATAACACGTGCTACGACCACCATACCGATTAGCACAACCAGCGGCGGGAGCACATAGATCAGCCAGTTGAACCCCCTGCGCGGCGGCACTGCCATCACCTGGTCGCCGTATTGCTCGGCAAAAAACTCCTTGATCTGTTTTTCGCTCCAGCCGAGTTCTATCTTTTCACGGATCAGGTCGCGCCATTGCGCACAGGCTTTGGTCGGGCACACATCGAGGGGAACGTTCTCACAAACCGGGCAGTACAGTTCCTCAGCCAGCGCGTTTACCTCATCATCCGTTATCGGGCTTTCATCCTGCGCACCGACAATCGTAGAAGGGATAAGGATCAAGATCACAGCCAAGGCGAGGGTGACCCATTTCAATTGTTTCATGCGTCTCCCTTTATAGTTTGTGTTGCGTTCCGGGCTTCACGCCCCGGCCACAAAGCCACCAGCGTGCCAAGCATCAGGATGGCTGAGCCGATCCAAAGCCAGTTAATGAGCGGATTCCGAAAAACTTTAAAGGTCGCGCCTTCTGAAGTGATCTCCAGCCAGTCCACCAAGATGATGTAAAGGTCTTCACCCAATGTGCTGCGCACACCCGGTTTGGTGACGGATTGCTGTGAGGCGTAATAGTAGTCACTGCCCGGGTACACACGCTCCAACTCTTTTCCGTCGCGGCTGATGAGGATGGAGGCTGTGGCAACGTTACGACCATCCGGCGTGTCTGCCACGGTCAGTTTTTCGTAGGTGAACGTGTAGCCGGACAGGTTGAGCGACTCACCCTCAGCGACCATACCCTGGGTGGTGGTCTGGAACATCTCGATACCGATGATGCCAAGCCCCATCAACGCGACACCCAGGTGGATCAGGTAACCACCATACCGCCGGCGGTTATGTCGCACAAGGTTGTTAACTGCCTTCCAGGTTGTTTCCTTGTGGATCCTGGAGCGCAACCGGATGGAATTAATCGTGTCAAACAGGGTGGCGAGGATGGCGAAGAAGATCAGCCATATGGTAAGCAGGGCGATCCACCTGGTGACACCTAGGATCAACGCAATGACAGGCGCAGCCAGGGCGATCAGGGCGAGTTTCCTTACGATCGTTTCCAGACTTCTGGCAGTCGTAGCTCCCCACATCGTAAGCGGCACAACTCCCATCAGGAGAAGCAGGAGGGCAAAAAGCGGACCGGTAGCGCTTTTATAGAAGGGGGGACCCACCGTAACTTTTTGACCGGTAAAAAGCTCAGAGACGATGGGGAAAAGGATGCCGATCAGGCAGATCAGGAAAATGGCGAAGAAGAGCAGGTTGTTGATCAGGAAAGCGGATTCTTTTGAAAAGAGCGATTTGATCTGGTAGGACGAAGAGAGATCTGACCAGCGCCAGAGCAACAACCCCAACGAAAAGACGAACATCACCGCGATGAATGCCAGAAAAGCCGGGCCAATAGCTGACTCAGAGAAAGAGTGTACCGAAGAAAGCAGACCGGAACGGGTGAGGAATGTACCAAAAATGACGAGGCAGAAGGT
>DIWL01000067.1:41022-58332 GCA_002428455.1 Anaerolineaceae bacterium UBA6107 | reverse complement strand
GTGATCAGCGCGGCGATGGCGAAGGCGTAAGGGATGACAAAACCGGTGAAGCCCAGGTAAAGCATGGGCGGATGCACGACCATCCCGAAATGACGCAGCAGCGGATTGAGTCCGGAGCCATCAGGCGGGTCAGCCTGCAGCGACATCATGGGTGGAAAGAGCGAGCTGACCACCTGCCCGTCCATGGTGATGAAATAGCGATTGAAAGGATTCTCGAAGAATAACACCAGGATGAGGAAAAAAAAGACGGTGAAACTGGTAATAGTGATCACCCAGGGCAACAGGTCGTGCTCTGATTTCCACTTGCGGACCAGGGTGATGAAGGTGAATCCGGAAAGCAGCCAGCACCAGAAGAGCAGGGAGCCTTCCTGACCACCCCACAAGGCTGCCAACTTGAGATAGAAAGGCATTGCCAGGTCGGTGGTCTGGTACACGTAGGCGTATTCAAAATGCCCGGTGACGAGCAGGATGAGCAGCGCGATAACAGATATGGTCAATAGAGGGAATGTGATCAGCGCAGCCCGCCTAGCGGTTTCCAGCATGGCAGTTGAGCGGGATCGCTCGCCGTAGATGGAGGTCACGACCGCCAACAGAGAGGTGACCAGGGCGATGACAAGCATCCCGTAACCGATCGGACCGATCATGGTGCCACCTGCGAAGGCACGCCATCTTCATAGCGGGATGGGCATTTGAGCAGCAATTCCTCGGCATAGAAAACACCGTCCTCGCCCAGCGCGCCGGTCATGATGGCCTGCGCTTCATTGGTGAGCAGATCCGGCTTCACGCCGTTGTAAGATACCTGTATTCGGTTGGCATCGGGATCGATGGAGGCTTCATGCAGCACCTTTGCCAGTCCGCCGAGCGTTTCGATCTCGTCATTGTCACCCGGTATGTGAGCGACAGTGAAGGTCAGGTTAAGGGTGCGGGCATCATATTGGATCGTATCGCCCAAGACGACACCGGAAACGCGTACGTTGTTGCCCGCTTTTGCCTTGCCGGCGGTCAGTTCATCCACGGTCAGATAATACTGAGCATTACCCTTTAGGCTGGTTATTACGAGTAACGCAATGGCTGCCAGCATTAACACACCGCCGATGAGGAATTTATTGGGTTTAAACTGGCGTGGGGATTTTTCCTTCTGGGTGTTCTCTTCCAACGTGAACTCCTGATCAACGAATAAATAGCGAGAAAGGTGAGGCGATTGTGATTATAACAATAAAAAATGTCGTATTAATACAATCGGAGGATGATTAATGTAACTTTTCCGAGGGCGAAGAACTGACCGGAAAGCGTAAGGAGGACAGATTCTTTAAAAAATATTATGCGTGAGACATTACATTAATCTTAGATTTGTAGGATTTCCCGCATTTTGCCCGCATTTTGCTTGCATGATGAAAGAAAGAAATATATAATGTCACTTCAGTTTCAGGACATCTTTATTAATTGCTGGACCGAATTAACCTTAGAACATTGAGAAAGGTAGTTAATCATGACAGAATCTACCCCGGCTGAAGAAGTAAAACAGGTTGAGGAAGTTAAGAAGATAAAGAAGAACAAGAAGCTGGGCGTTTGGGCGATCATTGGCATCGTTGTGGCAGCCCTGGTCGTTGTCGGCGGTGCGGGCGGCGGATACCTGATCCACCTCTCCAACACCAGCCCTCAGTTCTGTTCAACCTGCCATATTATGGACAAGAACGTCACCTCCTACCTCTCCAGCAATGACCTCGATAATATTCACTACCAGGCTAATGTTGCCTGTAAGGAATGCCATGATTACCCGGTTCCGGCTGAAATTCGCAGCGGCATCAAATTTGTCCTTGGCGATTACACCGTGGATGAGAATGGCGACCTGGTGAAGTTGACCTACGGCGATGATATCTGTCTGCAGTGTCACATCAGTAAAGAATATGTGGCTCAGTCTACTGACTTCCTGGTAAGGAACCCGCACAACAGTCATAATGGTATGCTTTCCTGCAAGACCTGCCACGTTTCGCACGGCGACCAGATCGATTACTGTTCACAGTGTCATGACAATGGCGGACAGCGCTTGATTGGTGAAGAGTACGCACCGCGGGAAGACACGATAGATTAAGACCTGAGTAACTGAACCAAAGCGGGGGATTGATTCCCCCGCTTTTTTTATCTATAATAATCTCGTACTGAATATTTTTTCCTCAGCATAAAAGGGTGGTGTTAGTTACACATTGCGTGCTCTTAGCCGCAATGTCATTGTGCAAGTTAATCAATACAGGAGGATAAAATGATCAAGAAAGGCAATACCAACCAAAGTCGTCGTGATTTTCTGAAAGGATCTTTGGTAGCTGGCGGCGCAGGCCTGGCCCTGGGTGTAGCCGGATGTGCGCCCAAGGTAGCTGAAACACCCGTGGCTGAATCACCTGCATCCAGTCCATCCTTCATGACCAAACCCGCAGTGATCAAGGAAGGGGATGTCAAGGAAACCCTTTCCGCTGACATCGTTGTGGTAGGCGCTGGTGTGTGCGGACTTATGGCAGCTTACACTGCAGCAAAGGCCGGGGCAAAAACCATCCTGCTGGAAAAATCTGAAAAATTCAATGCACGCGGTGGACACAATGCTGCCTTGCGCAGCAAAATCCAACTTGAAGAGGGATTGGATTATGATCCAGCCAGGGTCGTGGCGGAACTGACCAAATGGGCGAACAATAATGTGGATGTTGGGCAGGAGATGGCCTGGGCAGTCAACCATAGCGCGATCATGGATGAGCTCATTGACATGGCCAAAGAAAGTGGTCTCGAGGTCATGCGTTGGGGCAACGATGTGCCTGACCTGTTCTACCCAGAGTACAAAACGGTGCACATGTTCGGTGGAATGGATCAGAATATTCTAGCTGGAATGCTCGAAGGTGCAGCCAAGAAGGCTGGCGCTGAGTTCTATTACAGCACGCCGGCAGAACAACTGGTAAAGGATGATTCCGGTCGGGTTACCGGGGTGATTGCCAAGGATGCTGAAGGTGCTTACAAAAAGTTCACTGCCGCCAAGGCGGTGATCCTGTGCACAGGAGATTACGGGAATAACCCGGAAATGATCCAGTATTACTGCCCGCGGGCTGCGCAAGTGGATGCAAATGTTTACGCTCCCCCGGTGAATACTGGTGATGGACAAAAGATGGGGTTGTGGATCGGTGCGGCGATGCAGAAACAGGAACCCCACACGCCGATGGTGCACAATCTTGGTGCAGCTCCCTTCTCCGGAAATCCGTTCCTACGAGTGAATATTGAAGGCAAGCGCTACGAGAATGAAGACGTTCCCATTCCGTTAATGGCCAACTCCGCTCAGCTACAACCGGGACACAAAACGTGGACGATTTACGACTCGACTTTTGCAGATGACCTGCCAAAAATGGGTACAAGTTTTTCACGTACGAACATGATGAGCGATTTCACGACAATGGGTATGGAAGGCGCGATCGAAAGTGGATCGCTGATCAAGGTGGACACGCTTGATGAACTGGCCACCAAGATCGGCGTGCCTGCGGACGCCCTCAAGGCGACAATTGAACGTTACAACGAACTGGTAGGGAAGGGTGTGGATGAAGATTTTGGCAAGAATGGTGAAATGATGACTGCTATTGATACCGCGCCGTTCTATGCAGCGTACAACTCACTGGCCCTGCTGGTCGTATTAGGCGGATTGGATGTGAACAGCAAATTCCAGGTGCTTGATCCTGATCATAAGGTCATCCCCGGTTTATATGCAGCCGGTAACACAGCTGGTAATTTCTTCGCCAATGATTATCCGGTCATTGTTCCAGGTTTAAGTCACAGCCGCGCCTGGACGACCGGCAGACTGGCAGCACTGGAAGCCATCAAGTAAGTGTAATATTGCTAACAAGAAAAATCAGGACTGTGAAAACCACAGTCCTGATTTGTTAATAAGGGTGATTTCTTCCCGTTTACTATTCTGTTTCTGTTGGTTCGCTTTTTTCCATATCTTCTTTGAGTGCAGGAGTATCGGCTTGAGGGGTCAGTACATCGCTTTTCTGAGGAGGGACCGGCAGTGTGACCTCTATCACAGGTTCTGCTTTTAATTCTTTATCCACTTCTTTTAAGGGTTCATCCACTTCCTTGATGAAGTCAGACATCGTGCTCGCAACGGAACTGTGTATGTTCCTGGTTTCATTATTCAGATCTTTGAGCGTGGCATCCAGGTCGGCTTCTTTTGCCAACATTCGGGGAATCTCGGTCAGTTCGCGTTTGGTCGCCCAGATCTCCTGCCAGTAGGGGGACTTGGTAACCTTGCGGATGAAGGCTCCGATCTCCCTGGCCGTTTTGACCATGTTACCCGGGCCCAGGATGATCAGCGCCAAGATCACGATGAGGATAATCTCGGAAATGCCGAGGTTAAATATTCTCATTTACCATTTGCCTAAGAAATGACGGATTGCTCTCATAAAATTACGGAGAGCAGGTTTTATTTACGCCTGCGGGGTGGTGTCGTCTTTATTTTCGTCTTTTTCGTCGCCCTGTAATCCCTTGCGGAAGGAACGGATCGCTCCGCCAACTTCGCCGCCGATCTTGCCGATCTTACCGACTCCGAAGAGGAGGACAACGATCACAAGGATGATGATGAGTTCGGGCACACCTAATTTGAATGGCATAATCTACTCCTTTAACTTGCTAATGTTATTTTACTACGTAATAAGCATGCTCTGCAACGGTCATCCGCTGGCAGAGTCGTCTGCCTCGTTAGCTTCCTGGGCTTTTCTGCGGCGTTTGCCGGCAATGCTTGCGAAAAGAATACTGATCAGGTAAAGGACGGTGAGCGGAAGCATCATCAATGCCATGTTCACCGGGTCTGGCGTTGGGGTGATCATCGCGGAGGCTATTGCAATAATGATAAGGGCAATGCGCCATTGTTTCACCAGTTGCTTCGCGGTCACAATCCCCAACCTGGCGAGCAGGAAAATGATGAGCGGTAACTCAAAAGCCACACCGACCCAGAACAGCAGGTTCAAAATAAAACTGAAGTAGTTGGCCGGACGCGGCGCGGTGGTAATCCCCATGAACTCCAACAGGAATGGCAGGGCGGTGGGGAGCAGGAAGAAATAGGCGAACAAAACGCCGCCGACGAAGAAAAGTGTGGCCATCGGGATCATCACCCATATCCACACCCGTTCGTTCGGGTTCAACCCCGGCAGTATAAAGGCGAGTATTTCATAAACGATGACCGGAAGCGCCACTATGACGCCTGTCAGGAGCGAGATCTTCATAAACACAGAGACATTCTCCGTGACATCGATCGATTCGAGGACGGAGAGCCCTCCGATTGGCCTGGCCAGGATTTCAGCTATCTGCTGGCTGAACGCGAAGCTGGCGATGGTAGTCACCAGCAGCGCAACCACGGAGATCAGCAGTCGTTTCCGCAGCTCCTTGACGTGTCCGAGGACACTCATTTCTTCGAGGATATCTTCTTTTTTCGCCATTTATGAATACTCGTTTCCGTGAGTTGCTATTGTAACAGCGCAGCAGGCAGGTAACAAGGACAAAGGACAGATTTTTTTCAGATTAAGGTTATCTACTTAATGCAGGATTCTCTTGTAAGTGCTGAGATCTGCTGCAGAAAAACTGCAAAAAATGATTTCATGCAAGGAGGACGGGATTTGAACGAAATGGCGCACCGTACTCACGGCTATGTTAGCCGCCTTTTCGAAAGGGTAACCATAAGCGCCAGTGCTGATTGCTGGAAAGGCAATTGAAGTCAGCTCGTTCGCAACGGCAATCTCCAGCGATCTCCGGTAACACGAGATGAGCAAAGCCGGCTCTCCCCGGTCACCACCATACCAGACCGGACCGACGGTGTGGATGACGAACCTGGCGGGGAGGTTGTAGCCGAGGGTGATCTTCGCCTCGCCGGTCTTGCACCCGCCCAGGGTTCGACACTCTTCCAGCAGGCCGGGTCCGGCGGCGCGGTGGATCGCGCCATCCACTCCGCCGCCGCCCAACAGGGTGGAATTGGCTGCGTTGACGATCGCATCTACGTCAAGTTTTGTAATGTCACCTAAGATCGCCTGGAGGATCGTCATTCTTCGTTCCGGCAGTTAAGAAAACGCCAACCGTTGTGCTTCAACACGAATCGCCTTATTGGGTTTCTCAAATATCTTAATGGATTACCGTAGTTAATCATGATAGCGCATTTCACCCGCTTCTATGCGTATTTTGAGGTGATTTTCCACGGGCGGCAGCGGGCAGGTGGCAAAGGCCGTGTAAGCGCAAGGCCAGTTGCGGGCAAGGTTGAAATCCAGGATGGTCACATCCTCCCGGGGATAATCCGTCAACAGGTAACGACCACCGGGGTAAGTAGTGGCAGATCTGGTCAGATCAGTGAAATTGAACAATAACCCTTCATCATCCTCCTCCGCGACCAGGCTGCACGCCACATCATGTAGAGTAAAACAAACCTGCCCGGGGAAAAGGCTTTCATGCTCACCGCCAATGGCATCCATAATCCGGATGGACCGCGGCGTTTCAAACGGCTGATAGGCCGCTGCAATGCGGTAATTTGGATCAACCGGGAAGTAATGCAGCCCCGCGAAGTCTTTGAGCGCTTGTGCTTCACGGTCCCAAACACGCAGGTAAGGCTGGTTATTGCGCAGGATGACACGCATGGCGAGGGAGCCGGCTTCAATAAGGTCGGGCTCTCCAGCCACGTCCTGCCGCAGAGGTGTTTCTGAGGGTGTCTGCCCGTTTACCTGGAAGAGAGCATCCTCAGTGGCGAGGTAGACACCGTTTTCCCGGACAAGAAATGAGGCACACACCCCGGCGGGGAGAGCCGAAAGGTTGATGCGAAATTGGGGACCTTTACCGATTGTATTTTCGCCATCCTGCAGCGGGAATAAACCGGAGAGGGATAACCAGTTGAGTGCCGACGCCAGCATACTTTTCTCTCTCTCGCTCCTTTTTTCAATTATGGTATTGAAATATTCGCTTTCTATGCTCATAGAGGTCCTCTGTGCTGGACTTTTGGAATAATTTATCACATTAAATAAAAACAGCAGAACCTGGGGATGGTTCTGCTGTTCATTTTTTTGCCGGTATTCGATCAACTTTTGGGGTTCTCAGAAGTTATACCCCGATCGAATACAGGATTCCGGGTAATTGCTGCGAAGACAGGTGTCTCGGTTCAACGAGCCCGGAAGGCGTCAGGATCAGTCGAGCATATTGGCGGGGATGTTGCCGCCGTTTTCGGCAATCTTGGCCAGCACGGTCTTGTGCAGCCAGATATTCATTTCGGCTGAATCAGCCATCTTCTCGGTCGGGCAGCCAAGTTCGACCGCAAGTTCCTTGCGGGCTTCGTAGCTGCTGTCGATGCCGAGCAGTTTCAACAGGTCAACGATGGAGGATTTCCAGTTGAGTTTCTCAGCGCTTTCAGCGGAGAGTTTCTCAAGCTTGGCAACCACGTCCACAACGGGGACGGCAACCGGTTTACTAACGACGCTGGGCGTTCCCTTGGGGAATGCATCCAGGTTGAAGCCAGGTTTTTCAGTTTTACCCGCCACAGGACGTGAATCCTTCTTGACGGGGCTGGCAACAGCGGTTGTTTTTGGCATTTCAGTGCTGGTTGTTTTTGGAATTGTCACAGCGGGCTTCGCCGCGGCTTGCTTTTCTTCCTTGCCTTTGATGCCTAACTTATCCAGAATATTTGAAAACAGACCCATTTTTTATTTCCTTTCTTAATCGAGAATTATGAACCCCAACTTGACTTAATTATAGACTAAGAAAATGATATCTGTCAATTACAAGAGCTGAACACCGAATGCTCTTAATGATGTTTTATTTGGCACATTTTTCTGGTTTTGTGATATGTTAATTGAGTTCGTGAACTCATGATCGAAAGGAGATATGAAGATGGGAGAGGCTGGCAAGAAAGATAAGGGTAAAAAGGAACAGAAAAAGAAACCGAAACTGACGATCAAGGAAAAACGTAAACAGAAGAACGAGAAAAAGGAAACGGTCTAGTTCGATGGTGCTCAAGCCGGTGAGCAACCGGCCAGCCGGTAATAAAATAATTATTTGGAGGGCAAAGCCTGACACATCATGTCGCAGGTCTGTACTCTAATGCATATTGCTCTCCTGATCTAATGGTCATCCACCTCACGCACACCGTGTGAGGTGCTTTTTTTGGGGGTCGAACTGAATGCCCACTTTTCAAGATAATGTAGAATGCTTCTACCGTGATTCAGAAAACAATCATATAATTTGGGATTGGTTTATCAAACATCCGCGAAATTTTGAGGTTTTATGGCAGCTAACGACATAGTCAGGAAGAAAGATTCCATTGGCGATTGGTTATTCCGCCTGGTCAAAGGCGTGCTCATCGGTATCGGTTTCATTGTTCCGGGTCTCTCGGGAGGGGTGCTGGCGGTGATCTTCGGTATTTACGAACCGCTGATGCGCTTCCTGGGTAATCTTAAAGAAAAATTTGTACGGAATGTTCTCTACTTCATTCCCGTCGGGATCGGCGGGGTCATTGGCGTTGTTGCGTTTTCGGCAGTGGTGGATTACGCCTTTACCAATTATGCTGCCCCGTTCATTTGGCTTTTCATCGGTTTCATCTCCGGTACCTTCCCATCACTGCTCAAAACTTCAGGAAAACACGGTCGTAAGCCCTTCCATTGGGTCCTGCTGGTTGCCATCGCGGCGGGC
The DNA here is from genome assembly GCA_002428455.1 of Anaerolineaceae bacterium UBA6107. Classification (GTDB taxonomy): domain Bacteria; phylum Chloroflexota; class Anaerolineae; order Anaerolineales; family Anaerolineaceae; genus UBA6107. The sequence goes on along the minus strand of DIWL01000067.1, from coordinate 49,650 downwards.
ACATTCTTCCTCATGCGCTGGATGGAGTCCATTCAGAACGTCAGCATCGCCCCGTCATTTGGCAGCTGGTTGCTTAGCGGTGCCCTCATCGGGCTGGGTGTGGTGGTGCCGGGTATGAGCCCCTCCAACTTTCTGATCTACCTCGGTCTTTACCAGCCAATGGCAGCAGGAATCAAGACATTGAACCTGGGCGTGATCATCCCGTTAGCCCTTGGCTTGATCCTCATTGTCTTTTTGTTGGCAAAATTGGTGTCATGGCTGTTTGACCGCGCACACACCTTCATGTATCACCTGATCCTTGGTATTGTCATTGGATCTACGCTGGCGATCATTCCATCGGGTGTGAGCGGCTGGACGATCGCGATTTGCGTGGTGTTATTCTTGGTCGGAGCAGTATGCTCCTATGCGCTGGCAAAGGTGGATGAAAAACACCCCCACGATTCGATCATCTGATAATCTCAACAATTAGCATACCCGAAAGAAGGTGTTCGTGGATCAAGTAGAAGCAGGCAAAACAAAAAAAATGTCCATCAGGGACCTGCCGCGCAATGTGTGGGCGGTAGGCTTTACCAGCATGTTCATGGATATTTCAAGCGAGATGGTGTTGAACATCCTCTCGCTTTTCCTTTCCAACGTGCTGGGTGTGCAAACCAGCATCATTGGTCTGATTGATGGTGTTGCTGAAGCCACGGCGAGCATCCTTAAATTGTTCTCCGGCTGGCTCTCCGACAGAATAGGCGGGCGAAAATGGCTCGCTGTGATCGGCTATGGAATCTCCGCGGTCTTTAAACCCCTGTTCTACATCGCAAACTCCTGGGGTCTGGTCGCCGGGGTGCGCTGGGCTGATCGGGTGGGCAAGGGCATCCGTACCGCCCCGCGTGATGCACTGGTCGCTGATTCGGTCGACGCTCAAAACCGCGGACTGGCTTTCGGGTTTCATCGTGCCATGGATACCGCCGGCGCGATGGTAGGGCTGCTCATCGCCGCACTGGTGGTATGGCTGACGCAAAAGAATGACCTGCTGTTATCACGGGCCACCTTTCAGACAATCGTCCTGGTCAGCCTGATACCGGCTATTTTGGCAGTGCTCACCCTGGCCTTTGGCGCAAAGGATGTGGCTGTAAAAGGGAAAAGGGAAGCCCCGCGCATTTCACTAAAAAGCATGGGCAAGCCCTTCTCCATTTTCCTGGTGATTGTCAGCCTTTTCACCCTGGGCAACTCTGCAGATTCATTTTTGGTACTTCGTGCGCAGAACCTGGGTGTATCAGTGCTGGGCATCCTGTTGATGCTGGCGATCTTTAACCTGATCTACGCGTTGATCTCCACACCCGCCGGGTCGCTTTCCGACCGCATCGGGCGGCGCAGGTTGATCGTGGGTGGATGGCTGGTTTACGCGGTGATCTACCTGGGTTTTGCTGCAGCCCGCTCCAGCTGGCAGGTTTGGGTGTTGTACGCGGTTTACGGCTTGTATTATGGCATGGCGTACGGTTCAGCCAACGCTTTGGTGGCTGACCTGGTGCCTGAGCATCTGCGCGGCACCGCCTACGGCACCTACAACGCGGTGATCGGTCTGCTGGCTTTTCCGGCTTCGTTCATCGCGGGCGTTCTCTGGCAGGGATTGGGAAAATGGGCTGGATTCGGTCCTTCCGCTCCGTTCCTATTTGGCGGGCTGATGGCACTAATTGCTGCTATTTTGATGATCGTCTGGATGCCGCGTGAGGTAGGAAAATGATCGTTTTCCGTTGGATGCCGGAGGGGTAATCCTGGTACAGGTTTGCAGCAACTATTGTTTTGTGCTGCTGATAAAATTGTTCCACAAGGTTATTTGTGAATGATTGGTATCGTTACAGACAGTACTTGTGATATTCCCCAACACTTGCTTGAACAGCACGGCATCATTTTTGTTCCGCAGGTATTAATCTGGGGCGATCGTGAGTACCGAGATCGGATCGACATACAACCGGGTGAATTCTACCAGCGGCTCGCTGCTGATCGTCAACCTCCAAAATCTTCTCAACCCACCCAATCGGATTTTTCCAGCGCATTCGCCAATGCCATCGAACACGGTGCTTCGTCGATCATTACACTCGTCCTGAGCAGTACGCTAAGCGGATCGATCGACAGCGCGAAGATGGCGGCAGCTGACTGCGAAGTACCCGTTGAAGTGATCGATTCACGGGCTACGTCAATGGGTTTGGGCTGGCAGGTGCTGGCTGCAGCGCGGGCGATCGAGAACGGGTTGGACCTGCAAGGAGTACTGGAGCGTGTCAACCAGGTCCGCGGCAAGATCGTACAGTTTGCCGGATTGGATACACTGGAGTACTTGAGGAAAGGCGGGCGCATTGGAGCGGTCGCCAGGTGGGCAAGCACACTTCTCAGGATCAAGCCGGTAGTGGCGCTGAATATTCTCACCAACCTGGTTGAACCGATCGGACTGGTGCGCACCTATAACGCCCTGGTTGATCTGCTCTACCGGAAGTTCTTCGATGAGTTGAAAGACCATAAAAACCTGCATATCGCAGTTCTGCACGGCAATATGCTGGAAAATGCGGAAGCCTTGGCGGCGCGCATCAAGGAAGAATTCAATCCCCTGGAGTTATTGATCAATTCAACCGGACCGGTGGTGGGCTTGCATACCGGACCCGGCGCACTGGGGATCTGCGGGTACGCTGAGGACTGAACTGTGGGGGCAACCCGAACTGTAAGGAAGTACGGTTAACCTTTGGTGTATTCTGCGTTATTTGTGTAATCCCATCAAAATTAAACCCTGATGTTCTCCAGCTGTCCGGTTCTGTGTAGTGAATGCTGCATATTGAAATTAGTGTATAAAAACCTTACAATATTAATGGGTTCATTTTCTTTCTTTAGTAATTATTTGTAATTGACGGTGTTGATTACAAAAGGAGGAGAAATGAGTGATGAAAGAAAAGTACCCCGTACATTAGCCAGGATTCTACTGGATGTCTCGACAGCCACAGGCCCCCAATTAAGCCGCATAACCGCCAGCCCTGTCATTCGCAAGACCATCACCCGCGAACTCGAAAGAACAATGTTGAACTGGCTAAAAGATTCCCGCTCCAGGCCTGAGTTGTTGCCCGGAGTGGAGGATGATCGCATCGCGATCGGGCTGGCGATCATGGGATCCATTGAACGCGCCTTAGCCGGCAGGCATCTTTCAGATGCCACCATTCGAGCGATCCTCCAGCTGCTCGTGAAGGGATTGTTATTCGATCAGGGAGACCAGTCAGCGGCAGAGGTCTTCAACCGGCAATTCGGCCACCAGGCGCCAAGTTTCATCCTGCTCAGTCCCAGCAAAGCCTGCAACCTGCGCTGCGTTGGTTGTTATGCAGATTCCAATGAACAACCCAGTTTTCTCGATTGGCACATTGTAGACCGGATCATTACTGAAGCCAAAGCGTTGTGGGGCGCGAGATTCTTCGTTTTCAGCGGCGGTGAGCCCTTTGCGTACCGTTCGGAGGGGAAGGATATCCTGGACCTGATCGAGAAGCACGCCGACTCTTTTTTCATGACCTATACCAACGGTACTATGATCTCTGATGAGGTCAGTGCACGCCTGGCAAAAGACGGCAACATGATTTTGTGCATCTCGGTGGAAGGCTGGCAGCAGCGTACCGATGAGCGCCGGGGTGCGGGTGTATTTGACCTGATCGTGGGACGCATGAACCGCTTACGGCAGGACGGTGTACCGTATGGCATTTCGATCACCGGTACCCGTCATAACGTTGACGAAATCCTCTCAGATGAGTTCATTGATTATTTCATTGACAAGGGTGCAATTTTTGCCTGGCTTTTCCAGTACATGCCGATCGGACGGTCTTACACGCTCGACCTGATGGTCACCCCGCAGCAACGTGCCTGGATGTGGCGGCGTTCATGGCAGATCGTGCGGGAGAAACGGTTCTTCCTGGCGGATTTCTGGAACAGTGGGACTGCCTGTGACGGCTGCCTCTCCGCTGGCGGTCACGGCTCTGGAGGGTATTTCTACATTGATTGGAACGGCGCGGTCAGTCCCTGCGTGTTCATGCCTTACTCCCCGGTCAATGTCACGGAGGTTTACGCGAAAGGCGGCAATCTGAATGATGTGTGGAACGAGCCATTTTTCCATGCGGTGCGCAAGTGGCAGGTCGATTACAAGAATGCCCGCCGCAATGGACTGGCACCATGCCCCAACCGCGATCACCATGAGGAACTGGAGGTACTCTTACGTCAGTACGAACCGGAACCGACTGATGAGAATGCCAGGGTGACCCTCACAGATCCGGAGTACACCCGCGGGCTGGTGGCTTACAACCGGGTGTTTGAGTCGATCACCGGATCGATCTGGCAAAAACACTACATTGAGGGTGCTGACGGCAAGGACAACAGGATCGCTCCACTGCCGCCCGTGCCTTTATATGATCAGGCGGATCCCTGTTTGAGGATCGATGACCAGGCTGTGGTGAAATAACCAGCCGGATGAATATGAAAGTGCAGGTCCTGTATGGCAAAGTGCACAGCTTTTGTACTTGGCGGGGAGGTTCACACGGTGCGCTGCAGGTGGGCGCATTGCGGGCTTTCCTTGAGTCGGGCATTGTTCCCGATCTGTTGGTAGGGGCATCGATCGGTGCAGTGAATGCCATCGGGATCGCCTTATGGGGATTCAGCCAGGAGGGATTGGATAAACTGGAACAAGGCTGGAAAAAGGTGGCAAATTCCCAGCTCCTGGATACCCGGATCTCTCAACTGATCATCCGCGCGTTCCTGGGGTGGCCGAGCGACCGGGCACGCCGCAAGACCGAGGAATTCTTCCTGTCACTGGGGATTTAAAAAGATATTATGTTCGGGATGATCAAACAGGTGAAACTGGCCATGGTCAGCGCCGACATAGAGACGGGACAGCCGATCATCTTTGGGGCTAATCCGGATTCATCGATCCTTGAAGGGGTCCTGTCCTCGATCGCCTTGCCCCCCTGGTTTCCGCCATTCTCACGGGAAGGGAGGATCCTGGTCGATGGTGGAGCGCTCAGCAATGTGCCGATCGAGCCCGCACTGAACCTGGGGGCAATCGAGATCTACGCCTTTGACCTAAATGAATGTGCGATTAATCACGGGGAGAACCTTTCTATAAGCCACTATTTAAAGAAATACATCACGGCAGTCAGCCGGCGCATGGTGGCACTGGAGGTAGCGTGCGCCGAACTGTAGGGTGTACCAGTGCACCGGTTGACCTTTCCGTGGTTTGCCTCCATGCCGATCTACGATTTCAGTCATTATCAACAGTTGTTTGAGGGAGGATACTGGAGGGGTAAGTGGCAATTGGCGGAATGGGAAGCTATCTATCACCAGCAGGTGTTTACCCACCCGGTTGTCTCCGGGTTTGAACCCTCTACAATATAGGGGAAACTTAATCACCAGGGATCCGGTGATCAGCTCTTTCAGGTTTTACTTGATCGGGCGAACTGGTTTAACAGTTGATTTTTCTATTACATTGGAGGAAATTACCCGCATCCGGTAAAATGCATGTATGAGACAGCCTCATCCTACTCCTGGTTTATGGATCAGGCAGGCTGCGTATATCACGCAGAATTACCTGTTCTCGCGGCAAAAGCCTTTTCTGGCCAGTTTTAAGTTAACGTACAGGTGCAACCTGCGCTGCCAGCAATGTCCTTTTTTTTCTATGCAGTCAGAAGAGTTGACCTTTGATGAGGCCTGCGGGATTATTGATCAGTTGTATGCGCGCGGCAACCGCCTGCTTATGTTTGAGGGCGGCGAGCCGCTGTTGTGGCGGGATGGGGAGAAAAGGGTGCACGACCTTGTGGTTTATGCCCGGGAGCGCTTCTTCAGTGTGGGCGTGACCACCAATGGCACCCGACCACTGGACGTGCCCTCGGATGTGTTGTGGGTGAGCGTGGATGGACTGCGTGACACGCATAACAGGCTGCGTGGTGCGCCTGTGTTCGATCAGGTGATCCATAACGCCCGTGCCAGCCGGCATCCCCGGCTGTACGCCCATGTGACTGTCAACTCGGTCAACGCAGAGGAAATACCTGAATTACTGAATTTTTTGAACGATGTGTTTCGCGGCATTACGCTTCAATTCTATTATCCGTATGATCATAAGGATGACCTGTTCCTTGATTTCGATTGGCGCGAAAACCTGCTGGAGGAAGTGATCCGTCTCAAACGAACCGGGGTGAACATCCTCAATTCCTATGCCGCACTGCATGCGCTCCGGCGCAATGACTGGGTATGCCGTGACACGCTGATCGACAATGCCAACCCGGATGGCAGCCTGCAGCAGGGGTGTTACCTGAAAGACCGGGCGGATATTGACTGCAGCCGCTGCGGTTTTTCTCCGCACACCGAGGTTTCCCTGGCTTGCCGCGGCAATCCGCAGGCGATCATGGCAGGTTACCGGATATTTTTCCAATAATGTTCACCAGGATAAACGATACAAGGAAAGGGAACAAGGATCGCCTCTAACCTGGAGGAATGCCCGCATGATGAAGCCAGTATAATTAGTCAAGGAAATCGAAAACTAAGGATCGATCAGGAGCAGACCATGGAAGTTTTATTCATTGGTGGAACGGGGATCATCAGCGCGGCGTGCTCAGCGCTCGCGGTCGAACGCGGGATCGATCTCACCCTATTGACCCGCGGGAGATCGGTGCGACCGGCGCGGCCAGGAGCCCGGCTGGTTGAGGCGGATTTCCGTGATGAAGCAGCGGTTGAACGAATCCTCGCCGGCAGGCATTTTGACGCGGTGGTCGATTGGATCGCCTACACACCGCAAGACGTGCAGCGCGATATCAGGTTGTTCCAGGGCAGAACCGGGCAGTATGTATTCATCAGCTCAGCTTCCGCTTACCAGACCCCGGCAGCCAACCTGCCCATCCGCGAATCCACCCCGCTGGAAAACCACGTGTGGGAGTACTCGCGCAACAAGATCGCCTGCGAAGAACTCCTCCTGAACGAGTATCGTCAGTCACTTTTCCCCTTCACCATAGTCAGGCCATCCCATACTTATGACCAGTGCTACGTACCGGTCGAGGGCGGGTACACGGTAATCGATCGCATGCTGCGTGGTAAACCGGTCGTTGTCCATGGTGATGGCACCTCCATTTGGACGCTCACGCACAGTTCCGATTTTGCCAAAGGGCTGGTTGGATTGCTCGGTAATTACCGGGCGAGGGGCGAGGTCTTTCACATCACATCGGATGAATGGTTAACCTGGAACCGCATTTATCAGCTCCTGGCAGAAGCAGCAGGGGTGAGCGCTGAACTGGTGCACATTCCATCTGACCTGATCGCAGCATACGATTCCCGCATTGGCGACAGCCTGTTGGGAGATAAAACGCACAGCGCGATATTTGATAACAGCAAGATCAAGCAGGTCGTGCCTGATTTTGCTGCAACGATCCCATTTTCCACTGGTGCACGCGAGATCATAGCCTGGCACCAGGCCAATCCTGCCGGCCGGAAGATCGACCCTGCCTTTGATGAGATGTGTGATCGAATGATCGAAAACTACCGCAAAGCCTGGCCGGTAAATCCATGAGAGAGCCACGGCTGCGACCGGCACAAAAAGAGCCACCTATTGATGACTGAATTAACCGGCAACATCGGGTTTATCATCTTAATGGGCGTAACCGGCAGCGGCAAGAGCACGCTGGGTAGAATGCTGGCGGATCGATTCAGCTGGGATTTTTTCGACGGGGATGATTATCATTCACCTGAAAATGTGGACAAAATGAGCTGCGGTATTCCTCTGACTGACGCAGACCGCGCTGGTTGGCTGGATACCCTTGCCGGGTTGATCCTGTCCCGATTGCAGCAGGGGCAGACCGGCGTAATGGCGTGTTCAGCCCTCAAGCAGAGTTACCGCGACCGGTTGAATGTGGTTCCTGATCAGATCAGGTTTGTCTACCTCAAGGGCAGTCCTGCTCTGATCAGTGCAAGAGTGGATAGCCGCGATGACCATTACATGAAAGCCGGTATGGTGGAGAGCCAGTTTGCCGCGCTGGAGGAGCCATGTGATGCATTGGTGATAGATATTGATCAATCACCCTCCCAAATCCTCCAGGAGATCATCGCGGGTTTGCAGTTTGACGCGGATTCTTCTTCGACTGTTTGAATTGCGGTTAAAAGGCAGGGGGTGAGCCAGGGAGATGGTGTGTCTCCATCCAGTCCAGCCGGGAGTCCAGCCGGGATTGTAAAAAACAACCAATCCCATTATCATTGGTAAGCAGGTAATAGCTGTTTATTTCATGAAAAAACCTGACACAGCCAGGGGATTGAAATACCAATAATCTTTAATATAAGAGGAATAATGGACACACAAAGTGAGATCAAGCGACGGGTGGAAGAAAAGCGGGAAGAAATCATCAAATTCATGCGGGAGATCTGCGCCATCCCGTCGATGGAGTCACAGATCGGTCCGGTTGGTGAACGTATCCAGGCGGAAATGCGCAAGTTAGGCTACGATGAGGTCCGTTTTGACAAAATGGGCAACACGATCGGGCGCATAGGTGACGGTTCGAAGGTGCTTGTTTATGATTCTCACATTGATACAGTAGGCGTGGGCGACCGTGATGCCTGGGGCTGGGACCCGTTCGAGGGCAAGATCGA
>DIWL01000067.1:0-40974 GCA_002428455.1 Anaerolineaceae bacterium UBA6107 | reverse complement strand
ATGGAAGAATGGTGCGACGGCATCGGTCCCAATGCTTTCGTTGAGGTGGATCCCAAGGTGAAACCTGATTTCGTGGTGATTGGCGAGCCGACCAAGATGAAACTCTACCGCGGGCACAAAGGGCGTATCGAACTAAAGATCACCACTATGGGAAGATCGGCACACGCCGCGGTGCACTACATCGNNGCCATTTACAAAATGGCTTCCATCATCAACCTGGTGCGCGAATTGGACCGCCGTTTTCGTTTTGGCATGGGGAAGCACCCGGTGTTGGGCAACCCTTCCATTGCGGTGACGGACGCGGTGGCGCGCACCAACTCTCTCAACGCGGTGCCCGATCTATTTACGATCTACATCGACCGCCGGTTGACATTGAACGAGCCGCATGATTATGTCATCGACCTGATCAAAGGACTGATCCCGGATTACCTGCAAAACGAGATCATTGTTGAAGAATTGTTTTATGATGAACCTTCCTATACCGGGTTTAAGTTCCCGGTGAGCAAATACTTCCCGGCATGGCTGCAGGAGGAGACTCATCCGCTGGTACAGGCAGGTCAAAAGGCGATCCTGGATATGTTCGGCGAAACCCGACCATTGGGAACATGGGATTTCTCAACGAACGGCACTTACTGGGCCGGCAAGGCGCATATCCCTTCGATCGGTTTTGGACCCGGTGACGAGATCTACGCGCACACGTTTATGGAGCATGTCTCGCTAGATGAAGTGGTGAATGCCACGGCTTTCTACGCGAGCCTGCCGAAAAACATCAAGGAGATTTACGAGTCCGGTTTGTACGTAGACCAGGGATAATACACGTTGCATTATTCATATTGCTTACAAGTTGAAAACTTATGCTGACCGTTAAACCCCTCTCCGAAGCGATTAATATCGCCCAGACGCATTTTGGTGCCCTGCGCACTGCCCCTGAAGTGGTTCCCCTTGAGCAGGCGCTGCACCGCGTCCTGGCAGAGGAGATCTGCGCCACCGAGTTCATCCCGGGCTTTGACCGTTCAACAGTGGACGGGTTTGCGGTTAAGAGCACGGATGCGTTTGGGTGCAGCGATGCGATACCGGCGTTATTGATGCTGGTGGGAGAGGTGGAAATGGGGCAACACGCGGACTTTTCCATTGGTCCCGGGCAGTGTGCCGGTGTGCCTACCGGCGGCGAGGTACCTGCGGGCGCCGATACCATGGTCATGGTGGAGCACACCGAAGACCTGGGTGGCGGGCAGATCGCTGTGTACAAACCCTCTGCGCCAGGCGCGAACATGATCATGCGCGGCGAGGATACCCGACCCGGCCAGGTGATGCTGCCGGCAGGCCGGCGCATCAACGCTGCCGATAGCGGTACACTGGCTGCACTGGGTATTACTACTGTTCCTGTAATGCGAGCACCGCGTGTAGCGATTATCTCCACCGGAGATGAGCTGGTGCCAACCGGTAACAAACCGGGTGCCGGGCAGATCCGGGATGTTAATACTCCCATGCTGTATAACGCAGTGCGCGAGGCTGGGGGTAACCCTGATAGCCTGGGCATCATACGTGATCACGAGGAAGACATCACAGCAGCTGTTAAGGCGGCGGTGGCACAGTATGACATGTTGATCCTGTCCGGCGGCACCTCGGTGGGCGAGAAGGATGCCATGCCGCGGGTGATCAACAATCTGGGCAGCATGCTGGTGCATGGACTTGCGATCAAACCCGGTAAGCCCACCCTTTTTGGAGAGATCGAAGGCAAACCGGTTTTTGGATTGCCCGGCAACCCGGTGGCAACTTTTTTCATCTTTTATAACCTGGTAAGACCGATCCTGTTCAGCATGCAAGGCGCAACGGTTACTGACCGTCACGTCACACTACCGGTTTCGCGCTCCGTCCCGTCCAACCATGGGCGCGAGGAGATCGTTCCGGTCATGATCCGCGACGGACAGGTTGAACCAGTGCCGAGCAGATCCGGGTTGATCACCACATTGGCCTGTACCGATGGCTTTATTCGTATTCCGCGCGAGCTGGAAGGGCTCAAACAGGGTGACCTGGTGGAAGTGACCCTTTTTTCGAGGTGATATGCCTTATCAATATCTGACCAACCTGCCGCTGGAAGAAGCCCGGGAAAAATACATCGCCGCGTTGCTTGCGCGTGGATTAAAACGCGACATGGAAACGACCCCCACCGTCGATGCGCTGAACCGTATCAGCGCGGAAGCGATCTATGCGCGGATCTCTGCTCCGCACTATAATGCCTGCGCCATGGACGGCGTAGCCCTGGAGTCGCGGTTGACATTCGGCGCCAGTGAACGGACGCCAGTGCACATCAAATCATCTGACTATACCTGGGTCAACACCGGGGACCAATTGCCCGCGGGTTGCGATGCGGTGGTCATGGTAGAGGACGTGATCGAAGGCAACGATTTCATCACCCTCTACTCGGCTGCCGTTCCCTGGGAGCATATCCGCCAGATCGGCGAGGACATCAGCGCCGGGGATATGATCATCCCCTCCTTCACAGAGATCACACCTGCCACGATCGGCGCGCTGCTGGCGTGCGGGGTGCTGCAGGTGAACGTGGTCGCCAAACCGGTGATCGGGCTGATCCCGACTGGCGACGAGCTGGTGCCCCTCACAGACAGCCCGATTTCCGGCAGTATCATCGAGTTCAACACGAGCATCTTCTCTGCCATGCTCACGCAGTGGGGTTGTACGCCGCGCAAGTACCCGATCGCAAAAGACACCCTGCTGACCATCAAAAGCGCATTGGAGACCGCTCTGGCCGAATGCGACGCGGTGGTTTTAATCGCGGGTTCATCCGCCGGAAAAAAGGATTACGCGGTCAGCGCCATGCAGGAACTGGGTGAGGTGATCGCGCACGGTATCGCCATCCGACCCGGTAAACCGGCCATCCTGGCTGCGGCTATTTCGACACAAAAGAAAAGCGTCATCCCCATGCTGGGGCTACCGGGTTACCCGGTATCCGGTATGCTAGTGATGGAACAATTGTTCAAGCCGGTGGTTGACCTGTTGACGGGGCGAACGGGCGTTCAATCAGATCACTGCCAGGTGGAAGTCTCGCGCAGGTTGACCTCTTCATTGAAATACAGAGAATACATACGCGCAACCCTCGGCAGGGTACGCGGGAAGCTCGTGGCGGTGCCGTTGAACCGCGGCGCCGGCGTGGTGAGTTCCATGGTCAAGGCAGATGGGATCATCGAGGTTCCGCAAAACGTGGAGGGTTACGAACCCGGCGAACTGGTGAACGTTCGATTGCTGCGCAGTATGGAGGAGATCGAACGATCGTTGGTAATCACCGGCAGCCACGACCCGTTGCTGGATGAGATTGCGGATATTATGAAACACCTATGGCCGGACAGCCGGATCACTTCTTCGCACGTGGGCAGCATGGGCGGAATACTGGCCGTTAAACGGGGTGAGGCGCACCTGGGCGGGGTCCACCTGCTGGATGAAGCCAGCGGTGTGTACAACATACCGTACCTGCGCCGATTCTTCCCGGATGGTGGCGTGGTATTGATCGAGTGCGTCCAGCGTATGCAGGGTTTGATGGTCAGACCGGGCAATCCATTGCGGATCAAGAGACTATCTGACCTGGTCGGCGCGAGTTATGTCAATCGCCAGAAAGGCAGCGGTACACGCATCCTGCTGGATTACCTGTTGAAACAAGAGGGAATCGATCCTTCCGGTATCAGCGGGTATGCGCGGGAAGAATACACCCATTCCTCCGTGGCTGCCTCGATCGCAGCCGGTACGGCGGATACCGGATTGGGCATTTACTCGGTGGCGAAAGCGTTTGGGTTGGACTTTGTACCGATTTACCAGGAGCAGTATGATCTGCTTGTACTGGAGGACGCCCTGCAACTGGACGCGCTACAGAAACTGCTGGATGTGATGCGGAGCGAAGCATTCGCAGAGCGCCTGGCAAAACTTGGCGGATATAAACTGGATAAACCAGGGGAGACAAGAGCATGGAATTAACACACCTGGATGATAAGGGTAAGGCCATAATGGTGGACATCGGCGAGAAATCCACCACCGAGCGGGTTGCGGTGGCGACTGCGCTGGTAAGGATGAAACCTGAGACATTAACGCTCATCCTGGATGATAAGATAAAAAAGGGAGATGTCTTCGCCAGTGCGCGCATCGCCGGGATCATGGCGGCTAAGCGCACCCCAGACCTGATTCCCATGTGCCACCCCATCCCCATCACCAGCGCTGCGGTGGACCTGGTTGCTGTGCAGCCTGACGCGGTATTGATCACGGCAACCGTGAAAACAACCTATTCAACCGGAGTGGAGATGGAAGCCCTGACTGCGGCCAGCACTGCCGCGTTGACCATTTATGACATGTGTAAAGCGGTGGATCGCGCAATGACCGTTGAAAAGGTACAATTGATCCGAAAGAGCGGGGGGAAATCCGGTGATTTTAAACGTGAAGGGATAGTGGAAGATCATGCTTGATCAATTTGGACGGCGCATCGATTATCTGAGAGTATCTGTTACTGAACGTTGCAACCTGCGGTGTACCTACTGTCGTGCTGAAGAAGGGGATTGCCCCAAGCAAAGGGAACTCAGCACGGATGAATTTACACGGATCGTACGCGTTTTTGCCGACCTGGGTGTCAGGAAGGTACGCCTGACCGGCGGCGAGCCGTTACTGCGCAAAGACATCATGGAGATTGTTAGCAACATCTCCTCCATTGAGGGGATCCGGGAATTATCCATGACCACCAACGCCCAGCAGCTGGACGGCCGCGCCAGGCTTCTCAAGGCAGCCGGGTTGGACAGGGTGAACATCAGTATGGATTCCTTGAAACCAGAGCGCTTCAAAGCGATGTGCGGCGGGAATTTGGACCTGGTGTTCAAAGGTATTGAAGAATCCATGGATGCGGGATTAACCCCTGTCAAGGTCAATGTTGTGCTGGTGAAGGGCAGGAATGATGATGAAGTGGATGATTTTATTGAATTGACCCGCGACAGACCTCTGGATGTGCGCTTCATCGAGCTGATGCCGCTGGGTGAATTGGGGCAGCATGGCTCGCTGCGCGTGAATAATGCTGATCTCGTCAATGCCCGACCGCACCTCAAACCACTGGAGCCGCGTTATGCCAGCCAACCTTCACGGGATTATCAGGTGGAGGGTTACCTGGGAAGGGTGGGTTTCATCAGCCCACATTCGCAAAAATTCTGCCGGTCTTGTAACCGCGTTCGTTTGATGAGCGATGGCAACCTGCGCATGTGCCTGGGCGATAATTCGGAGATCTCGTTACTGGAAGCACTGAACAGTGGCGAGGATGCCTTGAAGCAATTGCTCATTGAGGCTATTTACAATAAGCCGGCGCAGCATGAGTTTGACCGACCCTTTATTCCCAATAAGAACATGAGTAAGATTGGAGGATAGGGACTATGGCGAAGGTATTAACGGTAAATATCAGTGACGCAAAAGGTGAGATCAAACACTCAGTCCCGGAAGGTGTAAGAATCACCGAATTAGGGGTTGAGGGGGATGCGCATGCAGGCGACTGGCACCGGCAGATCAGTCTATTAGGGCAGGAAAGCATTGATGAAATGACCCGCAAAGGCGCAAAGGATCTGATACCGGGAATTTTCGCCGAAAACATCACCACTGAAGGAATAAATCTGTTTCAACTGCCCGTTGGCACACGGTTGGTAATCAGCGACGTTGAATTGGAAATCACTCAAATCGGTAAGGAATGTCATACCCACTGTGAGGTCTATCAACAGGTGGGAATGTGTATCATGCCCATCGAGGGAGTTTTTGCCCGTGTAATTAAGACTGGGTTCATCAAGCCCGGTGATGAGATCCTGATAACTCCGGATATCCGGGCGGCCATCATCACAGTCAGCGATAAGGGTTTTGCCGGCACACGCGAGGATCGCAGCGGTCCTGCGCTGGTGGAAGTGTTGAAGGGAAAAGCCCTGGTTAACAGGACGGCGATCGTGCCGGACGAGATCGAGGAGATCAAAGCGTTATTGGTCGAGATGTGTGATTGCGGTGAGTACGATGTGATCTTCACTACCGGTGGAACGGGATTTGCCCCACGCGATGTGACACCCGATGCGACCATGGCAGTGATCGATCGACACACGCCGGGAATTACCGAAGCAATCCGCCAGGCGAGCCTGCAGATCACCCAACGGGCGATGCTTTCCCGCGCCACTGCCGGGATCCGCAAGGCAACTTTGATCGTTAACCTGCCGGGCAGTCCAAAAGGTGCAGTGGAGTCCATCGGAGTCTTCTTACCGGTGATGGCGCATGCCGTTGAGACCCTGCGCGGTGATACTTACGAGTGCGGTAGGAAGTAAATTCGGATTGACACATTTCTATTTGTTTTTAGATTTTTTAGGACCCCAATAATCCAAACTTAGTATAAATATCTGCTCAATTTCGATTGACGCTTGACTGTGAATTTGATATTATGTTAACCGTTAAGGAAAAACTTAATGGCTATAAAATCTATTCTTCCATTATTTTCTCGTGAAAAATATAAACTTCTTGCTGATCCCCGGAGAAGGGCGATCATGCGTCAGGTGTTAGCAGGTCCGACCTCATTAACGAAGATCGGAAAGGCTATTGGAGAGCATCCAGCCTGGGTCCGCCACCATTTGCAGTTACTGGAACGCGCAGACCTGGTTGAATTGGTAAGCACCACAGTTAATTCCGGGGTTGTGGAAAAGTTCTACCAGGCAAAGGGGGGCGGGTTCTTCTTTCAGGATCTTATCCTTCCTGATGAAACTGATAGACCACTTGTCATTTTTTCGGGGAGTCATGATCTAGCAATTGAGTACCTGACCGAATTAGTGTCCAATTATGTGGACATACGGGTTTTTACTGTCGGCAGTCTGGATGGATTGATGATGTTGCGTCAAAATCTTTGCCATTTTTCTGGTGCACACTTGCTCGATTTGAACGGAGAATACAACCTGCCTTTTGTTAGGCACATCTTTCCGGACCGGGATATGCAGGTGGTCACTTTAGCAAATCGAATGCAAGGGCTAATTACTGCAGCAGGAAATCCAAAATCGATCCGCTCAATTCAGAGCCTGGCCCGGGGGGACATCAAATTCATTAACCGGAATACAGGGTCTGGTACCAGGATCTGGCTTGATCAACAATTACATGCCTTGAAGATCACTCCGGAAGAAGTCAATGGATATTCACACACTGTGTCCACTCATACTGATGCGGCAAGGCGGGTAAAAGAAGGTTATGCAGATGTTACGCTTGGCTTACAGGCTGCTGCCAATCAATTTGATTTGCATTTCATTCCTCTCTTTGAAGAACGCTACGATCTGGTTTTTTCAAAAGAGCAGGCGTCCAAGATTTCACCTCTATTGGACACAATCCAATCACTGGAATTTCGAAGAAAAGTAAAAACATTAACTGGTTATTCGACAACCAACATGGGTACTCAATTAATTTAATAAGGAGTCTATAATGCACCGAAATCAAAGAATCTTGATAGCGTTCTCATTTTTACTGATCCTGGCTTTTCTATTCACTGCTTGCGCTCCAACGGTTGTTGAATCAACAGAAGTGAACGAGAACCAGGAGGCAACGCTAACTCTGGCAGGCTCGGGGGGTGAAGAGGTAATTACTCTGGAAAAGCTTAAAACCCTTCCTGCGACTGAGGGGCAGGCAGGTATTGTAAGCAGCACAGGAAAGATCACAATACCCGAACTTTATAAAGGGGTTGCTGTCAAGGATCTGGTTGAATATCTTGGTATCCCCTTTGATCCGACGATGGGTGTTGCCATCACCGCTGAAGATGGTTACAGCATGACGCTTTCGTATGACCAGGTGTTGAACGGATTGTTCATTGCCTATTCTCCTTCTGATGGGAAGGAACTGCCCTTGCACGACCCCTTGACGGTGATTATTGCGTATGAACGCGCCGGGCAGCCATTGAATTCTAAGGAAGAGGGTAGTTTTCGGCTGATGGTCGTGAGCGAAAAGAATAACCAGATCGTTGATGGTCACTGGTCTGTGAAATGGGTAAACAAGATGGAGGTAAAAACCGTAGGTGACACATGGGCTCTTGATGTTAACGGCGCGTTGTCCTCAACGGTGACGCGTGATTCGTTTGAATCCTGCGGTTCTCCTAGTTGTCATGGGAAGACTTACCAGGATGAAAACGGACAAACCTGGCTGGGTGTGCCATTGTGGATATTGGTAGGAGATGTGGATGATGCTGACGACCATTCCGAGACCGCTTATAACGTTGAACTTGCTGAGGAAGGTTACGATATTAATCTGATCAGCGAAGATGGCGAGTCGATTACCCTGGATGGATCAACCATTATAAAGGATAACCAGGTCATCCTCGCCAATAAGGTTAATGATACGGAACTCCCTGATCTATTTTTCCCATTGCGATTGGTTGGCACGAACGTAGACCAGGCAATGATGTTAGGGAAAATTTCTGAGATCGTTGTGGATGTTCCACCCATTCTGGCGGCTACGGCAGAACCAGTTCCGGATAATGATGGCGAGATTACCCTTACGGGCTTGGTTAACACTGAAACAGTCATTAAAGATGCGGAACTACGAGCTCTTGAATCCATGACGATCTCCGCTGAAGGCAAAGATGGTCCACAGGATTTCACCGGGGTTTCATTGAACGAGCTGCTTCAAACAGCTGGCGTGAAACCTGATGCAACGAAACTTGTTTTTACCGCTGCAGATGGTTATACAGCGGAAGTCAGCCTGGAAGATGTACAGAACGACCCGAATTCTATACTGGCATTCATGGAGACTCCGGGAGAATATATGATCGTGCTACCCGGGTCGCCCACCAGTTCATGGGTAAAAACCGTAGTTAAGGTCGAGTTGAAGTAACAAGCTTTTACAAATTCTGATTGAAGATTTGTATAGGAATATGGATACCTATAAAAGTATAAGGAGAAGGAAATGAAAACCAAACGTGTTGCCAGTATTCTTGTGGTTGTTCTTGCTGTGACGGTTTTGCTTTTAGCCGCTTGTGGACCAAAAGGCACACCAGAACCGGTAACATTTACGGTTACAGGTGCGGTCGATAAGGAATTGCAGCTAACCGATTCAGATTTACGAGGTATGGACGTGGTCACACTTACACTGGAACATCCAAAGAATGGTCCTGCGGAGTATAAAGGAGTCCGGTTGAGTGAACTGTTAACAAAAGCCGGTGTGAAGGGTGAGGCTGCCACAGTCACATTCACAGCCCGTGATGGTTTTACTGCTGATCTGGATCTTGCTTCTGTTCTGGCTTGTGCAGATTGCCTGGTGTCCTTTGACTCTGAAGCAGCGGCTATGTATAACATGGCCATGCCCGGGCAAACCTCGGGTAAACTCTGGGTGAAGGACGTGGTTTCAATTACCATTAAATAAACAGAAGTTTCATGGCAAGGGTGGACCGTAAATTGGTCCACCCTTCATACTATATTGATGATTTGCAGGTATGCATGCCCCAATTTCCGGTTGCGACATTATGAAGATTCGCCATTGTTTTCAATTTGTTGCCCTTATTAGCGTTCTACTGGCAGGTTTATTAACCGGATGTTCAAGGGTGGGTGTGATGAACAATGAGAAAACACCTTTGGTTGTTTTCGCTGCTGGCAGCCTGATCATCCCATTTGATCATCTTGAAAAAGGTTTTGAAGCACGCTATCCCAACATCGACGTTCAGGCTGAGTATCATGGCAGTATACAGGTGATCCGTCATGCCACCGAATTACATAAACCGATCGATGTGATTGCCACAGCGGATGCATCCCTGTTGCCGATGTTAATGTATTCCTCAATTGATCCGGAGACCGGTATACCTTATGCGGATTGGTACATTCGTTTTGCCAGCAACCGCCTGGCGATAGCCTATCATCCCCAAAGCGCATATGCCAAAGATATAAACTCAGATAATTGGTATGAAATTTTATCCCGACCGGATGTGAAAGTGGGATTGGCTGATCCTCGATTTGACGCTGTTGGGTACCGCGCATTGATGACCTACGCGCTCGCCGGGCAGAAATATTCCTGCCCCACGATTTTCACTGATATGTTCTATGGCCAGTTCACATTTCCGTTGGGAATCTTTTCTGACGGACTGATTACAACGGTGACTGTGCCAGAAATACTTGAAACAAGACCTGATTCCCACGTCCTTGTACGTGGGGCGAGTGTTGAATTGATTGCTCTCCTTGAGGCGGGTGAGATCGATTACGCGTTCGAATATGAAAGCGTTATCCGTCAGCACGGTTTAAAGATGTTGAAAATTCCACCTGAATTGAATCTAGGTGAGGCAGATTATCAAGAATACTATAGCCAGGTCCAGGTCGATGAAGATTTTCAGCGATTTTCATCGGTAAAGCCAGTTTTCCGAGGTGAAAGAATTGGTTACGGGATCACCATACCGGAGAATGCCTCTCATCCGGAAGAAGCGGAGTTGTTTATTGCGTACCTGCTAAGCCCGGAGGGAAGGTCGATCATGGCTGGTGATTCGCATGAAATGTTCGACCCGGTCATATGCGACCAGCCTGAACAAATTCCTTCTTCTCTTTCCAGCGCCTGCCAGGATCATAATACAGAATGAATCGGCGCAATCTTGCTTTTAATGTCACTTTCGCTATTTTAGGCAGTCTGATTGTAATTTTCATCGTTCTACCCCTGATTAGCACACTATTATCTACAACACCTGCTGCCTTTCTCCAGGCATTTAAAGATCCGCAAGTGATCAGGTCAATCGGTCTGACATTCGGTGCAGGCCTGATTGCTACATTGGTGGCTTCGATTACTGCGATTCCGTTGGCTTTCCTGTTGGCGCGCCATAATTTTCGAGGTAAGCGATTACTGGAGGCGGTCATAAATTTGCCCGTTGTCATCCCTCACACCGCGGCCGGGATAGCGCTGCTTCTGGTTTTTGGCCGCAAAGGTATCCTTGGGCAATGGTTTTCTCCACTCGGGCTCACGTTCACTGATAACCTGGCCGGTATCGTTGTTGCCATGTTGTTCGTCAGCGTTCCATTTCTTATTAATATGAGCAGGGAATCATTTGCCCTGGTCGATGAAGAGTATGAAAAGGTCGCCCTCACGGATGGCGCTACCCCGTTTCAGGCGTTTCTCAGTGTAACGTTACCAATCGCCTGGCGAGGGGTTTTGGGCGGGGCGGTGATGATGTGGGCGCGCGGTATCAGCGAATTTGGAGCAGTCGTGATACTTGCCTACCATCCCAAGATTGCCACGGTATTGATCTTTGAGCGATTCAATGGTTTTGGATTGGCAGCGGCTCAACCGATTGCGTTGATTTTAATCCTGGTTTCGCTTGTTGTATTTCTATTATTGCGGATTCTGCTGCTTCCCGATCATAAAGAGTCAAAATAGTTGCTTCCTACTCTCTTCTTTTCCCTGCAAAATCAAAGCATACAACCTAAATGGAAGTTGGCGAGAAAGTGAAATGCACGAAGCTACAAAAATGGAATTATTGATTTAAGCATAAATTGCAGGTTATAATTTAAAAAATAGATAATTGGGAGATAAATTATGAAAATCAGCGCGCGCAATCAGATAAAAGGTAAAGTCGAGAAAGTGATCATGGGAGCGGTCAACGCGGAAGTTGTGATTCGCACCAACGGCGGAGAAGAACTCGTGTCGATCGTTACCAAAGAATCCGTGGAAAGCCTTGGACTTAAGGAAGGCAAGGAAGTTTACGCGGTCATCAAAGCCTCAAATGTGATGGTGGCAATAGACTGAGTAATTGGAACAAGTAAACGGCTGTGCAATTTATTTTGCACAGCCGTTTTTTGTATGGTTCAGAAAGAACTCGCGCTGCGCGGATCAGGAGACCCAACGGATAGACCCGCTTTCATTACTGTCATAACCGCCCAACCGGTTTAACACAACCCGAAAATCATCTCCCTTAAGCCAGTGGATCATCTGTTGGACGGGAGCGAGTTGGAAGGTGCTTTCTTTTACCACCAGGTCATAGCGCTCCGTGGTCAGCAGAATAAAATCAAGCCCGTAAGTTTTTGCCGCCGCTTCAAGGCCGATACCGGTGTCCGAGCGTGATTGCGCAACTTCAGCCGCGACTTCGGAATGAGTTGACCTTTCAGTAAAGTATCCCGCGATTCCAGTTGGATCGATGTTTTTCTTCCCTAATTGCGCATCAAGGAATACGCGGGTGCCTGAACCCTCCTGGCGATTGATGAACCTGACTTCCGGCCGCGCCAGGTCTTCAATTCCCCGAATCTGTTTTGGGTTGCCCGGCTTTACCATGAAACCCAACCGGCGGTGTGCCAGGGTGATCAGGGCGATTTTCTCTCCGGGGAACATTTTTTGTACGAATGGGATGTTATAGGTCGCTGTTGGTTCGTCCAAAAGATGCGCGCCGGCGATATCGGTTTCGCCTTTTTGCAGGCTGGATAAACCCGAAAGACTGCCGGTGAAATTCAGCTTCAGCGCATATCCGGGAGCGAACTCGCCAAAATGTGTTGCCATCCAGGCCAGGGCCAGGTCGTGGGAGCCTGAAAAGCGCAACGTATTCGCTGAAAACCTGGTTTGCGGTTGAATAGCCGAGCGCCAGCGATTGAACGCGACCCGGAAAGCGTCCTCGACATCCAATTGAGTATATCCAGCGGTCATGGATTCCAATAGAAAGGTTTCAGCCCGGTGGATGAGGTTCGCCCTTTGCAGTGAGTCCTCAGGCGCGAGCGGGTTTGCCCCGATCACCAGGGTGCGTTTGCCCACGTGGGTGGATACCAGTCCGGCTGCTTCCAACTCGCGCAGTGCGCGCTGTACAGTGCCGTTGGTGCAATTCCAGGTATCCGCAATACTCCTTATGGAAGGAAGGGGATCGCCGGGTTTGTAATTGCCGTTATTGATGTCGCGCCGGATCGACTCGGCAATGCGTAAATATAAATAATCCTCATCCATGGCAGATCCTTGTTTTTCCAGGTTTCGATTGAATCATTAATATCGATTCGCTCATTCTATTGACGAAAAATACGAAACAGACTATTATTAAATGTATAACTGTAACTATACAATTATACAGTGTTATTGCGATTTTGACAAGAGGATAATCCCATCAACGAGTGTTCCAATCCAGATATGGTTTATATACAGTCCAAATGGACTGAAATATTTTTCTAAGGAGAAGAAAATGAAGCGATCTATATTTGCAATACTGGCCATAATTCTGAGCCTGAGCCTACTGCTGACCGCGTGCGCGGCACAACCTACCGAAGCACCTGCGGCGCCACCGGCAACAGCGGAACCTACCGAAGCTCCCGCGGCGCCACCGGCAACAGAGGTTCCCACAGAAGCCCCGGCAGCTCCGCCCGCGCCTGCCAATCCTGACGTGATCCTAGCCACAACGACCAGCACACGCGATTCCGGATTGCTCGATTATTTATTGCCCATTTTCCAGGAAGAAACCGGGTATGTGATCAAGATGGTGGCTGTGGGAACCGGCGAGGCTTTAAAGATGGGTGAAGAAGGTAACGCGGATGTCCTGTTGGTGCACGCACCCGCGTCAGAGGTTACCTTCATGGAAGGCGGATTCGGCAAGGATCGCTACCTGATCATGCACAATGACTTCGTCATTGTCGGTCCGGCGGATGATCCGGCGGGAATCAAGGGAAGCGCGGATACCGTGACGGCGCTAAAAGCCATCGCGGAAGCCCAGGCTCCTTTCACCACCCGTGGAGATGATTCAGGCACACATAAGATGGAATTGAAGTTATGGGCGGCGGCCGAGATCACCCCGGAAGGGGAATGGTACCTCAACACCGGCCAGGGCATGGGGGATACGCTGCGCATTGCTTCAGAAAAATATGCTTACACTCTCACCGACCGCGCCACGTACCTGGCTCTAAAGGATACACTGGATCTTGATATCCTCTTTGAAGGCGACAAAGCGCTGCTCAACATCTATCATGTTATTACTGTCAACCCGGAAAAGTGGACAAATATGAACTATGACGGTGCGAAAGCCTTTGCCGATTGGTTGGTGACGGATGAAGTACAGAAGATGGTCGAAACATTTGGAGTGGATAAATACGGTCAGCCGTTGTTCTTCCCGGACGCGGGAAATCCAGAGTACTAGTACAATAGCCCTGTATGCAGAATCTCATTGACGGCATCGTCAGGGCTATCCAGCTACTCTTCCAGGGTGATCCGGAAGTTGTCCGGATCACCCTGTTATCGCTGAAAGTTTCTGGCGTTGCGACCCTGATCAGTATCTTGATCGGCCTGCCGTTGGGTACTTTCCTGGCACTGGTAAAGTTCCGGTCACGCCAATTCTGGATCAGCCTGATCAACACCGGCATGGCGCTGCCACCTGTGGTGGTGGGGCTGGTGGTCTCCATCTTCCTGTGGCGCAGCGGTCCGCTTGGAGCGCTCAAGCTCATCTACACGCCCGCGGCGATCGTGATCGCCCAGGTGCTCATCTCGTTCCCATTGGCAGCCGGCTTGACCATCAGCTCCCTGCAGCAGCTCGATCCGCGGCTGCGGGTTCAACTATTGGGCCTGGGAGCGTCCAAATTTCAAATGATTTTGTCCTTGTGGAAGGAAGCGCGGCTTGCGCTTGTCGCGGCGCTGATCGCCGCGTTTGGCAGCGTTATTTCTGAGGTCGGCGCCTCCATGATGGTCGGTGGTAATCTCAAGGGTTCCACCCGGGTGCTCACAACAGCCATCGTTCTGGAAACCAGCCGCGGCGAATTTGCTTCAGCGATCGCGTTGAGTATCATTTTGCTGGGTCTGGCCTTCCTGGTGAATTTTGCCTTAACCACTTTACAACAGCGCAGGAAGTGAACACATGACCTCTCTTCTGGAAATCCACGACCTGCTGGTAAAGGCGGACCAAACCGTCATCCTTGACCTGACGGAACTCGTCGTCGAAAAGGACGAAGTACTGGTGGTTGTGGGTCCCAATGGAGCCGGCAAGAGTACGCTGCTGCAGGTAGTGGCCGGGTTGAAAAAGTATTCAAGCGGTAGCGTTAAATTCAAAGATGCACCGGATTTGACGGACCTGGCCTACCGGCGCAAGATCAGCACGGTGTACCAATCGCCCCTGCTGTTGAGCGGGACTGTTGAAAGCAATATCGGGCAGGGTCTCAAGTTCCGCGGCATCCCGGAGAAGGAGATCCGCAGGCGGGTGGAATACTGGATGGAGCAACTGCACATTTCTCACCTGGCAAAGCGCAGGTCCGGCTCACTATCCGGTGGTGAAGCCCAGCGGGTCAGCCTGGCACGGGCATTCTGCCTGGAAACCGAATTGATCCTGATGGATGAGCCCTTCAGCGCACTGGATACCCCCACCCAGCTGGAACTGCTTAGAGACCTGCGCGAGATTTTCTCGCGGACAAACCAGACCTGCATTTATGTGACCCACGATCTGGAAGAGGGATTGGCAATTGGTGATCGGGTTGCCGTGTTGTTTAAAGGTCATTTGCATCAATTGGACAGTGTCTCGCATGTTTTTTCACATCCCAATACACCCGAAGTCGCGGCGTTTGTCGGGGTGGAAAATATCATCCCCGGAAAAGTGGAAAAGCAACTGGAAGACCTGGTGCAGGTGAGGGCAAACGGGTCGCTTTTCGATGTGGTAAGTGACCTTACACCCGGTAAGCCCGTGTTCATTTGTCTGAGACCCGAAGACATCACCCTCTATAACATCCCTGAAGAGGTAAAACCTTCCTCTGCGCGCAACCGGCTGCACTGCAGGGTGACACAGTTGATCAACCAGGGACCGCTTACACGTGTATTGCTGGAGGCGGGATTCAACCTCACCGCGTTGGTCACCCGACCATCAGCCAAAGAGATGGGCCTTGAGGTGGGAAAAGAAGTGATCGCGGTATTTAAATCCACCGCGATCCACTTGATCGAATCCAGTACAGAATTACGAAATTGAATTACCCGCTAATCATCATCAGGCAATTTGTAAGCGTGCCGTAATCCCATATCTTCGCTGTTGTCGATTGCTGACTGCATCTCGTCGATCATTGCCACACCGTGACGGTATTGGAATGGCCACATTGACCGTAAGTGGAAGAATGCGACGCGGTCGCCATCTTTGAGCGCGTGATCCAGGTCAGGCTGCATGCCCGGCATGGCGCTCAGGTCACCGTTGATAAAGGTGATACCCCGTTCCTCGGTCTTCATTCCCAGGGAGTTTAACAGGTCCTGCAGCACGCTGCCCTCCGGGAGCGGGACATTTGCATTGGCAAAATTGTGTTCGTTCGGGTCGCCTCCATAAACGGCAAGATTTCCGTAAAGCCAGGTGTCGATGTGGATCTCAGTCATTTATCCTCCTCCGATGGGGGGGAAAATTCCCACTTCATCCCCCTCGATTAGTATTTTTTCAAGCTCGCAGATGATACCATTCACAAAACAGATCTTTACTTCATCCGGGGGCAACTTGAGCTGTGCTGCAAGTTCTCCGAGAGTATATTGTTCTGGAACATCGATCTCAACTGCCTCACCGATGGGAGCCCCCGGCAGGTATTGCCTTAAGTTCGCGAACAACTTCAATTTAATCTTCAAGTTCTTACTCCAAAGCGATGTGGGTTACGGGCATATGACGATGTCCTGCGCCCACAGGCAATCCGCGCAGGAGGGGTTCAACCCCCAGCACCCTTCGTTTAACCCGCGTAGCTCACAGGTATCGCGCAGGTCGCAATCCGGACAGGATGGAAAGTGGAAGATCAGCACTTCGCTGCGGAAGCGGGTGTACTCTTCCGACATCCAAATCTCTGACAACGGGGCATCATTGACATTCCCCAGCAGGTAGCGGGCGACTTCTTTTTTTCGGCCGTCGATCGCGTAATAGGAATAATTGTGTGAGAGGGCGTAACAAGGGGCTACGCCGCCGTCCCAACCAACAACAATAGAGTGATCATTCACAAAGCGGCAGCGCCGCTCCGCCCCCCAGTGCATCCGCGGCAGTTCCAGGTTGCCCCAGGCAATGAACGCTCCGGTCTGCACCGGGAACCCACTGGACTTGAACGGATCCTGGGGTTGATAACCATAGAGGATCTCTGACTTCATGTCTTCGCTGTATGGCAAGACGTTGCTGACCAGCACGCGTGAAGCCTTGAGCTGCATGGCTAAACCAGTTAGCCCTTCCAGTTCGTGGTAATTGGAGCGCAAAGCGACGAACTCAATACCGAGAGCGGGCATCAAGGTATTCATTTCTTCCTTGATCTCATTCAAGTGGTGCAGATTATCCAATACCCGGTTAAGTTCAGCACCGCGAACTTTGTCGTAGGTTTCCGGGTTGACCCCGTCGACTGAAACCACCAGCCTGTCCACGCCCAACTTCACCAGTTCCCGGGCGACCTTTGGGGTGAGTAAGAGCCCGTTGGATCCCATTGTTACTGAAAGATCGCGCTTGCGGATGGCTTCGATCATGTCGAGGATGCGTGGGTGTGTTAAGGGTTCACCAAAACCGGTGAAAACCACCCGCTTCAGCTCCGGCAGACCGTCCAGGCTGTTCAGGATCTTGTCGAAAGTCTCAGGGGTCATTGAGGCGATCGGGTCACCCCAAACGTTGCGGATGCACGTGCTGCATTTGAGATTGCAGACCGTGGTGGGTTCGATGTAAAGCTTGCGTGCGTTGGGTACCCGCGGGTGCAGTATGAGGTCACCTTCACGTTCGTCCAGCCAGTATTCCGAACATGAACGCATCTGACGCCGTTCCATAAAACTCTTTGGCAGGATCAGGTTTCCATCAGCATCCGCTAGGATTTTTGGCATTTTGCGCTCCCATTTTAAGTACCGGTAAGTTTGTGAAAAAATTATATCATCTTAAAAAAACCTCCCTTCCTGTTCATCAGGAAGGGAGGAGTGAGGCTCAAAACTTACAGCTCGCCGAAGACAGAATCCAGTGTTTCGTCAGAAATATCAAAGGTAACGTTGTGTGGTGGAAGTGGCTCTTTCATCATGAATTCCGGCATGCGGTCGGCTTCCTTGCCAATGCCCGCGGCTTCATTGAACTTGCGCTCGACCTTCAGGATGTCTCCACCCAGTTTGAGGATATCGTCAGCGCTCCACTTATTACCGGTAACACCGTTGACCTCGTCGATCATACCCTGGTAGCCGGTGGCGATATCCAGGATGGCGAAAGCGATAAATAGGCAGTGGCCGGATGAGTCGATGAAGGCTGTGGTCGCCTGGAAGGCGCGGCTGAGGCCGGCTTTACCTTCGGGGCTGAGGGGATCCTGCTTGCCCATGACGCCGAGGATCTCAGGCGCGATGGTGTAGCCAGCGGTGTGGTCAGCGCCCATGGTGGTGGTGGCGTAGGTGATGCCAATGCCCTTTACCGCGCGCGGTTCGTAGGCAGGCATGGCCTGGCCCTTTACCACAGGTACGCGGCGCACGCCGAACGCGCGGCCGGTCGTGGCAGCGCCAGCGCCAAGGATACGGCCTTTGGGGGTGCCTTTACCCATCTCGTGAACGAGTTCGATGGCGGCTTTGCTGTCACCGAAGGGGATAAGTCCACCCTCCATGGCTACGGCGATAGCCACACCGGTCTCGATCGTGTCCAGACCATAGTCATTGCACAGGGCGTTCATCTTGGCGACATCTTCCAGGTTATCGATGCCGCAATCAGCGCCTAATGCCCAGGCGGATTCGTACTCAAGGCAGGAGGTGATCTCCTCACCCTTCTCGTCATAGACCGTGTTGGAGCACTGGATGATACAACCGGGGCTGCAGTTGTGGTTGTAAACTTCCTTGCCCTTGCGTTCCTTGTTCTTCTCGAAGATCGTTTCACCGCTGATCTTCGGTGCGCCTTCGAAGCGGCCGCTGGAGAAGTTTCGGGTAGGCAGGCCTCCAGCCTCGTTGAGGATGTTGACCAGGATCGCGGTGCCGTAGGAGTTCAAACCGCCTTTCGGCTTGGTGATCGCGTGCGTGCGCAGCGCGTCGATCATCTTCTTACGGCCTTCTTCAAAGAGGGCTTTGTCGACGATCTCGACACCAGGCGCGCCAGCGCGGTTGAGGACGATGAATTTGAGACCCTTGGTGGCCATCACCGCACCCAAACCGCCGCGGCCGGCGTAGCGGGTGGGACGTTTGTATTGATCATTGAACGCCACACCTGAGTTGCTGTAGCCGTGCTCAGCTGCCATACCTATGCTGCAGACCGAGATCTTTTCGCCGAACTTTTCATACATGGCGGGGTGCACTTCAGCCAGGGGTTTACCGGCGTACTGGGTGGCTTCAAAGAATTCAACTTTCGGTTTACCATCCCACGTGACCGCGATACCCCAGAACTTCCCCTTTTCCTCGGGGAAGCCTTCAACGATCAGGGCTTTGATATTCAACACACCCAAGTCCGCTGCCCAGGAAGTACCTGCATTGGCTTCCTTGATGCCGCCGGTAAGCGGTGATTTACCGCCAACCGAGACACGGGAGGAAGTCGGGGCACTGGTTCCGGTGGTATAGCCGGGAGAAAATACAAGTTTGTTATTGGGACCCAGGGCATGGCATAACGCGGGAACTTCATCTGCGATGACGTTCGAGGTCAAACCGCGACCTGCCAGGTGTTTGTATTTTTCCGGCACATCTGTTACTGAATAGGTTCGATCTGTCATATTTACGCGTACAAAAAACATGGTAACCTCCTTGATTATCAACTAAGATAGTTGTGATTCAAAAAAACCGGCCAACAAAATTTCTAATTCAACCTCCTTTCAACACCCTGTTAAATTACAAGCGCACAAAAGAAAACTTCCTGGCAGTTTACACTGCTCAGTTGTAAGTTCTCCTTTGCGCACTGGCAGGCATGGAAATTACTCTCCATACCCTATCGTTCATTTGTCCCGTTGGGAGCGAATGAATCGGAGGTTATTCAATTGTCTGATGCAATTTACTGAGTACGGTATCTCACCGTGCATATTCATTATATAAATTATTAAACCTACTTGTCAATCAAAATCTGGAACAAAAGTCATCTTTTTTACCGTTACTATGCTCCATTTATTCCATTGACCGATGATTCAATCGCTAACCGGTTGCCCCTCAATTTCGGGCAGTTTTTGCGCTGCGCGGGACTTGCGCCGGGCTTCCTTGCGGAGGTTTAGCTCTGTGACGATCTGGGTATATTTTTCCCGGCTCAACGGGTAGAAAATGGCAAAAATGATCCCGGTGAAAAGCAGGGCCGCAGGGATCGGTCCGATGACGATCTTGATGCCGAACAGGGCGCTGGCAGGTTGTTCCGCCGCGTTTGAAACATACCCGGTAAACTCGAGCAGCAGCAATGAAAGCGGGACCGCGATCGAATTGGCCATTTTGCCCATCAAGGTGATCAGGCTGTAGAAGATACCCTCGTGGCGCTCACCGGTCTGGTATTCGTCCCATTCGATGGCATCCGGGATGATGGCCCAGGGCAGCACCTGCGCCGCGCTCAAACCGAACCCGATAAGCGTGCACATCAGCAGCAGGAGCCAGATGGGGGTCTCAGGGTTGAGAACGGTCAGAACACACATCATGACAGCCCAAAATGAAACACCGGTAATATAAGCTACGCGTTTGTTGCCTTTTTTCGAGATCCAGTTCCAGAAGGGCAGGGCAATAATGGCGGAGATGAAGATGGCCCCCATAAGGAGGGAACTCTGACCCGGCCGCTTGAGCACATATTTAATGTAAAACATCAGATTGGTCTCGACCAGGATGATGACAATCCAGGTGCACAAGTAGATCATTGCACCAAAGAAGAAAGGTTTGTTATTCCTCACCGCTTTGAACGCGTCCCGCAGCTTCGGCTGCGCCTGTTCGATGTACTCCTTTTTCTCCCGCACGCTGAAGAACACAATCAGGAATGGAGCAGCAGCCAGCAGACCAAAAATTGCTGCCATCAACACAACGCGGTTGGCGTTTTCCGGCACCATTGACCCGATCACCAGCATGGGCAGAGTGTAGGCGGTCAACCCGCCGATGATGTTGAACAACATACGGAAGCTGGTCAACTGGGTGCGTTCATCATAATCCTGGGTCAGTTCGGGGGTGAGGGCGAAGTACGGCATATAGACTGTGGTGGCACTGGCTTCGTAGATGATGTAAACCGCGGCAAAGAAGATAAGAAATCCGGACTGTGTGGTGATGAACCCTGGCTTGATCCATAAAAGTATGAAGGTCAACGCGAACGGGATCGCACCGAATAGCAGCCAGGGGCGGCGTCGTCCCCAGCGCGTGCGGGTTCGGTCGGAAAGGTACCCCACCAGGGGATCATTTATATAATCCCAGCTGCGTCCGATAAACAAAGCGGCGGCAGCGAGTGCAGGGGTGACTCCAACCACATCCATCATGAAGATCGGGAAGAGTGCGGCGATGATCGAGTTGTTCATGCTGTAACCGAAGTCTCCTGTTCCATAGAGAAGCTTGGTTATGGTGCGAAGTTTGGATCCTGATTCCATATCAATGCCTTTTGGTTTGGATTTTGGATGAACTTATTTTATCCTGATTTTGTTTTTGGTGATGCGCGTAACACCGGTATGAGACATTCGAATAATTGATGAACGAATTACACAATCAGTTTGTATAATTGATTTATTGGGTTGGGAGAAGAATTCATTATCCGGTTCTTAAGAAAAGGAGGAACAATATGCGCGTACTTTTTTACCGCGTTTACCAGGCGATCATGCGGCTGGTAACAGGGCTTGTAAAGTGGAAAGATGCCGAGGTGATCGAAGGCCAGAACAGCATTCTCAAGATTCCGGCTCTTCTGGTAAAGGTGGGATATAACAAGGTTCTACTTGTAACAGATAAGGGAATCACCGCATTGGGGTTGACTGCTCCGCTGCTTTCTGGGTTGGAAAAGGCGGGAATCACCTGCCATGTTTACGATGAAACAATCCCCAACCCGACGATCGACAACATTGAAGAAGCGTTAAAGATATACAAGAAAAATGGCTGCCAGGCAATCATCGCTTTTGGCGGCGGTTCACCGATGGATTGTGCCAAGGGGGTGGGTGCCAGGGTAGCCAGACCCAACATGACCATTCCGCAGATGCGCGGTTTATTGAAGGTAATGAAGAAGATTCCGCTGCTGATCGCCGTGCCCACCACCGCGGGAACCGGCAGTGAAACGACCATTGCGGCGGTGATCTCGAACCCGCTCACCCACGAAAAATACGCGGTCAACGACTTTCACCTGGTGCCAAAGTACGCAGTGCTTGACCCGCTGATCACGGTCGGTCTCCCGCCGCACATCACCGCCACCACCGGCATGGATGCACTCACGCATGCTGTCGAGGCGTACGTCGGTCGCAGCAACACGGAGGAGACCCGACAGGCGGCGCGCAAGGCAGTAAAGCTGATCCATGATAACCTCTACACCGCCTATGTTGACGGCGGCAATCTCACTGCCCGCAGCAATATGCTCACGGCGGCTTTCTACGCCGGTATTGCATTTACCAAAGCCTATGTAGGGTATGTGCATGCCATCGCCCATACGCTTGGCGGGTATTACCGCATTCCGCACGGCCTGGCAAACGCCGTGATCCTGCCATACGTGCTGGATTATTACGGGGAGACTGCACATCAACCGCTGGCGGAACTGGCTGATCTGATCGGGATCAGTGATGAATCGGATAGTACGGCGGTCAGGGCAGGCAAGTTCATCGCCTGGATCAGGGAAATGAATGCAAGCATGAATATACCAACTAAGCTGGGAGGGTTCCAGGCAGCTGACCTGCCCGGCATGATACACAACGCGCTCAAAGAGGCTAATCCCCTTTACCCGGTGCCGAAGATCCTTTTTGCAGATGATCTGGGCGGATTGTACGCCCTGATCCAGTGATCAACTCTTTCTCAGGTGATTAAACACACGGAAGAACCGCGTCCGCAAGGCGAAGGTTCTTCCGTGGTAGTTACGCCATTAACGCGGGGCGTAAATTAATGAAATAAGTGTAATGGTTAAGGCACCCCCGCCAGTACCTGCATCGTGATCACTTCCACCGGGCAGGCTTTCGCGCAAATGCCGCACCCTGTGCATGTGCCCGGTGACGCCAGTACAGGGTAGACCTTGTTGTACCTGTCAATTCCCACCTTGCTCAATTCAAGACAGCTGAACGGGCAGGCCGTCACGCATACACCGCAGGCGGCGCACAGGCTGTATTCAACCACGGGGATCTTGTTTGCCATTTTTCACTCCCTCACTAAAGTGTGTCCAGCCCGAGCTGTGTTTTTGTCGCTGTTGTGGGTTCACCGGTCTGTTCCTCCCACCCGAAATGTTTCCAATGTAGTTTCATCATGGCTTCGATGGGTACGGTCTTACCCTTGTTGGGGCCGGCTGTCAGCGGCGGCACGCCAGCCATGCGCGGGCTGATCTTGTAACTCATCGGGTCAACGTTGTGTTTGATCGTGAACATCTGGCGCAGGGTTTGGATACGTTTGCCGATCTCCATGTATTCATCTGGTGTCTTTTGCCAGCCGGTGGCGGCGTTAAGCCACTCAAATAGTTTCCAGTGATTGACACCCAGCATCATGGCGAACAGGCATCCGCCGGAACCGTCCACCAGTTCCTTGTAGCAGGATAGGGCCACAGATTTCACAGCCAGTTTATCGCTCGGGATGTATTCATCAGCTTTCAAGTATGCCCCAGAAGGGGGTGCCCAGGATACCTTCTCCCATAGATGTATCATGTCGTAATACTGAGCGGAGCCGATGGTGTGGCGGCCGGGCGTCGGATCCACGCTGAAGTGGATGGCCAACAGCGGATCGAAGCGGGAATCGTGCATGCCCGGCTCCACGCCGCCCGCGGTGACCACGTAGGGTTGCCCGGTGACACCCAGCTTTGCCGCGGCTGTTTTTACGCCATCGGCCAGCACATCACCGATACCGTCGCGCGCGATCATCTTTTTTACCAGCGCGATAATCGACTGTGCGTTACCCCATGATAGATCCAGTCCATCGGCCATCGCCGGGGTGATCACGCCATTTTCATAGCATTCGAGCGCAAAGGCCACGGTGCTGCCAGCCGCGATCGTATCCATACCAGCGCGGTTGAGCAGTTCATTGATATACAGGATCGAATCGAGATCCTTGTTCATTGATAGACTGCCGAAGGTTGTGCAGGTCTCGTATTCCACCTTGTGAGATTCGGTAAACTCGCCACTTGATGCAGAGGCGATGTCCGTGATCCCCCCGCAGCCGATGGCACAGCCATAGCAGTGATATTTCTGTTTTTCGACCTTGAGGATCTTTTCTGGGTTGAGATGTTTATAGTAGGAGTGGTTAAAATCAACCACCGAGCCCTTCCAGTTCTTGATGGGCGTGTCACCGGAAGTGATGCCGAGGGTGTTGTTGCTGATCGTGCCCCAGCGCTTCATCAGGATGCCTGCCATGGCCCCATCCATAGGGAGCGCGCGTTTCATCCCGCCCATCATTTTTCCCATCAATGGGAAAATGCCGCCTTTAACGAAGCCCGGCAGGTTGAATTTGCGCATCTTCTGCGAAAGTTCCTTGCTGAGTGTTTTCATCGCGGCCGGATCGTGGCAGCCGATGGGTTTCACCCCGGCCAGGACAACAGCCTTCAGGTTCTTGGAGCCCATCACGGCGCCGCCGCCGGAGCGGGCCGCCAGCCTGCCGCCGTCGTTGACGATCCCTGAGATCAGAGAGCGTTTTACGCCGGCTGGGCCGATCAAAGCCACGACCGGTTTCTTTTTATTCAGGTTATCCTGTTGCAGGATCTTTTCTGCAGCATCGGCGTCCATGTCCCACACACTCGTGGCATCCTTCAGGACAGCCGTGTTGCTATCCACGAACAGGTAAACCGGTGTGGGGGAAACTCCGTTGATGAATATTGCGTCGTACCCGCATTGCTTGATGGCGGGTGAGAAAGTGCCGCCGCAATTGGCATCGCCCCACCCCCCGGTGATGGGAGATTTAAACACCGCCATCCACCTGCCGGTCACCAGGCTGGGGGTGCCGGTGAGCAGACCGCTGACAAAGCCAAGCATGTTGTCCGGTCCCAGCGGGTCAGCACCGGCCGGTATACGCTGGTAGAGGATATATGCTCCCAACCCAACGCCTGACAGGTAATTCTCATACACTTCGTCAGGGATAGTCTCAGCATGAATGTCCCCGGTGGTAAGATTGACAAAAAGAACCTTGCCTGTGTACGCTTTCATCGTTCCTCCTTTGATCGCCTGGTTCATCCGCCATGAATGGGGAATAAAAAGGTGACCGTATCCCCATCCTTAAGAGCTGTATTCCACCGTACCTGTTCGTAATTGACCACGTAAAGAAATGAAAGGCGCAGCGGCAATGGGACCTTTAGTTTGCGGTAAAGGTCAGCCATCCTGGCTCCGTTTTTGAGCGTCACCATATTGTCTGCGTCCAATTCCTCATGGTTGATGAAAGCGGGAATATATACCTTGACACGCAAGGCTGCACTCTCCTGAAAATACTTTTCCAATCAAAAGTTCCTGTTTATTATATATTACGCCTATTTTCACGGTTTACGATTAAAAAGATCCGGGATGGTTCTCCCGGATCTTTGGTTGCCTTTTCAGCCAGTTTGCTTATCTGATCTCAGATAATTTCACCGGACGGTTCTCTTCCAACGACTTTTTCGCAGCCATGGCGATGATCACGGGCTTAAGTCCATCCTCAACACTTACCGGGGTGGGTTTGTCCTCGCGGATGGCGGTGATGAAGTCACGCAACTCAGCCGTAAAGGATTCCATGTAGCGCTCCAGGAAGAAGTACAACGGCTTTTCAGAATAAACACCCTCGGCATTACTGTAGACACTGCTGTTGGGGGTATTGTTGGCGGTAGCGGCCATGCCACCCGAGCCGAAAACCTCCGCGCGCTGATCGTAACCGTAAGCGGCTTTGCGGCTGTTGTCGATGGTGCCAATCGCGCCGTTGGCGAACTTGAGCGTGATGATGGCGGTATCAATATCACCTGCGGCTCCGATCGCAGGGTCGACCATGACACCGCCGGCTGCGTACACTTCCTCAACTTCACTGCCGGAAAGATAACGCGCCATATCAAAATCGTGGATGGTCATATCGAGGAACATGCCTCCGGAGCCTTTCACATATTCCGCAGGCGGGGGTGCCGGGTCGCGGCTGGTGATGCGCAGGATGTGCAGATCACCGATCTTGCCTTCCTGTACGAGGTCCCGAAGTTTTTTGAAATTCGGATCGAAGCGGCGGTTGAATCCGATCTGGCTCTTTACTCCGGCTTTCTTAACTGCCTCGATCGCCTTGTCGATCTTTACCAGGCTGTGGTCGACCGGTTTTTCACAGAAAACATGTTTTCCCGCCGCCGCAGCTTCAATCATTAGATCGGCGTGCGTATTGGTGGAGGAACAGATCGCCACGGCGTCAATGGATTTGTCCTCCATGATCTTGCGGTAATCCGCGTAGGCGTGCGGGATATGCAGCTTTTCGGCCAGCTCCTGCGCTGCAGCCAGGTTGACATCCGCGACGGCTTCCACCACGACACCCGGGATGCGCGTGGCCAGGTTTTCCGCGTGGATCTTGCCGATCCTGCCCGCACCGATGACACCAACTTTGATCACTTTTGAAATGCTCATTTTTTTCCTCGTTTAGTTAAATCCAATGGATTTGAGATATTCACGGTTGCGCAGCGCGGATTCAAAGGGGCTGCCCATACCAGGCAGAACGTCCTGTTCAACCACGATCCATCCATCAAAGCCCTGTCGTTCCAGTTCGGCTTTGACAGCCGGGAAATCCACCGCACCTTTGCCCAGTTCGCAGAACACACCCTGCTCGACGGATTTGAAGTAATCCCAGCCTTCGCGGCGCGAACGGGCTGCTACTTCAGGCTGGCAGTCCTTGAAGTGCATGTGCCAAACCCGGCCGGCGTTCTTCTTGAGGAATGCCAGCGGATCACCGCCGCCAAATTGGTAATGACCGGTATCCAGGCAGAGACCCACCAGGTCGGGATCGGTGAGCGCAAACAGTTTATCCACTTCCTGCGGGGTCTCAACATAACCCGCACAGTGGTGGTGGAAGACCAGGCGCAGGCCGGTCTCGTCTTTGACGGCTTTGGCGATGCGGTTGGTGCCTTCAGCGAAGGTTTCCCATTCGGCGTCACTTAATCCCATCTCAGCACTAACCCTGCCGGCATTCTTTGTGCGTTCCGGCACTTTACCGTTGTCATCCGCCAGCACGATGAACGGGGAAGTTCCCTCTACTGCGGCCAGCAGCCTGGCTACTTTAAGCGCTGCTTCAACCCCTTGCGCGTGTGTGCTGCGGTCTTTCAACGCGACCGGCACGAAAGCACCCAACAGGGTGAGATTCCGTTTGCTTAGTTCGTCTTTCAATTGGGCTGGATCGGTAGGCATGAAGCCCCAGTCACCCAGCTCGGTACCCGCGTACCCGGTTTTCTGCATCTCGTCGAGAACCAGTGAGTAACCGGCGGCTTTGCCATCCAGGTCGAACTCTAGGGCTCCCCAGGAACACGGTGCATTGGCAATTCTGATCATAATTCCTCCGTTACATTTGCTTTATTGGGATAATGTTACTCTTCCACTTCACTTACCAAAACCGGGCGTTCCTCGTCGAGTGACAAAGTGGCTGCAATTCCTATGGCGGTGGCAGCCCGCGCGTCCTCGCCGGTGACCTCGGGGTCGGTACCGTTGACGATATGGCGGGTGAATACGCGTACTTCTTCTGCGTACGCTGCACCAAAGCGTTCCATGAAATACGGTACAGTATCATGGATAACGCCGCCGCGGGTGAGCACCAGGGTGGGGGTTTGCTGCAGGTAGCCGATCCACAGGCTGCCATCGGTCCCCAGCACCTCGGTGCGGATGTCGTAGCCGTAAACAGCGTTGCGGCTCATATCAATGTTGCCAATGGCATCCGTGGCGAAGCGCAGGTTGATCACAGCATTATCAATATCACCAACGTCCTTTAACTCCGGGAAGGCCAGGCAAGCGCCTTCACTGAACACGCGGGTCACCTCGCTGCTCATCAACCAGCGAGCGAGGTCAAAGTCATGCACGCCCATATCCATGATCATGCCGCCGCTGTGCTCGCGGCGGGCAAACTCCAGGCTGGTGCGTTTCGGGTCGCGGCTGGTGGCTTTGAACATAACCGGCTGTCCGATGACGCCCTCGAGTATCTTCTGTTTGGCGGCGGCGTATGGCGCGTCGTAGCGGCGCATAAAGCCCATTTGCAGCTTGACGCCGGCTTTTTTCACCGCGGCCAGCGCGAGGTCGCAGGCTTTCAGATCCTGTGAAAGCGGTTTTTCGCTGAAGATCTGCTTGCCAGCCTGCGCGGCTGCAGTGATCACCTCTGCGTGAGTACCGGTGGGAGACGCGACAACGACTGCTTCGATGTCCTTTTGCGCCAGAAGCTCATGATAATCCGTGTACCGGGTTGGAACCCCGTAACGCGCCGAGACCTCATCCAGTGTCGCTGCTTCCGGATCCGCCACTGCCACCAGATCCGCTTCAGCGACGGAGTACGCCAATGTATTGGCGAAAACCCTCCCCATCCTGCCTGCACCGATCAATCCAAACCTGATACCCATTGAGTACCTCTCTCGACTTATGAATTTAACTTAAAGATGGTATTTCTCATCTTTGCGGTGTTGTTCGTATTCCACGCGGGCCTGCTGTACAGACGGCATGTTTGAAACTTCTGCGACGGCCACATCCCACCAGGATTCGTAACCCGGTACCTTGACCTCGCGATCGGTCCTGATCACGATCACCGAAGTGTGGTCCAGCGCGCGAGTATGCGCAAGCACTGTACGGAATTCGGAGATGGACGCAGGGGTGAACACCTCCGCGCCCAGGCTGGCGGCGTTGGCGGCGNNCGCTCAGGCTGCCGATCGAGCCGAACCCGGAATTATCCACGACAATGATGGTGACCTTGATGCCTTCCTGTACAGCGGTGAGGATCTCAGTGGGGTTCATCAGGTAGGTGCCGTCACCCACCCATACGTAGACTTCACGCGTGGGGTCGGCCATCTTTACCCCCAACGACGCGGGGATTTCGTAACCCATGCAGGAGTAGCCGTATTCCATGTGGTAGGAATTGGGTGTCTTTGCGCGCCAGAGCTTGTGCAGGTCCCCCGGCTGGCTGCCGGCGGCAGACATCATCACATCACGAGCACCGATCGTTTCCCAGATCGCGCCGATAACCTCGCTCTGACCGGGCAGGGGCAGGTGGTCGAGGTGGTACAGGCGGTCGGTTTCTGTTTCCCAATCTGCTTTGAGGTTTTTGATCTCACCAGCGTATTCTGCGCTTACCTGGCAGCCGCGGATGGATTGGGTCAGCTCTTCCAGGGTCACGCGCGCGTCAGCGGTGAGGGCCAGCGCGGAGTGTTTGAACGCGTCCATTTCAAAGAGGTTGATATTGATAAACCTGACCCGCGGGTTCTGGAAAGCGGTTTTGGATGCAGTTGTGAAATCGGAGTAACGGGTACCGATGCCGATCACCAGGTCTGCGTCATGTGCAATGCGGTTGGCGGCCAGTGTGCCGGTGGCGCCGATCGCGCCGAGACACTGCGGGTGGTCATAAGACAGACAGCCTTTTCCGGCCTGGGTCTCGCCAACGGGAATGCCGGTCTGGCGGCAGAAAATATCCAGCGCCTGGCAGGCATCACTGAACAACACACCACCGCCGGCAACGATCAGCGGGCGTTTGGAGGATTTGATCAGTTCCACCGCCTTTGCCAGCAGGGCGCGATCTGCCATGGGGCGGGCGATGTACCACACGCGTTTGCGGAAGAGATCTTCAGGATAGTCAAAGGCTTCCGCCTGAACGTCCTGCGGT
This sequence comes from Anaerolineaceae bacterium UBA6107, assembly GCA_002428455.1. GTDB lineage: Bacteria > Chloroflexota > Anaerolineae > Anaerolineales > Anaerolineaceae > UBA6107. The sequence goes on along the minus strand of DIWL01000067.1, from coordinate 11,214 downwards.
AGTGAGAGTGTCACGGCGCCGGTATCCGCGGGGGAGGTGAGCACGCGCATCACTTCCGGTAGGGCGGTGATTAGCTGATCCGGCCGGTTGATGCGGTCCCAATAGCGCGAGACCGGTTTGAAGCAGTCGTTGACGCTGATGTCCTGGGTGTTGGGGGATTCCACCTGCTGCAGCACCGGGGCGACGTTGCGGCGGGCAAATATATCACCCGGCAGGAGGAGCACCGGCAGCCGGTTGATGGTGGCCAACGCGGCACCTGTGACCATGTTGGTAGCGCCGGGACCAATGGAGGAGGTGCAGGCAAAGGTCTGCANNCGCACCATGATGTACTTAAAATCCGGGTTCTCCTGGAGCGCCTGGCCGATCCCGGCAATGTTGCCATGCCCGAAGATGCCCAGCACGCCGGCAAAGTAGGGATTTTGTACGCCATCGCGTTCAACATACTGGTTCTTGAGGAACCGGATCAATGCCTGGGCGGTGGTTAATCGAATTGTCACTGTCATCGTTTTCTCCGCTTCTCGAGAGATTTACGCATCGGGGTTGGGGAGCATGAAGTCACGCACCACTCCCTGCAATTCATGATAGGAACTCACGAAACCGCGCAGCGTCCTGACGGTTGCGCCATAAGTATCGAATTCCTTAATGGTCATGCCATCCGGTTCGTAGGCTTTGCGGAACTCGGGGAGTTTGGTGAGCATTGCATCGATGATCCTTGGATCAACCGGGTCGAACATGCGCGGCTTGACTTCGATGTCGCTGGCGTTGATCTTCAGCTGCCACTCGTAAGGGATGGTGAGGATGATGTCTCCACCGATCAGTTCGGACCAGTGTCCGAGGTGGCGGTAGGCAGCGCCCAGTAGCCTGGCACGATACCCGCGTTCCTGGAAGATCCCGTAGGCTTGTTTGAGACAGGCGATTCCAGCCCAGGTCAGGTAATCCGGGTCAATGTCAATGCCTTCCTTTTTCGCGCTGACCCGCATCCAATCGTCGGTGCGACCGATCATGATGGTGCAGACCGGTGACATTTCGTCGATCGATTTTCCTTCTGCTGTACGGCGATTGAGACCGCGTTCCATCGCTTCAGCCACCGCAATGGCCTGTGGTACGGTGAAGCAGACGGTCGCGTTGATCGACACACCATGATAGGTGGCTTCCTCGATCGCAGCAACGCCAGCGCTGGTGACCGGGGCTTTGACCTGCATATTTGGCGCGAGGGTATTAAAGTGAATGGCGTGATCGGTGATCCCCCTGGCGTTGCGGTACAGCTGCGGGTTGGTCTGGATGGATAGGCGGCCTTTTTTCCCTTTTTCACGGTCGTAAACCGGTTTTAATAAGCCGGCACCGTGTACGGCCATTTCCTCGATCAGCTTCCAGGTCAACTCCACCTCAGACCAGGTAGGGTTCTCATCGATCATTTGGAAGACACGGTCTTTCCACAGATGCATTTCCTTTTTCAATACATTGACCACGATGGTCGGGTTGGTGGTGGCACCGACCGCACCGTTGTCGATGGCGTAGGTCAATTCCTCGATCGAACAGGAATCATTCCAGTAATCGGTGGGCGTGGTCGATACGGTCTCATGCAGTTTGCTTTTGTATTCGCTCATGATCAACTCCTTGGTCCATGATTCATGGATAAATCGACTAGTGGCAGACGGGGATCCAACCCCTTCCATGTTCCTTTGATCCACGCATAACGCGGATCATCTGTACTTGCCAGTGACTGGTCTGTGCCGGCGAGATAATTCAGATAGTAGGCGTTGTACCCCTGGGCAGCCACAACCGGGTGATAGCCTTCCGGGGAGAGTACCAGGTGGTCATTCTGTACCAGTATCAGTTCATCGATGCGCCCGTCATCCGTGTAGCAGCGCTGATAGGCGTAGCCATCCGGTTTGTCGATCTTGTAAAAATACACTTCTTCGAGGTCGGCTTCCAATACATTACCATCGGCGTCCACCTTGCGGTCATCATGCTTGTGCGGTGGATAGGAGCTCCAGTTGCCGGAGGGGGTGAACACCTCCACCACCACCAGGCGCTCGCAGGGAAAGCCGGGCAGGATCATCTGGTTGATCTGGCGGGAGGCGTTATCCCCCCCGCGTAATTCCACATTTACGTCCTCAGGTCGGATCAGGCGGGCAGGGTAATCGCGGGTTGCGGCAGCCCACCCGCAGGCAAAATTAGCTTCGCCGTAAGCAGCGGTCACGGTGAACCGGGTGCTACGGGAAAGGTAGAGCGTAGTAGGCATCCCATGGAAAACATCCGAGCGGCTGCCAATGCCCTTCCATTCACCCTTGTTGGATGCAACGTCGATGGTGCCGCCGAGGATGGTCAGCGCCAGTTCATTCTCTGCGGTGTCAAATTCCCACTTTTCGCCTTTGGTGAGCCTCACCGCGCTGAAAGACAGGTGCTGCCAGCCGGCGCTTTCAGGCGTGACCGTGATGTACTCACGGCAGCTGAGGTCCGGCTTGATCAATAATCTGGATTCACTTGAACTCACTGATTACTCCTTTCGGTTCTTTGCTGTTGATGCGCGCACCAATAATTGTCCGCGCAATTTTTTGGTTATTGGATGATCATTCTGTCCATTACCCTCGGATCTGCTGATCAATCCCATCAACATGTCCGCGGCTTCCACACCAATCGAATACTTGGGTTGTTCAAAGGTGGTCAACGGTGGACTGGTGTACGCGGCATAAGGAATGTCATCGAAACCGGCAACTGATATGTCCTCCGGTACGCGGATGCCATGCTCATGCAAGATCTGCAGCGCGCCAATTGCCATGAGATCGTTAAAACAGAAGACCGCTGATACATCATTGCATTTTTCCAGCAGCGACCGCATCCCGGCGACCCCGTTTTCGATCTCACCCCCCAGCTGACCGATTGTATATTCGGGCTTGCATTCCAGATTGTGGGCTGCCAGTTCAAGCTTGAAACCACGCAAGCGGTTCTTGTTGATGCGGTTGGCCTGCGTGTTGCCCAGGTAAGCAATGCGGCGGTGACCAAGTTCGACGAGATGCTGAGTGACCTGTTGTGCGCCATATTCGTCATCATGGGAGATGGCATACTTATGGTTGCGGAGTGATTGATTGTTGATCACAACGATGGGAATACCGTATTTTTCCAGCAGCTCGTAATTGTTGCGGTTGACGGGAACAGAACCGATGATCACACCATCCACGCGGTGTTCGCTGAAGGCCTGGATGACTGACTTTTCCTGACCCGGATCCATGTCGGATGATGCAATGAAAATGCTGTAACCGGCATCTTTTACCCCATCCTCGATCCCCTGGATAATCTCGCCAAAATAAGGATTGTCAATGCGGCTGACCAGCACCCCTAATACCTGGGTATGCCTGGTTTTCAAACCACGGGCGGCAGCACTGGGGAGGTATCCCATCTCTCCGGCGATGTCACGAATGATAGCAGCAGTTTTTTCCGGAATAGCGGGATTGCCGTTTAGAGCGCGCGAAACGGTAGTGTGGGAGACTCCGGCTTTCCTTGCGATGTCTTTGATGGTCACTGACACTTGAATCGGTCCTGTCTAGTGCACACGTGTGCATAAATATATTAGCAGAAAGAATCTTAAAAGTCAACCACTTTTTGCAAGAAATCTTGCAATTTATAAAAAAATGTTGTATGATGGAACATGCAAGTCACCCCTCAAAAAACAATAAAATGCAAGAGAACGTTATTTATTGGTATCAATGAAATAACTTCTTAATCGCCCGTCACTTTGTGCTTTTACCTTATCTGCCTGAAAGGGTCACGAAATGAATCACGATATTGAAGCGATCTTCCTGGATGTGGGTAACACTTTACGGATTGTTGTCGAAGACCCGGAGTTTTCACAAAACGCGATGCAGGAATTAATGACCCTGGTGGGTGCCAAAGAATCCCAGGCCGAATTCTTTGCGAAGGTTGAGCAGCGCTGGAAAGCTTATCGCAAAATATCCAAGACCGAACTGGTCGAGGCGTGTGAAGCTGATTTGTGGACGAAGCATCTCCTGCCAGATTATCCGGTTGAGCGGATCGCACCGCTGCATGGAAAGCTGACCCGTTTATGGCGCGACCGTGACGGAAGGCGCGTACCGCGCCACGATGCCAAAGAGACGATCATTGAACTTCACCGCCGCGGATACCTGCTGGGAATCATCGCCAATACCATTACTGAAACGGAGATCCCGGATTGGATGGAATCAGACGGTGTCAAACAGTACTTCAAAACCGTCATCCTTTCCTCAAAAGTAGGCATACGTAAACCCAACCCGGAGATTTATTGGATGGCAGCGCGTGAGATCGGGGTGGAGCCCACGAAGTGCGCATACCTGGGTGATAACCCGGTGCGGGATGTGGAAGGCACCCGCGCGGCTGGATATGGGATGATGATCCTTTTTGATGAGCCAGCCACCACAGCCAAGGAACCCCCCACCGGGGATCATGTTCCTGACCACGTCATTCGCGAGACGCGCGAACTGCTGGATATCTTCCCCCCGCGGAATCAATAACCGATCAAGATGAACACTGGAATCGAAGCAATCTTTCTGGATATTGGCAACACCCTGCGCATCCTCAAGAAAGAGGAGCCTTACCGGGCTGCCGCGCGTCGGAAGATCGTGTCACTGATCGGAACGGATCGTGATCCTGAAGAATTCTGCGCCGAGTTGGACCGCCGCTACAAGGAATACCGAAAATGGGCTTTCGACCACCTGACAGAAGCCCCTGAAACGGAACTGTGGACGCGCTGGCTGGCGCCAGAGTTTCCTCCTCAGCGTACATCGCTGCTGGCGCATGAATTGACCTACCAGTTCCGGCAGTCCATGGGAAGACGTGTCATGGCAGAGGGTTGCGTGGACGTCATCACCGGATTGCATTCGCGCGGGTATATCCTTGGCATCATTAGTAACGTAATCACCACCACTGAGATTCCTGACTGGTTGGAAGAAGAGAACCTGACGCAATACTTCAAATCAGTTGTACTCTCTTCCACCTTTGGAAAACGCAAGCCGCATCCTGAGATGTACCTGGAAGCGGCGCGGCGAGCAGGGGTTGAACCTTCAAAATGCGCTTACGTGGGAGACAATTTCTCCCGTGACGTGACGGGAACCCGGGAAGCCGGTTTTGGGATGGTGATCATCATGCCGGACGAAGCAGAAAAGGACGACCCGGTCCCGGACGAATACAAGCCGGACCTTGTGATCCAAAGCCTCAGCGAGTTGCTGGCGCATTTTCCGGGACGGAATGGGCATCAAGGATAATCATGAGCGAATTCCTGCGTACACCCACCAGTTTATCAAACACCCTGCACGGTGCCAGGCCCCTTGCAGAAGCGGTAAAAGAGCTGTACGCAGAAGGACAGACAGATTACTCGCTTGACCCCATCGTACTTGAGCAGGCAAATGGCACACCAGCCGGACGCATAAAGGACGGTGACGCGGTCGTCTTCTGCTGCCGGCGGGGTGAGCGCGAGATCCAGTTGACCGAAGCCTTTACCGACCCGAATCTTGATCAATTTCCACGCGAACCATTTACCATTCTCCCTTTTGTCATCCTGACACTCTATCATGACAAATTCAAAGACCTGCCGGTTGCTTTTGCCCCTTCACGGGTAAAAGAGACGCTGGCCGATGTGGTCAGTCGGGCAGGTTTGCGTCAGGCGCACATTTCGGAATCCGAAAAATTTGCCCACGTGACATTTTTCCTCAACGGCGGCAACGGCCTGCCGTTCCCCGGTGAGGAGGATATTCGTGTCCCTTCATTGAAAGGGGTGCCGTTTGATAAATTCCCGGAATTGAGCCTCGCCGAGGTTAGCGGGAAGGTCATCGAACAGCTACAAAAAGGGACTGACCTTGTCATTACCAATTTTGCCAACGGCGATGTGATCGGGCACACCTCCAATGTGGATGCCAAGATCCAATGTGTGGAATTTGTAGACCAGCACCTTGGAGAGGTGATGCGGGCGGCGCGCTCAGCCGGATATGTCATTCTCATCACCGCGGACCATGGCAATATTGAAGAAACGCTCACAGACGAAGGCGAAGCGCACGTTTCGCACACGACCAACCCTGTTCCCGTATTCGTAATCGATTCCAGAAGCGATCAATTGATCAACCTCGCACCCGGAAAACTGGCAGATATCGCGCCAACCATTTTACAAATCATGGGCCTGCCCAAACCGGGGTTAATGACAGGTGAAAGCCTGGCAAGGGGACATGCGTTTGGAAGTAATCGCAAGGTACTCCTGGTTATCCTGGATGGCTGGGGTATAAGCGGCAATCCTGTGCAGGATCCGATTGCGGTCGGGCGGACACCCATCTGGGACCAATTAGTGCGTGAATATCCCCTCGCGCAACTGGCTGCATCAGGAGACGCGGTTGGATTAAAACCCGGCAAAGCGGGCAACTCTGAAGCCGGACACATCAACATTGGAGCCGGCCGGGTCATCCTGCAGGATGATGTGCGGCTGGACCAGGCAATGAAGGACGGTAGCTTCTATACCAATGAAGTCATTTGTCATGAGATCGAAGGGGTCAAATTACGCGGCTCTTCCCTGCACCTGATCGGTTTGCTGACGGAAAAGAGTTCACACGGTTCGATCGATTACCCGTTAGCCGTTTTGAAGATGGCCAAAGCAGCGGGTTTGGAGCAGGTATTCTTACATATGATCTTTGACGGCCGCAGTACACCACCGGGTAGTGCCCCTGCCTTGTTGGAAAAGCTCGGTGGTTTGGTGGCAGAGATCGGCATCGGTTGCATCGTTACCGGCATTGGCCGCGGCATCGCGCTTGACCGGGATGGCAACTACCACAAGACCCACCGGGCGTATGATGCACTGGTTTACGGGACCGGAAAGAAGGTACGGCAATGAATTACGAATTCCTGAAAAAACTGATCATTTCGGCTGAAACCAAGATCGTCATGCTCATCATGGATGGATTGGGCGGTTTACCCATAGAACCGGGTGGAAAGACCGAACTCGAAGCAGCTCACACACCCAATCTCGATGCGCTGGCCGCGAGATCCGCGCTGGGGTTCTCCAGCCCGGCCGGCCCCGGCATCGCGGTGGGCAGCGGCCCGGGTCACCTCGCAATTTTTGGTTTTGATCCCATCGAGCATGAGATTGGACGCGGCGCACTGGAAGCGCTGGGTGTCGGAATTGATCTCGGACCGGATGACATCGCCGCCCGTGGTAATTTCTGTAAGGTGGATGAGAATGGTGTGCTGGTGGACCGCCGCGCGGGCAGGTTATCGACCCCGGAGGCGATCAAACTGGCACGGATGCTGAACACCATCCAGATCGATGGGGTGCAGATCCACGTTGAGCCGGTGAAGGAACACCGCTTCGCATTCGTGATACGGGGGAAAGAACTTGGTGCAGCCCTGCAAGACACCGATCCGCTCAAGGATGGAGTTGCACCAAAAGCTGCTGCGGCGCTTGACAAGCCCTCAGAAAAAACCGCCGACCTGGTGAATCGCTACATTGAAAAGGCAAGGCAACTGCTGGTGGATGAGGAACAGGCGAATATGATCCTCCTGCGCGGTTTTGACCGCCTGCCGGTGCTGCCGCAATACGGCGACCTGTTCAAGCTGCGCGCCGCTTCCATCGCGGTCAATGGCATGTATAAGGGTGTTTCCAGGCTGGTGGGTATGCAGGTGCTGCCGGTGGAAGGTCTGAAAATTGAGGACGAATTCACCACCCTGGGGCAATACTGGGACCAATTCGACTTTTTCTACATACACATCAAACAGACGGATACACACGGGGAAGACGGTGATTTTTACCGCAAGGTGCAAGTGATCGAGCATGTAGACACTCAGATCCCCCGTATCCTCGCATTGAAACCGGATGTGATCCTGGTCACGGGAGATCATTCATCGCCAGCCATTCTCAAGTCTCACAGCTGGCATCCCGTACCGGCACTGCTTTATGGGAAATACGTCCGCGAAGACAACATCGCCGAGTTTGGTGAACGGGCTTGCGCGCGGGGTAGCCTGGGGATCATGCCTGCGAAAGATTTCTTACCTCTGTTATTGGCCAACGCCGGACGCATCGCCAAATATGGTGCGTAAGGATAACAGGAATGAAAGGGAAAGGATGCTGAAAATGGGTAAAACAGATCATCAGGGGAGCGATATTGCTCAATTGATCAGCGACCAGTACAACTCGCTCACCAAGAGCGAAAAAATCATCGCGAACTTCCTGCGTAAGAACCAGGAGGAAAGCGCTTTTCTGTCTGCTGGCGAAATTGCCAGGAGGCTGGAACTCAGTGAAGCCACGTTGGTGCGCTTCGCTCGTACACTGGGGTTTTGCAGTTACCCGGCAATGCGCGCGGTGTTGCAGGATAATTTCCGCCAGCGCGTGACCCACTCCACCCGACTGCGCGGCAGGTTGGATGAGATGCAGCAGAACGGAGACATTTTTGAACGGTTGACAGCCACTGAGATCGATTACCTGACCCAGGCGATGGAATTGATCGATCGTAACGCGATGGACAAGGCTGTGGAGTTGATCCGCAGCCATGAAAAGATATTTGTGTATGGTCTGGGTCCATCGATCTCCCTGGTCGACCTGATGGAGATACGGCTGCAGCGTTTTGGCAAGGAAGTGGTTCCGTTAAAGTATTCGGGGCGCGAGCTAATCGACTCATTGTTGGTGATGAAGCCGACAGACCTGGTCTTTGTCATCTGCTTTTTTGACCAGAACCCGTCATTGCGGCTGATGCTGGAATACAGCCGGCAGGTTGGCAGTACCATCATCATGCTGACGGATACGCTGGAAACCATCCTGGGAGACAAAGCCGATGTGATCCTCAGCGCCCGGCGCGGACCGGTGGGTGAATTCCATTCCCTGGTTGTTCCCATGACGGTAATTAATGCGTTGTTGTTATCGGTAGCCAGTAAGGAGCAGGAGAATATTATGTTAATGCTCGACCGGTTGGATTCGTTACGAGACCAACTGCAGGAATACAACCGGGACGATGATCTGTTGTGAAGTTTGCAGTTTACAGTGAAATACACCATCAGATTCTTAAAATTAACGATGAAAGGAAATATTCGAGAGGTGTAATCTAATGACTGTAACAACAATTGCTCCAAAAGACAACAAGGAAAAGTGGCTTGCGCGTTTGCGACGCGTCGTCCGCTGGTTGACCACTCCGCATATCATCCTCTCCATCATCATGATTGCGGTGATGTTCTACCTGGTCATCATCCCACTTTACCGCATGCTCGTGACCACAATCACTGTTTCAGATATGGACCTGAGGGTGATTAAGGATGCCGCGGCTGGTGACTTAACCTGGTATCACTGGGTGCGGATGCTAACAGGCAAGATAGGCAAGTTGATGACCTATCAGCCACTGGTGCATAGCGTTACGGTTGCCCTGGGCGCAACCTTCCTGGCATTGGCGATCGGCGGGTTGATGGCCTGGCTGGTTTGCCGCACCGACATCCCCGGACGCGAAACGATTCACATGCTGGCGCAGGTCCCATACATCATGCCTTCCTGGACGATCGCCATGGCGTGGTTGGTCATGTTCAAGAACCAGAAATCAGGCGGTACCATGGGGCTGCTGGAATTTATCACCGGTGCGCCCACGCCGGATTGGCTGGCGTATGGACCGATCCCGATCATCGTTAGCAGCGGGTTGCACTACTACACTTTCTTTTTCCTGTTCATATCCGCGGCATTATTGTCAATTGACTCTTCACTTGAAGAGGCGGGTGAACTGGCTGGAGCGGGACGCTGGCGCATCATGCGCAAGATCACATTCCCGCTGGTCATCCCCGCCATTGCTTCCGGTTTTATTATGACCTTCTCGAAAGCAATGGGCACCTTTGGCGGACCGAACGTGCTGGGTGTACCGATCCGCTATTACACCCTTTCGACCATGTTGAAATCAAACTCCAGTATCGGAAACTATGGAGATGCCTTTGTTACCGCGATCGTTTTGATCGTGTTCGCCATGGTTACCGTGATGTTGAACCAGAAGATCGTTGGTACACGCAAGAGCTATGAGACCATCGGCGGTCGGGGATTTATGTCGAAGAAGGTGAAACTGCGCAATTTCAAACCGATCATTGTGGGAATCGTCGTGGTCTTCCAGTTCATCATTGCCGTTCTGCCCCTGGTTTTGCTCATCCTCAGCTCCGTCATGCTGCGGGACGGTAACTACAACCTGGACAACTTTACACTGGCACACTGGATAGGCAAAGGTGATCTTTCGATCAACAGTGGTGAACCGGGAGTCCTGCGCAATCCCAGGGTGTGGTTGGGCGCGTGGAACTCCATCCGCCTGGCGATTCTGACCGCCCTGTTCACCGCGTTTTCCGGGGTTATCCTCGGTTACGCCATCGTCAAAGGACGCGGAACCAAGGTTTCAAAGTTGGTCGAGCAGATGTCGTTCATACCTTATGTTATCCCCGGCATCGCTTTTGGCGCAGTTTACATCGCCATGTTCACCAAACCGGTAGGGCCGATCCCGCCGCTCTATGGCACTTTTGCCCTGCTGGTGCTGGTATCGGTAGCCAAACACCTGCCTTTCTCAGCGCGCAGCGGTGTTTCTGCCATGCTGCAGGTAGGCAAGGAACTTGAGGAGGCAGCATCGCTGGCGGGGGCATCGCCGTGGCGGCGCTTCACGCACATCATTTTTCCGCTCACGAGCACCGGTTTCGTCTCCGGCTTTCTGCTCACCTTCATCAGCACAATGCGCGAACTTTCGTTGATCATTCTACTGGTCACTCCCACAACAGCGGTTTTGGCCAGTATGACCATGCGTTACATCGAGAATGGGAATGACCAGCAGGCAAACGCGGTCATCATCCTGTTGATCGTTCTGGTATTGATCGGCAACTTTATCATCAGCCGCTTCCGCGGTGGCAGCCTGAAAAAAGGGCTGGGAATGTAAGAGGAATAGACATGGAAACCCCTATCATTGTAAAGAACCTCACCAAGAAATTTGGCGACGTGGTCGCTGTCAACGATGTATCCATTACCATTGAACCCCATGAATTCTTGACTCTGCTTGGCCCTTCAGGCTGCGGCAAAACCACCCTGCTGCGCTGTATCGCAGGCCTGGAAGATCCTGATGATGGCGAGATTTACATTGGCGAGCAATTGATTTATTCACGCCCCAAGGGGATCTCACTTCAGCCAGGTCAGCGTAACCTGGGTCTGGTGTTCCAGAACTATGCCCTCTGGCCGCATATGACCGT
>DIWL01000061.1 GCA_002428455.1 Anaerolineaceae bacterium UBA6107 | reverse complement strand
GATCCTCCTGAACCTCGAAGGTGAAGGGATCAGTGGTTGGATTGTAATACCCGATGATCTCAAGGAAGCGACCATCGCGCGGGCTTTCTTTTTCGGCTACTACGATGCGGTAACTGGGTTGATGCCTCTGACCTGTCCTGCGTAAACGAATTCTTACCATATGGTTTTTCTCCTGTTCCTAATCAATGATCAAATATGAAGTGAATCCAAAAATTATACTTAGGCGAGGGGCGCTGAAGGGAGCGCTAACCGCTGTTTCATTTTTGATCACTTAAACAATCGGGAAAGGCCTTTCCCGCCTGTTTTCTGCATTGTCTTCATCAACCGTTGTGTATCCCTGAATTGCTTCATCAGGCGATTGACTTCCTGCACATCGGTTCCTGATCCTCTGGCGATCCGCCTGCGGCGTGACGCATTAAGTAGATCAGGATTTCTTTTTTCCTGCAACGTCATCGAATTGATGATCGCTTCAGTACGCTTGATACTGCGTTCAGTATCTTCCGGCGAGATATTTCTCGCCGCCTGTCCCAATCCTCCAGGCAGCATATCCATCACTTGGGAGATCGAACCCATTTTCCGCAGTTGTTTCAACTGATCGGCAAAATCCTCAAGCGTGAACTGTCCCTTAAGAACACGTTCAGCCTGTTCTTTCTGGATCTTCTGATCGAAAGCGGCTTCCGCCTTTTCGATCAGCCCTATCATATCACCCATTCCCAAGATGCGCGATGCCAATCTGACTGGATCGAATACTTCAATTGCATCGATCCCCTCGCCGGTTCCCAGGAACTTGATCGGTACACCAGTCACACTGCGAACAGAAATGGCAGCTCCACCACGCGCATCACCATCAATTTTGGTAAAGATCAAACCGGTGATATTAATTGTATCGCGAAAACCCTCGGCGATATGCAGAGCTTCCTGGCCGATCATGGCGTCCACCACCAACAAAGTGTCGACCAATTTTACCTTTTGCGCGATTGCCTTGAGCTCATCCATCAGCGGCTGATCCAACTGTGAGCGGCCGGCGGTGTCGATGATGACGACCGAATAACCGCCTTTTTGCGCTTTATCGAAAGCCTGCGCAGCCAGTGCCGGTGGTTTCATGGAAGGATCTGCAATCACCTCCACCCCGATCTTTTCGCCAAGCGTTTGTAATTGTTTTACAGCTGCTGGCCGGTATGGATCTCCAGCCACGAGCAAAACCCGTTCTCCATCTGAGCGCAACCGTTTGGCCAGTTTGGCTGCCGCCGTTGTCTTACCAGAACCCTGCAAACCCACCAGCATCACGGCATAAGGCTTGACACCAGATAAATTCAAACGCGCGGGTTCTCCCAGTGTGGTGATCAACTCCTCGTGCACGATCTTAATTACCTGCTGAGCCGGATTTAATGCACGCGATACTTCTGTACCTACTGCTCTTTCACGGACCCGGCTAGTGAACCCCTTCACCACTGTGTAGTTCACATCCGCTTCAAGCAATGCCAGGCGGACTTCGCGCATCATGGCGTCCACATCTTCCGCCGATAGTTTCCCTTTTCGGCGTAACTTGGTAAATATTTCGTTTAACCGGCCTGTCAGATTGTCAAACACGAATTCCCGTTTCAATTACAAGACTCACCATACCAGATGGTGGCATTCAGGCAGGATTTTAGTCTGGAAAAAAGGATTGGTCAAGGAATTAATCGGTCGGTTAATCGGTTGGAATCGGTTGGAATTAATCGGTTTGAAGGAAGCTAGACCCTCCACAGTTGACATCGCCGCAGCAACCATGTGAAGTATGCAGGGTTATTAATGCAAAACAACAACAAAGATACTGCAGATTGATTTACGGAGGTATTTGAATGAATAAAGTAATGATTGTTACAGACAGCACAGCCAATATTCCGTTAGATTTGTTAAACGGCTATCCAATTGTCTCAGTCTCCCTTCAGGTGATCTGGGGAAACGAGATTCTGCGCGACGGAATTGACATTGAACCTGGAGATTTTTACAAACGACTCTCCGTGGATAAGGTATTGCCTTCTACCTCTCAGGTGACTCCCGAGGAATTCAAAAAGATGTATGGAAGGCTTATCGATGAAGGCTACGACATCCTCAGTATGCACATTTCGGGCAAGCTTTCCGGGACGCTTGATTCAGCGATCCAGGCAAAAAATACTTTTCCAAATGCAAATATCGAATTGTTCGACACGAATAGTACGAGCATGGCAATGGGCTTTCAGGTCCTCAGCGCCGCCCGCATGGCAAAGACCGGAGCTACCCTCAAGGAGTGTAAAGCTGTTGCTGAACAGGCTGTCCAAAAAACCGGAATGTATTTTGTTCTGAGCACGCTTGAGTTTTTGCATCGCGGCGGACGTATCGGCGGTGCCCAGGCGTTCATGGGCACAATGCTGAACCTTAAACCCATTTTGGAATTGAAAGACGGGCGAATTGAACCCGTTGAAAGGGTACGGACGCACTCCAAAGCTGTTGATCGCCTGCTCGATCTGGTTGAAGCAAGGATAGCCAATGAATCGGGTCCAATTCGACTCTGTGCTGTACATGCCAATGCACCCGATGATGGGAACGCTCTATTGGAAAAAGCGGTAAAGCGTTTTCCTAACTCCCTGGTGACCGATACTGTATTGAGCACTGTCAACCCTGTGCTGGGAACGCATGTCGGTCCCGGTGCGCTGGGACTTGCTTTCATGCACAGCATGTAAGGTTTTGTAACCATTCGTAANNCTTTTTAATAAATTGCCTGATGGTAAAATAGGTTCAGAAAGGAATATAATAATGAAGAATTTTCCCCAAGTCGGTGTACAAATTCCCACAACCTACCTTCCGGTGAAAGACATCAATCCAACCAAATGGGCAGTGATCGCTTGTGATCAATTCACCTCTCAACCGGAATACTGGGAAAAAGTCGCTGAACTTGTGGGTGAATCACCATCCACACTGCACCTCACGCTGCCTGAAGTAATGCTCGGTACACCCGAGGAACAGGAACGTGTTCACACGATCAATTCAAGAATGCACCAATACCTTACTGACGGACTTCTCTCGCCAGTCAACCGGATCATTTATGTTGAGCGAAGTGTGGACGGAAAAACCCGCCGAGGGTTAATGCTCGCCCTCGATCTTGAAAAGTATGACTTTTCACGCGGTTCACAAAGCCTGGTCAGAGCAACCGAAGGTACGATTCTCGACCGCCTCCCTCCCCGTATACGCATCCGCAAAGACGCTCCGTTGGAATTTCCTCACATCCTGGTGTTGATCGATGATCCGAAGGACCGGGTAATCGGTACGATCTCGGAAAAAAAGGAGGGATTACCCGTTATTTATGATTTTGATCTGATGATGAACAGCGGTCACCTCACCGGAAGATTGGTCGACGATGACACGCTTGAAAATGGCGTAATTCACAACCTGGAATTGCTATCCCGCCCGGATGTGTTCTATCCAAAGTACAAGGTAAGCCCCAACAACGGAATTTTGCTCTTTGCTGTTGGAGATGGCAACCACTCACTGGCCACAGCCAAGGCCATCTGGGAGGACTTAAAGCCCACGGTTGGAATGGACCACCCGGCACGATACGCTCTGGTAGAGATCGAGAACATCCACGATGACGGATTGGTGTTTGAACCCATTCATCGCGTGCTTTTCAATACCAAATTAGATGTTAAGCAGGTTCTTTACGATCACTTCGGCGGCAACCTGACATTAGAAAAAGTAAACAGTCAGGATGAGTTGATCAAGAATGTGAAGAAGGAAGTAAAAGGGTCACACCGCTTCGGGCTGATCAAGGCAAACGAGTTGTTATTGGGAATCATCACCCATCCGATTGCCAATCTGGCGGTCGGCAGCCTGCAACCCATCCTGGATAGATACGTGAAAGAAGGCAACGCGACTTCGATCGACTACGTGCATGGTGATGAAGCGGTTTTCACACTTGGCAGGCAGCCCGGTAATTCGGGAATTTATCTTCCTGCCATGCCCAAAGACGAGTTATTCCGCACGGTATTACTGGATGGCGCTCTGCCGCGCAAAACCTTTTCGATGGGTGAGGCGCATGAAAAACGCTTTTATATGGAAGCGCGCAAGATCGTACCCTGAACCATCTATACATTGATCATGCACCGCTTGAGAGAAATTCACAAGGAAGCGACTCCCTCCATAAAAGCATTACATTGGGGAAATATCACCCTGTTTTGCATCAGCGCGATCCTGGCGTCCATGATGGCAGCTTGTGGTACAACCCTGCCACCTGTATCATCTGAAAATACAGCCGCACCAGTAACCCAGGTAACCCCCACGGAGACTGTAACTCCGACGCAATCACCGGAACCATCACCTTCTTTGACACCTACAACGATGCCGAGCCTAACCGCAACACTTGAAAAGATCACCGCGATCTGTTCCCCGTTACAAGGCATTGAGCTAAAAGATCTGCACAGCATCACCTCACAAGCGTTTAAAGCACCGTCTCCTTTCATGGATGACGGTCATCCGGCTGTTGACCTGGCTTTCTTTACCTTCGAAGGACTTACTTCGATGCTCGGTCATCCCGTGCAAGCCATACTCCCTGGAAAAGTGGTGATGGTCGTAGATGACCGCTTCCCCTACGGACACATGATCCTGATCGAAACCCCTATGGAAATGCTCCCCGATGGCATTCTCCCCCCTGGCGTACTTCCAACCCCCATTCCTGCGGAAAATATCGCCTTATTCGATCCCTGCGCACAGAATCCCCTTTTCGAAAACTCGCCACCCATCCAGATGGATGTGCAACACCGATCAGTTTACTCGCTATATTCTCACCTGAAGGACAAACCTCCGTTTGAGGTCGGAGATATGGTTACTTGTGGTCAAACGGTTGGCTCTGTGGGGATCACAGGCAACTCCGTTGCAGAGCATCTGCACCTCGAGATCAGGATTGGACCCTCTGCAACGCAATTTAACACTTTTGGAACGTACCAGCCGGATGTAACAACGGAAGAAAGGTACAATTATTGCATCTGGTCTACATCAGGGAGATTTCAAGCGATTGATCCTGCCCGATTATGGGAAGATCAGTCCTGAAGCAACTCGCTCCCAATTAGACCATCAGGATTATCAATGAAGCAAACACGAGGCTGGATTGTCCGGCTGTTTACATTACAGATTTCTTTGCAATTAACGGCAGGGTTCATTTCTGGTTGCGCCAATACCACCAATCCCACAATTGAGCCAACTGCTGAAACTACTGTCAATTATCAACCAGTTCCAACACCGGCCAATCCCCTCCCCACCTTACTGCCGCCAACTCCTGCAACGACTCTTATCCCTGGCGATAATGACCCGGGTCAGGAAGTGGCTTCCGGAATAATGGTTCTTGCGATGGGAGATGGCAGGTACCAGCATCTTTTTGCCTATCATCCGGTCTATCTTCCGTTAACGAGGATCACCACAGGTGACTTTGATTTCAACGATCCCGCCATCAACCCTGACGGCACCCAAATCGCTTATTGCGACACCAGTTCAGGAAAATGGAACGTTGCCATTCTGAACCTGGTTGACAATTCCATGTTCCAGGTAACGAATAGTGAAGCATACGCCTGCGCTCCCAGCTGGTCGCCTGATGGACAATGGCTGGCATACGAGAGCGTGTCGGATGGAAAATTGGATATTTTTCTACAATCTGTTAGCGACTTTTCCAGTCCAGCAGTGCCATTGACCGATGGGCTGGGGAATAATTTTGACCCGGCGTGGGCACCCGGTGGCAGGGAGATCGCATTTGTATCTGATCGCAACGGACACCAGGAGATCTGGCTCGCCAACTTGGATGCCTCTACTGACCGCCTGACCACCTTGAAATCATCTGACGAAGCTGACTATACTCACCCACGTTGGTCATCTGATGGTACAACACTCCTATGGCAAAAAACCTCGGACATGGCAGTAATCGAAAAACTAGATCGATCAGTTGAAGGTTCACGACCGGTAACGATAGGCACCGGATCCATGCCAACCTGGGGAACAAATAATCAGGGTGTGGTGGCGGTTTTGCAGACCCCTAATGGTTATGAACTCGTTTCATATCGCAAAGATCCCACTCGTGCGCTCTTTCCTTCGATTCAACTGCCAGACCGGGTCACGGCATTGACCTGGCAATCGGGCAGATTTGTTGAAAACATGGGAAAATACCTGGACACAATTGATCTTCCTGCACCTGCAGCGTTAATGGAACCGGAAGTTGTAGATACAACCACTGGTTTACTAGATCGGGTATACCTGGAGGGTGTCGACGCCCCTGAGCCGTACCTTTCAGACTCGGTCAACAGCAACTTTGCCAGCATGCGCAGCGTACTGGAAAATGAGCTGGGTTGGGATTTCCTGGGAATACTGGAAAATGCATCGCTCTCCCTGCCAAACGAACCGCAAGCAGAATCCAACCTGAACTGGCTTTACACCGGCAGAGCAATAGCCGTCAACCTGGCCCCGCTGGATGCCGGCTGGCTGGTGGTTAGCCGTGAAGATTTCAACGGTCGGACGTACTGGCGTGTGTGGTTGAAATGCCGGGAACAGGACGGCACTTGCGGTGCACCGATAAAGATGTCAGTATGGGACTTCAATTCCCGATCCAATGGTGATAATGCAGCATTTGAGAATGGTGGTAGAAACAGTGCGCCTCCGGGGGGTTACTGGTTGGATTTCACAGCATTTGCCATGCGGTTCGGCTGGGATCGAATACCGGCTGAGTCCAATTGGAGAAGTTATTTCCCGTCCACACAATTGAACCTATTCGTTCACAGTGACGGACTTTCCTGGAGGGAAGCCATGAGTGAACGATTTCCGACTGAGACGATCGAGAGTCTGTGGCCATGAAATCATACCAAAAGTTCACCAGTGCAAAATTCGCAATCGTGTTACTTACTGTGGCATTGACCATGGCGCTATCCAACAAAATGGTATTTGCCAGGTCACCAGAAACCAGGGAGATTGGTCAGAAGAATGCGCCCATTCCACTTGATTCACAACCAGATGTGACCGGAGAAGGTAACAGCACTTACGATCGCGTGTTGCATTATGATGCCCCATTAGCCCTCTCCCCGCACGATCATTTTCTATTGGAATATCCGATCAAATTCGATTATATTTTTTGGACAACTGCCGATTACCGTTATGGATACCGGGTGAAGGAATTTGGAACCTTGCACAAAGGCCTGGACATCCCCGCAGTGGAAGGCTCACCAGTAATGGCATCGGGTGAAGGCAAGGTAGTATTTGCCGGATACGGGCTGCTGTATGGAGCAGGGAATAAGAAAGACCCTTATGGGATCGCAATCAAGATCAAACACAGAGATAATTATGAGGGTCAGACGATCTACACTGTATACACACATTTGGAAAAAACACTTGTAAAGGTCGGCGACGAGGTGGAGACCGGCCAGGTTATTGGCTCAGTGGGATTGACCGGAAATACCAGCGGTCCACATTTACACTATGAAGTACGGATCCTCACCAACGAGGGGCAATTTAACCAAAACCCCGAATTGTGGTTAACTCCTCCGTTGGAACATGGCGTACTGGCAGGCAGGATCACCAATCAATCAGGCTACCCATTGAATGGGTGGAAGTTCATCCTGACTTCCCTGGAAAGCGGCAGGGATTGGGTGATCAGCACCTATGATCCGGATGTTCTCATCTACCATGTACATGATCCTTATTACAAAGAGAATTATGTCCTAAGCGATTTGCCTGCAGGATCCTACCAGGTTTCCATGTGGTACAACTATAAACATTACACGTCCATCATCGAGATCAACCCGGGTACCGTTAATTATGTGAACTTTGAAGGCACAAAAGGGTTCGTCAGAGGGGTTCCACCCGGTAACTTGAATACTGATTTTCTGAACTAAACCTGAACCATTCCTCAAAGCGATACTTGACAACCTCTCAAACTTGACTGACAATTGGGCGGGTACGTTAGTATCCTGGAGGAAGCAAGATAATGAAACAGATAAACAGCAAGTTGATCATATTTTCCATACTGATAAGTGCCCTGTTGCTCTCAGCATGCGGTGCGAAAGCGACAGCTGACCCGAACCAGAAAATGACTGAGATCGCAGCAACCGTACAGGCTCAATTGACTCAATCAGCTCCGATCATCCCTACGAATACCAACACTCCCGTTGCACCCACTGAGACGCTGACTATAACACCCGCTGCACCGACGAACACTCCTGAAGGAGCAGCAGCCACCTCAACGTTGGTTGTGATCCCTTCTCAACCGAGCGGCACTTCAGATGATGACGCGAATTTTGTTTCAGACGTGACCATCCCAGATGGTTCAACCCTGAAAGCTGGAGAACAATTTACAAAAACGTGGCGTTTTCAAAATATCGGGAAGACCACCTGGACAACCGATTATGCCATCCAGTATCTTGAAGGCAATTTGATGGGTAAAGACAGCGCACTAACTTTCAAACTCGCTAAAAATGTGGCACCAGGCGAATATGGAGACGTGAGCGTAATCTTCACAGCTCCATTGGAACCGGGTGTTTACAGCAGTTACTGGAAGTTGCTCAGCGTTGACGGTTATTACTTTGGTGATGTGGTGAGTATTACGATCAAGGTTGGCACTCCCACCCCCACCATACCAGGCCTGACGGCTACCCCTGTGCCAACAGCCACCAAAAAACCAAAAACTGCAACACCAACCGTTGTGACACCGACAGAAGAAACAACAGAAGAGCCGACTGAAGAACCGACCGCAGATCCATCCTAAACATGAAGCATTGATCATGCAAAAAAGATCCATAGAAAATGAGATAAAAGCCAGGGCTGCCAGCCTTGGCTTTCCTTTATGCCGAATTACCTCCCCAGATCCACCTGAGAGTTACACCCAATATCTTGAATGGCTTGCGAGGCATCATCACGCCGGGATGGCTTACCTGGAGTCCGCGTATCACAAAGAAATGCGGCAGGATCCAGTACGCCTATTTCCCGGTCTCGGATCGATTATCGTACTCGGTTTTCCATACAACTTGCCCTCAACCGGTCAAATTGAGCACAATGATCGGGGACTTATCTCTGGTTACGCCGCAGGAGAGGATTATCATCTGCGGATTCCAAGGTTATTACAACCGTTGATCGATTTTCTGGTCGAATCGTTCAATATGAAGACTCTCCCGCGGGTATTCACGGACAGTGCCCCGATCCTTGAACGCGAATTAGCGCACCGGGCAGGACTCGGCTGGATTGGCAAAAACGGATGCCTGATCTCACCTAAATGGGGTTCCTCTTTCTTATTGGCTGAGGTTTTTACGGAAATTCTGTTAAATCCTGATACGCCGCTTGATATTGATTACTGCGGAACATGCCGCAGGTGTATTGAGGCCTGCCCCACCGGGTGCATTTTGCCCAACCGCACGATAGATGCCAACGATTGCATCAGTTACCATAGCATTGAGAATCGAAAGTTGATCCCTGAAGCGATCATGGAGAGGTTTACAAACCAGCTTTTTGGATGCGATATCTGCCAGTCAGTATGTCCCTGGAATCGTTTTTCACCCATGGACCTGAACAACGAAGAAACGAGCAAATTGCTGACTTTGGATCAGATGGTGTCAATACTATTTATGGATGAATCAGCCTTCAATGAGCGGTTCGGTAACACTCCGGTTTCACGCGTCCGGTTAACCGGATTGAGGCGAAATATTTTGATCTTTTTAGGGAACACCGGCCAAATGCGCGCATTGGAAACGATCAGGAATTTTCTCGCAACTGAATCTGATCCCGTGCTGCAATATACTGCTAATTGGGCGTTAAGAAGAATTACCAGTAAATAAAAAGATCCCCTCCAAAATTATGGGAGGGACCTTAAACGTTTTCCTGCAACGATCAGGGAGTAGCTGTCACCGCCGGTGTGGCAGTCGACGGGGGAGTAACGAGAACACCAGCCAAAGTACTCGTGGGAGCAACAGTCGGGGTTGGGGTTACCAGGTTAATGCGGATCTTGATCACCTGACCGGCAAAAATGGTATTCTCATCCTCTATGTTGTTGACATCCATGATATCTTCGACCGTGCTGTTGAAGCGTGTGGCCAGGTCAGCCAGGGTTTCACCAGAGAGGATCATGTAATCAATCTCATAACCACGCGGAAGACCGGTAGGCAACGGGGTTGGCGTGGGTAATGCCTGGCCGGGTGCCGGGATAAGGATCTGCATGCCCGGTTGGATCGGACAGGTGCCCGGTGCAAAATTATTGATGGCCAGGAGAACAAGCAAATCCACTTCAAAAGCCGAGGCCAAAGACCAACAGTCATCATTTTGCAGAACGGTGTAATACTGCGGACCGGTCGCGGTGGCGGTTAGTGTCGGGGTCGGTGTCAATGTTTCCGTCGGAGTAATGGTGGGTGTGGGCGAAGGAACCGTAGCAGTTGGGGTAAAGGTCGCTGTGGGTGTTGGAGTTTTAGTCGCGAAGACGGATTTGAATAAGTTCCCTCCTCCTGTCGCTGCACTGATGATCAGCAGGATCCCTACCAGGGCAAGTATTCCAGCCAGTCCACCAAGGATGTAAGGCATAAAACGCTGCCTTTTGGCATATTTGTTGATCACATCTTGAGGATTATCTTTTTGTTCCATGTTAGTCCTATTATGTTTAAGAAAATCGAATCTGTAGAATTGGTTTATTTATGGGCTCAATAATTGAGCGATTTTTTTCATGATACCACAATTTACTGGGTTAATTTACGAACAAAATATCCATGAAAACGCCCATGATATAATAATCAAAACGGATAAGTTCATAGTTACACGCGGAGAGGAAAATGGAGATTACAACTTCCCAATTCAAGCATTGTGATGTGATAAAGGTGACAGGTAGAATTGACAGCGCTACCTCACCTCAACTGGCCGAAGCAATCGCCAAGATTAATGACCAGGGTCGCTATAAACTCGTGATGGATTTCGCTGATGTCAGTTTTATTTCCAGTGCCGGACTACGCGTTCTGATCGCCACATTAAAAAATTGCCGCAGATACAACCGGGGTGATTTGCTGCTCTCCAGTTTGCCTGAAAACATACACTCCGTTTTTGACCTGGCTGGGTTTACATCGATCTTCAAAATTTACGATGATGTACTTTCGGCAGTGGCGTCTTTCTGATCAGAGCGTAGATGGGATCGCGCATCTTTCCCGGCAACTTTGAAAGCCTGGCGGACATTTCAGAATTTATCAGGCTGGAAGGCAAAGAAGCCGGACTTTCCGACAAAGAGAACTTTGAATTGGAAACAGCTGTAGATGAGGCTGTTTCCAATATTATTGAACATGCCTATGGGGGAGAAGGCATTGGCGATATATTTTGTATTTGCACTCCCATTGCGGATGGGATCGAGGTCATCCTTGAGGACTATGGTCAGCCTTTTGACCCTTCTTGTGTGGCAGCGCCCGATCTGAATGTGCAACTGAAGAACCGGAAAAACCATGGGCTGGGTTATTTCTTAATGTGCCAACTCACTGATGTTGTCCATTTCGAGTTTTCCGAGAAACAAAACAGATTGACTTTGATAAAAAGAAAAAAATAAATGGACCCCCATCCTGCGGAGCTTTCAACCCTCTGGAATGATCTGCTCACGCTTGGCGAAAACCTGGTAAAACAACCAGATTCGTTGAGTTTATGCAATGCTCTTGCTGTACACATCCGGAAAAAGTTGGATTGTGAAGCAAAACTATGGCTGGCTGAGCCTTTTTACCCTTTACCCGGTGAACCCCCGGTAAAAACTATTCCTACCGATACGGCACCAGCCATTGTTGAAAAGTGCTTTGAGACAAAAAGACCGGTCCAGACGAGAAAGAACAGGGTTTGTAAAACAGCGTCACCTGATGCGATTACTCTTCCGGTTACCACGCAAGGAAACCTGCTAGGTGTGTTGCACGCGTTCAGACCATTTGAGTATCCATTCTCTACCCCGGAAATTGCCGAACTGAATTACCTGACTGCAGTGACTGCCCTTGCCATGCAGGTCAATCGCCAGTCCGCGTTAAAGAACTGGCGCTACGACCAGATCGCATTGGTCCGGTCAGTCACCTCACAAATCGCAAACGTGCTTAATCTGGACGAACTCTGTGTACGTGTTACCAACCTGATCCAGTGTACTTTTGACTATTATCACGTGGGAATTTTTACAATTGATGAAACCACCGCAAAGCTGAAATTCCGGGCAAGTTCTTTAAAATGCGAACCGCAACAAAAAAATCCCTTGGCAGACCTGGATTATGAAAAAGGCCTGGTTTACACATCCGCGCAAAGTGGACAGGAATTCGTCATCAAAGATGTGATGCAGGAACCGCTTTACATGCCTGTAAAAGCTTTACCGGATACACGTGCTGAGGTCGTTCTGCCTCTCAAGGTAGATAAACGTATCCTGGGAGTGTTGGATATTCAAAGCACCCAGCCTGGCAGCTTTCATGAGAATGACATGCTTGTTTTGCGGTCTCTGGCAGACTCAATCGCGTTGGCAGTGGAGACAGCCCGATTGTTTAACTCTCTCGAACAACGCGCCATACAGATGACAGCAGTGGCGGAAATCAGCACCGCCATCAGCTCGATCCTGGATTTGGACGATCTGTTCAAAGAAGTCGTGAACGTCATCGAAAAACGTTTTTCCATACCTTTTGTGCACATTTTCACCGTGCATTCCAATCGCCGGAAAGTGATCTTTGAAGCCGGAACCGGATCGCACGCACGTAAATTAAAACCCAATTCTTTTGCCTTTGACCTTGACGCTTCAATCGGGATCATCCCCCACGTCGCTCGGACGGGGCAAACCCTGCGAGTGAATGACGTATCACAGGAACCGCTTTATCTGCCTTCAAAATACTTCCCGCAGAAAGTAAAGTCGGAATTAACTGTACCGCTGCGGTTTGGGGATGATGTATTGGGTGTTTTAGACCTGCAATCCGATCAGGTGCAACACTTCACACAATCTGATTTAAAGCTCTTTGAAAGTCTGGCATCTGGTATTGCACAGTCGATCCGCAACGCATCCTTATTCCGCACGGAAAAGTGGCGTCGGCGTGTGGCTGATAGTTTTAGAGACATCGCCGGTCTTCTTAACTCGAATCTGGCCTTGCCGGACATGCTGGATCGGGTTCTCTCAGCCCTTGAGACCAACCTTCCTTGTGATGCTTCGTCAATTTGGCTATTGGACGATGATGTTAGTATCCCAATAGACGAAAGGCCACTGCATCTCGCTGCTGTGCGTGGAGTGTCACGTAACAAAGTCATTGAATCGACACAGGGGTCGTTAAGTGTGCGAACATTTCTGAACATCGGCATCAACAACGAGCAGTACACGATCCGTAAACCAGAAGACCCGTATGGCCCGCTGGGGGCGGCCCGAAAATTTAAACCAAATTACTCCTCACTGGCAGTCCCGCTGCGTTCTGGTGATGAGATCCTCGGCGTGTTGACACTTGCTCATCGCAAGGAAGGTCGGTATGGTTCTGAAGCTGCTGCCATCGCTACCACTTTATCAAGTTATGCAGCTGTTGCCATCCAGAATGCACGCTTATATTCAAGCGCCCAGGAAGAAGCCTGGTCATCCACCGTCCTTCTCCAGGTTGCTGAAGCTATGCAATCCATCAACAGCCTCGATTCCCTACTTTCGACCATGGTTCGGCTCACTCCTCTGCTTGTAGGAGTAGAACAGTGTGGACTCTATCTCATCCGCCAGGACGGCGATTCCTATGAGTTAAAGAACTGGTATGGTTTTCAACCCTCCGAGCATGAGATGGTGGTTTTGGATACAGATGCCATTGGATTTCTGAAATTAACAGCCACGCTTGCACCTGTATTCATCACTGACCCGAAAATGGAACTGGGATTAAAGTCTTTACCCTTCTCAGAAAAAAGGACCACGCTGGTTTTACTACCGTTGATCGCGCATGGAGAATTACGCGGTGCATTTCTTGTAGCGCATTATAGTAAAAACGATTTAGGGATGGTCAACCGTTTCAACGATCAAACCCTGGCCATCCTGCAGGGCATTGCGCAACAAACAGCGGTTGGCTTGGAGAATATCAGCCTGCTGGAAAACCGCCAGGAGGAAGCCTATATCACAGCGGTATTGTTGCAGGTGGCCCAGGCAGTGGTAAGCCAGAACAAACTTGAGGACATCCTTGATACGATCGTGCAGCTGATGCCTATTCTTGTTGGTGTTGACACCTGTGTCATCTACGAGTGGGAAAAGAACAACCTGAGATACCTGCCGATTAAAGCAGTTGCACCTACGCATGCAGAGCAGGAAGAGATATTGAAGCATACTTATTCGCAGGGTGAATTCTCATTGCTGGATGGAGTTATCGAGAACGATAACATGACAGGCTGCCAGTTCGATGACCCTGAAACACCGGTGGATCGATGGCGAAAGTTGGACTGCACCAAAGATTCCTTAAAACTGCCACCGGAAAATTCCAACTGGCTGTTGGCATTTCCATTGAGCATCAAAGGAGAGAAGTACGGGGTGATGCTCACACGCGAAATCAACATCAAGGCGGCTTATCACCAGAAACGGATCGAATTGATCAAGGGTGTTGCACAGCAAACAACCCTCGCCATCCAGAACGAAAGACTCAAGGAAGAAATGGTCGGCCGGGAACGGGTTGAACGTGAATTTCAGCTTGCCCGTCAGATTCAAAAGACATTCCTTCCGCAATCCATTCCCGGGGTTGACGGCTGGGATTTTGATCTTCGTTGGCGAACAGCCCGCGAGGTGGGTGGAGATTTTTACGATGCATTTCCTACCAGGGATAACCGCATCGCTTTTGCCATTGCAGACGTATCAGACAAGGGCATGCCTGCAGCCTTATATATGACAGTGACGCGCACATTGATCCGTGCTACATCGCAGTCCATTACCTCACCCGCTGAAGTGCTTGACCGGGTAAATGAGTTATTATTTGAGGAATCTCAGAACGGGATGTTCGTAACAGGTATCTTCGGCCTGCTCGATCCGAAAACAGGTTTATTTGAATACGCGAATGCCGGTCACAATTTACCGTTGCTTTTCAGGGGAGACACCCGGCGAATTGAAAAACTCGCTAAGGGAGGAATTGCGATGGGCGTGATTGAAAATGCAAAATATGTCTGTCATAAGCTACAGATGGAAGAAAGGGACACCTTATTGCTTTACACGGATGGTGTTACTGAAGCCTTCTCATCGTCCGGTGAACAATTCTCTGAAACTCGCCTGATCAATGCCCTGCAAGAAAATTTGTACGGCTCAGCATCCGAACTACTACAAAGCCTCGAAGACCTGATCAACGTTTTTCGTAAAGGTGAACCACCATCAGATGATCTAACTATGCTGGCTATCCATCGTTTGAAATGAAAACTCCCGCCTGTGCGGAAGTTTATTCACCAAGGATTAGCGCCAGCCAGATCTCCCAGTTTTCCACCGGCTCAACCGTGGGTGTGGGAACGATCACCGGCTCAGGTGTTGTCCCGGGTGGAGATATCGGGATGACCAACTGCTCACCAGGTCGAACCATGTGACCTTCGTTGTAAGCCCACTCCTCCACTGCACCAATAGAGCCGGCGTATGCCTGACTCGTCTGCAACACCTGTAAAGTACTCTCAAGATTAGCGACAACCGTTGCCGCTTCATCACGCTGAGCAGTTAACCTGGATAACTCATTCAACCGGGAGTTCAGATCCATCACCAGGAAGAACAGTACCACCGCCAGAACGATCAATCCCAGCTTTTTGGGATCAAAAACGGTTTTTAGTTTGCCAAAGAAGTTCTTCATTTTGTTAATATTACCCCATTCCCAGAACTGAGACAAGAAAAAACCCGCAGAAATCTGCGGGTCTGCTGGTGCCGGAGGAGGGATTTGAACCCTCACGAGCGTAATGCTCACTACGCCCTGAACGTAGCGCGTCTGCCAATTCCGCCACTTCGGCTTGTCAGCGCATATTCTATCAGACTCTGAAAGAATGTCAACCTTTCAACGATGGTTTCAACGATGGTTTCAACGATGGTTTACCTTCGCGACCTGCCGAGTATCAAAGGGAGTACAATTGTGTGCATGTGTAAAAGGATCTGCATACTTGCCTTCTTGATGTTATTCATCTTATCAGGTTGTTCAATTGCATCAAATGCAACTGGAATTCGCACACCAATTCCCTTAAACGATTTAGTGTTGAACTTGGAAGGCAAGTACCCCCACACACCCACCCCATTCCAACCCATAACCACAGGTAACGGTCCGGTGATTACTACGGGTACTCCCTCAGGTGCAATTTTTACTCCCACTCCCAGTGGAATCATCGAACTCGGACTCGAAAGACCTGATGGACAGGTCAACATCCTGCTGCTGGGTTCTGACTGGCGTCCGGGGATGGGTTCCCGAACAGACGTGATCATGCTCTTATCCCTGATGCCCGAACAGGGGGTCGCCTCTCTAACTTCTTTCCCCCGGGACCTGTACGTGGACATCCCGGGTATCGGTTATGAGCGCATCAACACCTCCCAGGCATATGGCGGTTTTGAGTTAACGCAGGAGACCTTCAGCTATAACTTTGATGCTCCCGTGGATCATTACATGATCACCAACTTCGCCGGTTTTATAGGCATTATTGACACCCTGGGCGGTATTACAGTGAACGCCGCTTATGAATTGTATGACCGTTGTGATCTGCCACAGGCTTTTAACAAAATGTGTTACGTCCCTGCGGGTCGCACAACAATGGACGGACAAACCGCACTGTGGTATGTGCGTTCCCGCTACTCCACCAGTGATTTTGATCGCACACGCCGCGCACAGGAGGTCATCAAAGCCATCCTTCAAAAATCAATGAGCTTGAACGCCGTCGGTCGCGCCGGTGAACTTTACCAGCTCTTCCAGGATAGTGTTGAAACAGATGTTTCCCTCGAATTGATCGTCAGGATGCTCCCCCTCGCCACCAAAATCATAAACGAACCTGAGACGTTGCAGCGTTACGCGATCTCCGAAGATGACATTACCCACTACACAGTACCTGAAACTGGCGCGATGGTCGTTATCCCGGATAATGAAGCTATCGCAAAGATCATCCGCCAGGCAATTTATCCTTAAAGCTAAAAATAAAGCTAAAAATTAATGGTTGACAAAGTCAAGGAATAACTGTACACTCAATTATAAGGCTACACGAAACCTAATTCGAAAGAAGGAATTCATGGACGCTTTTCCTGAAATTCACATCACTGCTGATACCACTTTTCAACCGGCGATCCGCTCGTGGGAAATCTTTCTACGCGATCAGGGTCGTTCGCAATTTACCATCAAAGCCTTTCTCGGAGACCTGAATCTCTTTGCAGGTTATTTTTCACCCGACACAACCATCGGGAATATCACAACCAACGACATCAACCGATTCCTGGACTGGTTGCAGCATGAACGTAATGTGCCCTGCAGCCCCAAGAGTCTATCACGGCGCATCACCTCCATCAAATCTTTCTTTCGCTGGCTGACTCAATCCGGCCGTATCCCAACCGACCCGTCCGAAAAAGTAGTACAAAAATCGGTCATTAGTCCCCTCCCCCTAGTCTTGACACCTGAGGAGGAGCAGCGGGTTCTGGAAGCGGCGCGAAACCTGCGCAGCGGCACCAAGCAGGATGCGCGCCCATACACTTTGCTTAGCCTGCTCCTGCTCACAGGAATTAAGAAAGGCGAATGTCTCGCCTTGAACCTGAATCACATCGATCTGGATAGCCCAAAAAGCCCACGCCTCTTCGTGCGCTACTCTGCCAGTGGTAGCCGGTACAAGGAACGTAATATTTCGCTGGATACGGATTGGGTTGAAACCTACAAGGAATATCTCTCACAATACAAGCCTGTCGACCAGGTCTTTCCATGGTCACCACGCAGGCTCGAGTACATACTTGAAGATATCAGCAGCGCCGCTGGAATCAACAAACATCTCTCCTTTGATATGTGCCGCTGGACAAGCGCGTTGAATGACTGGCGGTCCGGAATGGATAAAGACGCACTGCGTCAGAAAATGGGTGTTTCAAAGATTCAATGGCGCGAGGTGAGCATGAAATTGCGTCAACTGGCTGGTGAATAAACACAAGCATCGACTACAATAACCGGCAGAATTAATCTGACGGTTATTTTTTTATCAAATCAAAACGGACGATCTCTGTGGTGGTACTGTCAACTTGCACGGTATCCGCAATGCGGAAACCCGGTATCCAAATGATCTCACCGCCAGCTCTCACCAATGGCCAGTTTTGCCTGGCGCGAACAGGTAATCCCTCACCTGTCCAGAAATCACCCACCTTCTTAATATTTCCGGCATATCCGTAAGGTGCAAACCGATCACCCGGTTTTACCCGACTGAGTAGCGGCGAACCTTTCAACTTTCGTTTATCCACCTGGGCGATCATCCGGTCCGGTGTTGGTTGATAGTCCGTTTGTATCGATGTGGAGATCTTCCAGTGGTCACTGATCAACAGCTCTCCCGGGACAAGAATCTCTGAATCCCCACCACCTGTCAGTTGTGGCCAGATCTGATGGATTGGGTCGTTCACCCGTGCCATCACCAGGCGATCTTTTGAGTAACTGAATAGTTCGATACCTGCCAACAGGTCGACCCGGTTCATTCGCGAAGGTTGTGAACAAAATTCCGCCGCTCGGTCGATTACATTGTAGTCGATGTCCCGCAGCGTGCTATCCATCCTGCTGATCGCACGGCGCAATATGCGCCGTAATAGCGCCGGATGCAGCGATGCAGTAAAACTGCGCCCGAAAACCAGGTATTTCTCTCCCTCTTCCAGTACTGCTTTACACCAGTCCGTATTCACTTCCATAGACAGGTAGTCATCTTCAGCCGCGATCACACTGGCCATGTGCGTCAGGCGTCGGCGGATTTGCGGATTGTAGGTTTCGAGGATGGGCAGCAATTCCTGGCGAATGCGGTTGCGGAAGTAAAGGGTGTCCGTGTTCGAAGCATCTATAACCGGCTGGAGATGACGCTCGTGTAAAAATTGGGTAATATCCACGCGGCTGATATTCAACAACGGCCGGACGAGAGGAATGACATCACTCCACGGGTTCGGTAGAAGGATGCGGCGTATTCCCACCAGTCCGCTTGATCCTGATCCGCGCATCATGTGCATCAGGATAGTTTCCACCTGGTCGTCTGCGTTGTGCCCAACAAGCACTGCCTGGTCGTGATTACGTTCGGCTTCGTCAAAAAGGAACCGGTAACGCAAAATGCGCGCACTTTCTTCAATCGAAATGTGATGTGCTGCCGCGTAACCCGCCACATCCTTCCTTTGTACTGCGCATGGAACACCCAGCCTTTGACATAATTGCTGTGCTTGTGCGGCTTCCCCGGTGGATGAATCCCGCAGGCCGTGGTCAAGATGAGCTGCATGAACCCTGGCACCACTCTCCAGTAGCAAATACAGTAAACATAAAGAATCCGGTCCGCCAGAAAAACCAATTAACAGGCTTTTTTCCATGTTCAGACCGCAATCATTCCTTAGTGTGGAAGAGAATTCTTCACTCAACATATTGTCATTATAGCATTCACAAATTGCATCATGTTGCTTTGATAAACTACTTGAACTGGATAGTAGATTATGCTAGACTGACAATAATTGAGAAGGGAGGCTGGCATGCCAGAAAAGATCCTCATCGTTGATGATGACCTAGAAACGTTGCGCCTTATCGGAGTGATGCTCCAGCGCCAGGGGTTTGTAATATCAGCAGCAAATACTGGTGAATTGGCGATTTCCATGGCCAAGAAAGAACTCCCGGATCTAATCGTTTTGGACATCATGATGCCCATTGTGGATGGATACCGAGTTGCACGTGAGATCCGCAATGACCCTGCCACAGCCCAGATCCCGATCCTCATGTTCACAGCCAAAAGCCAGGTGGATGACAAGGTGGCCGGGTATGATGCCGGTGCAGATGATTACCTGACCAAACCGGTCCATCCAGCGGAACTAAGCGCCCATGTGAAATCTCTTCTGGCAAGATCCACTAAACCTTTGCCGGCCATCCCAGAGAAAAGGAATGGTTTTATTATCGGTGTCACAGGTTGCAAAGGTGGATTGGGGGTTTCAACGCTGGCGCTTAACCTGGCCATTGGAATTAACGCGATTACAAAAGAGGAATCCTTTGCCGTCGAATTGAAACCCGGTATGGGTTCCTGGGGGGTGGAACTGGACATCGCAGATTCACATAGCCTTGAAAAATTACTCGCACTATCAACAAATGAGATCACCAGCGAGGTCGTAGACAAGCATGCTGTGCATACATCCTTCGGTGTCCGCCTGCTAATGGCTTCCAACAAAACCCGCCAGATCCTATTCTCGGAATCGGCAGAAAAAACCTTAAAACTGATCGAAACCTTGAGCAACGACAATCCATTGATCGTGCTGGATATTGGTGATCCTTACCTGCCCGGTTTTGATGAAATCTGCTCGGTTTGCAACCAGTTATTGGTGTTAACCGATGGTTTTCCGGCGACTGTCTTGCGTACACGGCGTTTACTGGGCAATATCCAATTCGAGCCGGCAAAAACCACCCGCAACATTGATGTGGTCTTGTACAACCACATCCGTTCTGATCTATTATTGACAGCAGAACAGGTTTCCAAAATGCTTCCTGGTAACCCTGTCCGGGTCATGTTTCCGCCGGTCCCTGAACAAATCTTCCAGGCAAACCAGAAATACTTACCGTTGATCAAGATCCAGCCAGACGGTTTGTATGCACAACAGATCTTTGAATTGAGTAAGATGATTACCGCAAGAGTCGGAGTATGACTGATTCTAGCGATGATTGTTTTCAAATTGCAGCAAAGTTAATTCAGGAATCCCATCACGCGATTGTTTTTACCGGAGCAGGGATCTCAACCCCCTCCGGTATACCGGATTTTCGCAGCCCGGGTACAGGTTTATGGCAAAAAAGCGACCCGATGCTCTTCGCTTCGCTGACCGCTTTCAGGTATCATCCTGACCGTTTCTTCCGCTGGTTAAAACCATTGCTCCAGGCTTCCAAACAGGCGGTACCCAATCCTGCCCATCTTGCGATCTCCCGACTTGAACAACTAGGCCGGGTAAAATCGGTCATTACACAGAACATCGATAATCTGCACCAGAAGGCTGGCTCTGGATATGTGATCGAATTGCATGGATCAATGGAACAATTTCATTGCCCTTCCTGCCAAAAGCCTGCCAGCGACCCCGCTGGCATCATCGAGGAGATCATTTCCGGGCAAATACCCTATTGCACGCATTGCGGCACGATCATGAAACCGGATATTACCTTGTACGAAGAACCGCTGCCAATGAAAGCCTGGCAACAAGCCAGCGATGAGGTCAGCCGCGCAGATCTTATGTTTGTTATTGGTTCATCACTTGAGGTAATACCAGCTTCTTCGCTGCCTTATGACACTTACCGAAACGGTGGCCGGATCATCATCCTCAATTATTCCCCCACGTTCATGGATAAACACGCGGATGTGGTCATCCATGAAGATGCGGCAGAAGTCCTGCCAGGTATTGTCGAGTTGATTTCAGATTTAGAAAACTAAATGATCAGTTGGAACGCGCACCACGCCGTCCAAATTGCCGCTCCAACAGATCAACCGATAAGTGGATCATGGTTGGCCTGCCGTGCGGACAGGTTCGTGGAGCAGAACACGATTCAAGATCACGCAGCAAAGCCTGTTGTTCTTCGGCAGAGAGGACCGCTCCGCCTTTTACAGCCATCCGTTTACAAATCCTGGCAATCAGCTTTTCCTCCAGCAAGCCCTGCAAGGGAGTCTCATCCTCTTCGAAGTCTT
Organism: Anaerolineaceae bacterium UBA6107; assembly: GCA_002428455.1. Lineage (GTDB taxonomy): Bacteria > Chloroflexota > Anaerolineae > Anaerolineales > Anaerolineaceae > UBA6107. Next base: position 166 of record DIWL01000061.1, on the reverse strand, counting down.
CAACAACGCTTCTAATAGCAGCCTGAGGATCCTTCTGGGCAAATACAGCTGGAATGGCAACCAGTCGGAACGTGTTCACCCCGAATTCTTCGAGTTGGAAACCAATCTGCTGCATGACCGGAAGATTTTCCTGCAGCAGCCTTGCGGATTGAGGAGGCAACTGGAT
>DIWL01000039.1 GCA_002428455.1 Anaerolineaceae bacterium UBA6107 | reverse complement strand
GATCGAAGCGCTCCGGCTCGTTGAAATCGAACTGGATGGTCGAGAGCTGCCACTCCCTGCCGATGGCGTCCTTGACCTTCAGGTCGATCTTCGGACCATAGAACGCACCGCCGCCCCTGTCCACGTCGTATTCGAGCCCGGAGCGGTCAAGCGATTCCTGGAGCGCGGTTTCGGCGTCTTCCCACATGGCAGGATCACCAACGGATTTCTCCGGCCGGGTGCTGAGATAAGCGTGAATTTCGCTGAATCCGAAACTGCGCAGAATGTGAAGGCTAAAATCGAGCACAAAATCGATCTCTGCTGGCATCTGGTCAGGTCGGCAGAAGTGATGGGCGTCATCCTGGGTAAACCCGCGCACGCGCATCAACCCGTGCAGCACACCGCTACGTTCATAGCGGTAAACGGTGCCCTCTTCCGCATAGCGGATCGGCAGGTCGCGGTAGGAACGCATCGAGCTCTTGTAAATGTGGAGATGGAACGGGCAATTCATCGGCTTGAGGAAGTACTGCTGCCCCTCGATATCCACCGGCGAGTACATGTTGTCTTTATAGAAGCCGAGGTGACCGCTGGTCTCCCATAACTGCGCTTTACCAATATGCGGAGTGTACACAAAATCATAATCGTTGTTGACGTGTTCCTCCGACCAGAAATCCTCGATCAACTTGCGGATGCGCGCACCCTTGGGATGCCACAGCACCAGCCCCGCGCCGACTTCCTCGTTGATGCTGAACAGGTCGAGCTCCTGCCCGATCTTGCGGTGGTCACGTTTTTTCGCCTCTTCCAGCCGCCACAGGTAATCCTTGAGTTCATCAGGCTTGCTCCAGGCGGTGCCGTAGATACGCTGCAGCATGGGGCGCTTCTCATCACCGCGCCAGTACGCACCCGCCACATTCATCAGCTTGATGGCGGATGGGTTGATCTGGCGTGAACTTTCCACATGCGGTCCACGGCACAGGTCGGTGAATCCACCCTGCGAATAAATGGAGATCTCGGGTTTTTCAGTTATCGGATTACCGTCATCGTCCAACTGGCCGGATTCCAGCCCTTCGATCAGTTCAATCTTGAACGGTTGGTCATGAAACAGCTTTTTCGCCTCGTCCGCGCTGATAACCTTTTTCTCGAAATTCACGCCGGACTGGATGATGCCGCGCATGCGTTTTTCGATGCTTTCCAAATCCTCAGGAGTGAGCGCCCTGGGGAGATCGAAATCGTAGTAAAAACCATCTTCGATCGCTGGTCCGATGGCTACCTTGCCCTCGGGAAATTTTTCCAGTACTGCCTGCGCCATAATGTGGGCAGCCGAATGCCGGATGCGATATAACAACGATGCTTCGTATTGTTCTTTTTCTTTTGCCATTCTTACCTCCAAGTGATCACATAAATAACAAAACTCCCGACCCGGTACTGGGGCGAGAGTCTAATACTTCGCGGTTCCACCCAGATTGATCCATTTTGGACCATCTCTTTGGACCTGTAACGGGGTCAACCGTTCGCCTTAATGGTTTTTGCTTTCAGGCTCAAGCTCGCGGGGGGTTTTCTCTGCGGTCTTCCTGGAGGAACTTTCAGCCAATGGTTCCATCTCTCTGGTGGAGGAGTACGCAGTTACTCGTCCCGGTCAACGCCGTATTGATTACCAATGATTATACATCATTTTTCCGATAGTTTTTATAAGATTATGATTAAAGATCTGGAGGTTGCTCATGAGCAACCTCCAGTGTGATATTACGCCGGGTTGTGTAAATGCGAATTAAAACGCCTGATCAGTTTTCCAAACCGTCCAGACTTTACCCGCCAGGTCAGGGCTTGGTGTGAGGGTTGGTTTACCGGGCTGCCAGCCTGCGGGGGTCACTTCACCAGTGGCGGTAACATGCTGGAAGGCTTTCACCTGGCGGATCAATTCTGCAACATTGCGGCCGACTTCAGGTGTCATCACTTCCATGGCGCGGATGTTGAAGTCCGGGTCGATCAGGAATCTTCCGCGGATATCTACACCGGCTGCTTCATCATAAACGCCATAGACCGTGCCTACCCGTCCACCCGCATCAGAGAGCAGCGGGAATGGTACGCCACCTTCCACCATCTTGGAAAGTTCNNGCTTTCAGTTCATCAAATTTGACGGCAACTGCCGACAATTCAGTCGGTCAGACAAATGTGAAATCACCGGGATAGAAGCAAATAACGATCCACTTTCCTTTGTGATCAGACAACTTAACATTCTTGAACCCGCCATTATGGAACGCGGTTAACTCAAAATCCGGAGCGGGTTTACCAACTTTAGCTAAAACCATTGACACCTCCTTTTCAACAATAGGATTCTCCGAGGGGGTTGCGGATGCTGCGGTTATGACACCCTTCACAGGGGTTACACATCCATCTTTTTTATCTGCCATTAAGCCTCCCTATAAAAATTTACCGGCGTAAATCTTCTACATGTAATAATACCTAATTTACGGATAAACAGGTAGTTATTTTCTTAACCTTATTCTACGATTTTCGCCATACCAACCGGAAAACGCATCACACAACCCTGAAAAGCACCGGCTAATTCCTGGATAACCGCATCACCTGTGCAATGATTAAGATATAACCGAATATCCGTATATTTCTCGCGCAGAACGTTGACCACTCGCGTTCGCTCTTCATTATTCGCATCCTTCAAATGAATCCCCCCGAAAATGTTAACGATCCGATCATTGAATACTCTCTGCACATGATCGAGCGTATTAAGTATCCCGGCATGGCAACAGCCACAAATCAAAGTGAGCCCTTCTTTACCACGCCAGACCAGCGATAGATCATCGCGGTGCGGATCAGGCTGCCAACTGCCGTCATCCCCCTTGATACACAACCGGGAACTGGTACCCAAGGCTTCATCCCTTGTTGTGATCTCCCCGGTTGTCCACAATCCCGGCAGGATCTCGACCGGTTCGTTACTCAAGTGTACATCCGCCTGCCGCATCAATTCTTCCCGTACCAAACCAAGACCAATGAAACGGTGCTTCATTAACAAATGGGAATATCGCGGACGAAACAGGTCCGGATGAGCATAGACCGGCAAACCGGGGCGTTCCTGCAGCAACGCCGGTAGCCCGCCCGTGTGATCATAATGCGCGTGGCTTAATACCACCGCGGTTAGCTGGTCTAACGGAAGGTTCAACCGCTTCAAATTGTTGCATAATACATCAGCAGTCTGACCTGTGTCATAAAGAACAACACCGTCGGCAGACTCGATCCAGATCGCCAAACCGTGTTCACCCTTAAGATATGGACGGGTCGTTTTGCTGTCCACCACACAGGTCAGATTCAACGTTTTCTCAGCGTCTACTTCAGCGCTACCTTTACTCTTTCCTTTGTATACGGTAGATCACGCAGCCACACGCCAACAGCGTTGTGGATGGCGCTGGCCATGGCTGGTGCGACGCCATCGATAGCGATCTCTGCCACCGATTTGACACCGTAAGGACCAGATGGCTCATCTGTTTCAACGAAGATGACATCCATCACCGGCATTTCGGTTGCACGGGCTACCTTGTACCCCTTAAGGTTCGGGTTGAGCGGCTGCCCTTCTGCTGAATAGAGCATATCCTCGGTAAGGGCAAACCCGAGCCCCTGCGCCATGCCACCTTCCACCTGACCCGCGGCGGTAACCGGGTTGATCACCCGACCACAATCGACCACCATTAACATGCGTTCCACGTTGATCTCGCCAGTCTCGGTATCCACCACGATCTCCACAAATTGGGCGGCGGTCGGCGGCGGGCTGACCGGGCTGACGTGAGATTCAGTCGCCATGATCTGGTGTTGATTCTTCTGGTGCAGGCTGGAAAGACCAATCTGCTCGAAGCTAACCTCCCTGCCATCTGTTGACACCACTTTTTTATAGTCCAATGCCAGGGTGGAAAGATCACTGACACCTAACATGACCGCCGCCTGCTCAAGCAGCTGCTGCTTAATTCGCTCAGCCGTCTTGCGCACTGCTTCGCCGCTAAGGTAGGCGGTGCTGCTGGCGTAGGCGCCCTTGTCGAACGGCGTGAAGTCGGTATCAGAGGAATAAACGATCATATCGTCCACATCTGTGTGAAGCACTTCCGCTGCTATCTGTGCCAGAACCGTATCAGAACCTGTGCCCAGGTCTGTAGCGCCGATCAATAGGTTGAATGAACCATCATCATTCATCTTCAACGTTGCTGAAGCCATATCCAGGTTAGCTACGCTGCTGCCATGCATCACCACCGCCATTCCCACCCCGCGGCGGAAGCGTCCGGTCTGGTTGCGGTATTTGGCCTGCTTGGCGCGAAAATCCATGATCTTTTCGCCAATATCCACACACTGGTCGAATGCGGCGGTATCCAACGCCTGCTTGACACCAGTTCTGCCTTCACCCAGCTGCTGCGACAGGTACATATCATCGCCTACTTTGATCCAGTTCTTGCGCTTGAAATCGATCACATCCAAGCCAAGTTGCTCAGCGATCTCGCTCATCAGCACTTCAATTCCATACTCGCACTGCATGCTACCGTAACCGCGGAAAGCACCTGCCACGGCAGTATTGGTGTAAACCACATCACTGATAAAACGGGAATTCGGCGCATTATAAAGTGTTAATCCTTTGAATCCGCCCACCATGTTAACCGTCAAACCATGCGTGGCATAAGCACCGGTGTCTCCGATCAGATACAGGCTGGAAGCGGTGACCCTGTCACCCTTTACGCCGATCTTGTAGCGGATGGTTGTGGCATGGCGCGTGCGCGAACTGGTAAATTCCTGCTCCCGGGTGTATTCCATGCGTACGGGGCGACGCGTCGCCAGGCTAAGGTGCGCGCACAGATCTTCGATCAGCACTTCCTGTTTGTTGCCAAAACCACCGCCGATGCGCGGTTTGATCACGCGGATCTTCTTGATCGGTAATCCGATCAACGGGGCAATAATGCGGCGGGTGTGGAAAGGAACCTGGGTGCTGGTGCGCACAACCAGGCGGTCTTCTTCATCAAAATAAGTGATGCAAACATGGGGTTCAAGGTGCACATGCTGCTGCTTTTGGGTATGATACTCACCTTCAAACACCCGGTCTGCTTCAGAAAAGGCTTTCTCAACCTCTCCAACCTCAGCTTCAATATGATAGACAATATTGTGCTCGCGGTCGTGAATCCCTTCCGAGTCTGCTTCATCATGGATAACAGGAGTCCCATCACGCATGGCTTCTTCCATGTCGATCACAGCGGGCAGAACTTCATATTCCACATTGATCAACTCGAGCGCCTGGTTGGCGATCTCGAGCGTTTCTGCGGCCACCACCGCAACACGGTCTCCCACGAAGCGGACCTTGTCATCCAAACTCACCTGGTCAAACGGCAGCGGCTGGGGGTAACTTTGCCCGCCGCTGGCGTACTTGACGCGCGGTACGTCCTGATGGGTCAATACAGCCTGTACACCCGGCAGGGCGCGTGCGCGACTCGTATCGATTTTTTTAATACGCGCGTGCGCATGCGGGCTGGTCAACATCGCAGCGTATAACATGCCCGGAACCCTGAAATCATCCGTGAATACCGGTTTCCCCAAGGCAAGCTTGCGGGCATCCACTTTGATCTCGGATTTACCAACTACCCTGGTCTTTTTCATACTCTTTGGCGTGTAGACCAATGGAGGCAGCGGGCTAACATTTCCGTCCGCGCGGAAGAATTCAGCGGGAATGTCGATCCTGGAAAGATCATCCGGTAATTCTCGGGCGATGTGGTTGAAAGGAGCCAGTTTTTCACCCCTCAATACTGCGGCGGCGCGCTGCACGGCGTTGACGCCCCGCACATAGCCGGTGCAGCGGCACAGCACCGGGTTAAGTGCCTTGCGGATTTGCTGATCCGTGGGATCCGGATTCTTATCCAGCAGCGCTTTGGCAGAAAGGATCAGAGCGGGTGAACAATAACCACACTGGATGGCTCCAGTATCCATGAAAGCTTGTTGGATCACGCCAGGCTCACCTTTCACGCTCAAACCTTCTAGTGTCGTGATCGATTTACCCTCCACATCAAGCGCTTTAACTGAGCAACTCCGAACAGGTCTTCCATTGAGAAGTACTGTGCAGGAGCCACATTCACCAGTCCCGCAGCCGTACTTTACGCTGTAATAGGCAGCATTACGCAGAGCATTCAGCAGGGTTTCTTCTGCCCCAACTTCCAGGGTTTTCTCTTCATCATTAATAACTAGGGTAACCTTCCTTGTGCCAGTTGTCATTTTTCCTCCATTCCTTTTGCCAGATACAGATTCGGGGTTCTTATAAAGATATTTACCTGATAAACCTTACTATTATTACTTTTTCAAGCTTTACTACGATTTGAGAACCAGCCAATTTTTTCAACCTGAAAAACATCAAAATCGGGCAGATAGGGTTTGATATCCAGGAGTAGTGTTCCATCCAGCATATCTGCACCCTTAAAGTATAGCAAAGCATTGTCAATCCGAATCAGTTTTACAACAGAAAAACCAATCGGATTTGGACGTAATGGAAAACGCGTGGCAAACACACCTTGTTCTTGATCGTCCAGGAACGGGGTTACTTTCAGTGATAACTCATCTCCCATGGAAAAGAAACAATAGATCAGGTAAATGTGAGAAAAACCTTCGAGACCTTGCAGTCCGTCCGTGAATTCCGCAAAGACTTCCACCACACCGTCAATATCCGACCTGGCGGATTGGATCGGAGTAAATGCCCCATCAGTAAGCGGAGTGTGAATTACCCCAATCGGTTTAAATTTTATTAAGTTGCGTTCACTCATCTTTAACCATCGTAACCACCTGCACACCCTGCACCTGCGGGAAACTGGCACCCTGCTGTATTGTGCGACAAGCCGCCTCGGCATCAACAATACGTGAACCGGATAGGTAGGTGATCCCGTGGTCATAAAGTTGCGGGAGCAGCGGGGTGGAGGGACCCAGAATCATTACCATAGTCTCAGGGCGGCAAAGTGAAAGCAACCCATCAATTGTGTGATTGATGATGGCAGTGCCTGTAATGGCTACGACATCAGCCTGGGGAATAAAATCCTGAGCTGCTTCTTCGGGGAAATCATCTCCATAGGGATTCTTTTCGATCACCCACAGATTGCGGGCGATGCCTTTCATGCGGCTGGCGAATGGAAAATGACCAACAATCACCAGATTTTTGCCTTTTGATTTCTCACCGATCACTTCAGACGCGTTGACATCCAGACGTAAACGGCTCTCATCTACATCTATGAGAGAATTTAGCGCAGCTATTCCAACGCTTGCCTCCAGCAGGTTATCCGATTCCAGCCAGCCGGCTAATTCCTGCGCGGTCTTTCCAAGCAAGTTGCCCACATCACGCATATGAGAATGACCGTGCGGTCCGCAATTCACCAGCGTCGATCCCAACCCACTGTGTTTACTGGTAACAAGCGTCCAGTGCACACCAATCAACACATTTTTTACAGGAACTGGTTCTGCAGGGAGTGTCGCTAGAAGTTCTGAAATGATGGTCACAGTTTGATTCCTTTCGTGATCTTTACACACCAAACATTCCCGAGAGAACAAAAACGAAGATCGATCCCAGGATAATACCAATTGCCGTGTAATGCTCATGCCCATACTCACGTGCGGTAGGAATGAGTTCATCCAGTGTGATGAACACCATCACTCCGCCGGCAAACGCCAGCGCAGCAGGCACCAGTTCCTGAAAATTAACCAGGAAAAGTCCAGCCAGGAGGGCACCAACCGGTTCTGCCAGACCAGATAGGAACGCCACCTTGAAGGCGTCACTACGACAAACACCGCCTTTACACAAAGGCAGGGCTGTCGCGATCCCCTCGGGGATGTTATGCAGCATGATGGCGACTGCTATGAAAAGACCAAAAGTCGGGTTATGCAAATATCCCGCCCCGACCGCGATGCCCTCCGGTAGATTGTGTAATGTAATACCCACCGCTAAAAGCATGCCGGTATTCACCAGTTTCCGGTCGTAACCTTTTGTGTGGTAGTGCAGCTGACCGAATCTGCGCCGTCGAAAAATATGATTGAATCTGCCAACTGAATGTGGCTGGCTTTCCCGTACTTCTGTCTCGCCAAAACGCATATGCGGTGCAAAATGATCGAGCACATACATCAGGCTTGCACCTAAAGTGAAACCGATCGTCGTAGTAATGTAATTGGATAGGTGCAATGCCTCATTTACCAGTTCAAGAAAAGCCAGGCAGATCATTACACCGGCAGTGATGCCCATTAGCAATCCGTAAGAACGTTTTCCTGGTTTGCGGATCACAGCCAACAATCCGCCCAAGCCGGTTCCGAGTCCAGCCATCAGGCTTAGCAAAACAATATTTATTAACGGATGTAGACCAGGAATCAATTAAGCGCCTTTTGTAGATCATACTCGTTGTGATGATCTTCTTGTATAGAAATGATCGCCGCGATAAGTTAAGCGAAATAATTGTTCTGTCATTATAAGCGATTCTATTAAATTCCAATCTCCATCCACCTCTTCAACCAGCTTCCGAAGAGCACTTTCCCTCAAGGGATGAACAGCAGTAATCCCCAATATATCTTCCACCAGGTTACCAGTAGAAACGAAATCATCCCCTTCGGATTCAAAAAGCAAATCAAAAAAGGTGCATCGCCTTTCAATCACCTCCAATAGTAATTGAAGTGTTTCGGCATCAGGTGGCCGTACCCACGATTCTACCGGTGGGCGTGTGGGGATTGAAAGATATGACTTGAATGGCTGTAATTCTGTCAGAAAACCAGTTAGCATCCGGATGGTGTTCTCGTTATCATTAATCCCTGAAACCAGCATCGTTTCAGTAACCAGTTCACCGGTGAATTTTTGCCGGAATGACAAGATGCCATTAAGGATAGCAATCAACGAAAGACTGTGGTGCGGCCGGTTGATCTTGCGCCAGGAATTCTCCTCAAGCGTATCCACCTTCACCGATACCCAGTCAGCGAGCATCAACTCGTCCTGCACATCGGGTCTATCGATCAGGGAGGAATTGGTGATTACTGCTACCGGAATCAAGAATTTTTTTAGTTCCCGGATCAAAATGCCCAGGTTCAGATCAAGTGTTGGTTCACCATCCGGAACCAGTGTGAGAAAATCAATGGTCCTGCCGAATTCGGCCGCTCTAGTAATAGCCTGTTCAACTTCATTAACGATCTGAGCTACCGGATAGAATTCACGTCGAGTAATCTCCATAGTCGTGGTCTGTCCAACCTGGCAGTACACACAGGCGTATGTGCAGTGTTTGGGCGGAATGTGATTGATGCCAAGGCTGTAACCCAGCCTGCGTGAAGGAACAGGACCGAACGTGATCATCATCTAACTTCTAGTTATATGCCGTCCTGGTCGCTTCATCTGCCATAACCGCGGAGAGCCGTTCCGACCAGGATTCATCTTCCCATGTTCCCAACCGGGTGTGCATCTCGAGATATTTCGTCGGAATGGGATGCGTACCGAGCACCACTTTCACACCGTAACGGTGCTCAAGGAAGTTCTTGAATGTATCAATATACGGACATGGCGGGTAGCCCACCAGTAACCCGGTCGCCAGGTGGATAATCGTCGCGCCGTTCCTGACCATTTCATCGCCTGCATATTCGATATTGCCACCCGGGCATCCGTTGCAGGTGGTGTACCCAACCAATTCAACTTCTGTGTTCCGATAGATGCTGAACGCCCCTTCCCGTTCCCGCAGCGCTCGAAGGCATTTGCCTCCCGCGCAGGTGCGATACCGGTCACAAATAATAATTCCGATCCTGGTTTTATTTTCCATTTTTGTTTTTCCTTTCAAGATCGATCATTCCTCAAGGATGGTGGATAGAATTTCGTTTAATTGTTCCGCTTCAACATAATCAACGACCGTGATCTGCTGCCCTGTCACGCCCGGTACTTCCTTTATCGCCTGGATGATGGCAAGTGCGAGTGGAACAGCGATGGGGCAAAGCGGGGAAGAAGGTCTGAACTGGTAGGTCACCTTTCCATCATTTTCAACCATCAGGTTCTGAACCAGTTTCATACGCATCACATCAACCCCTGTCTCCGGGTCAATGACTGTAGATAATTTCTCACTTATGATTTCTAGCAATTCAAAGTTTTCCATTTCCTGTTCCTATAAAGGTTCGATCAACGTGGCAACTGTCTGCCATAAATGGCGGATTGCCCTGGATGAGTCAGAATCAGGGAATTTTTCCGTTACCGGCAGTCCCAAAAGCATTGAATGCGGAATTAAGGGGTCGAATGGTACTTCGCCCAGGACTTGAATATTGTTCTTATCTGCAAATTCGCGTATCTGCTGAACCCCATCCGGATAAATATCTGCCTTGTTGATTGCGATAACCTGGGGAACACGAAAATGTTGCATAGTAGCCTGAATGCGTTTGAGGTCATGTATCCCGGCCAGGCTGGGTTCCGCGATGATCAAACCCAGGTCTGCACCGGCACAAGCTGAAATGACCGGACAAACGATACCGGGAGGACCATCGATTATCACCAGCGGAACCTGGTGTTCTTCAGCCCACAAGCGGGCATTTTGTTTGACCAACGTGACCAGCTTTCCGGAATTTTCTCTACCCGGGAAAAGTTCAGCATGAAACAATGTTCCATATGCTGTATCCGAACGGAACCAGAAACCCTCCTGCTGAACCACCATACGGATTGCACTGGTCGGGCAGGCGTAAACACAGGCTGCACAACCATCACAGGCAACCGGATCGATCCACTTTTTATTAAGTCGTTGCGGGTCATCCAGTACAGCGTAGTAACGGCATACCGGTACACACTCCCCACAGCCAATACACACATCCGGATCAATCTCCGCCAGAGATCCCCCCCAGAATTCCGTGGTCTCTGCTTCAACGGGGCTTAAGACCAGCCTCAGGTTGGCAGCGTCAACATCCGCGTCTGCCAGCACGATCCCACCCTGCGACCCTTCGATGGATGCCAGGTGTGCAAAAGCAGCGCAAATGCTGGTCTTTCCTGTTCCGCCTTTTCCACTGAGTATGACGAGTTGTTTCATAATTGAATTAATTCCTTATCTATCGATTGCAACCCCTGACCAGGATAAAATTTTTGCTATTACTGATTCGCGAGTACAGCTATACTGTCAAACAAATCCAGAAAACACTGCCGGTACTCTGGATAGATTTCAACCAGTGTCTGCCCCCGGGCAACACCCTCAGCAATGCGGCGCTCAAATGGTACACGCAGCATTACAGGCAGATGGTGTTTCGTGCAATACTCCAGTAATGGCAAATAATCACCATTCTCACGGTTGATGATCACCCCCGCGGGGATACGCATTTCCTCAACGATCCCCTGCATTTGTCCCAGGTCATGCAGCCCAAACGGTGTGGGTTCTGTCACCAGCAGGGCAAAGTCAGACCCGCGCAATGTCTCCACCACGGAGCATGAAGCACCCGGCGGTGCATCAAGAATGCTGATCGCGGTCTGAGGTGGTATTTCCAATCGCTTCAATTGACGAATTATTGGGGTTGCCATTGGTTCACTGATAGTGAGGGTCCCGTGGGCATAGTGAAAATCTTGCCTGGCCTTTCCAGACTCCAGCACTCCAATCGGATTGGGGATCTCTTCAATCGCGTGTTCAGGACAATTCCAGGTACAACTGCCACAACCGTGGCAAAGTTGAGGGAATACCATGATTGTCTTTCCCACCTTCGCCAGGGCGTGAAACTGACAAACCTCAACACATTTTCCGCACAGTGTGCAGCGATTCTTATCGATCCGAGGTATCCTGATCACAGCTTCAGTGCTTGTGTTAAACTCAGGATGTAGGAACAAGTGCCCATTAGGCGCTTCTACGTCGCAATCAAGATAAGCCACATGATACTTTTCAGCAAGGCTGAGCGCCAGGCTGGTTGCTATGGTTGTCTTACCCGTTCCACCCTTACCGCTGGCAACTGCAATCTGAATTGGTTTCATCACCTGCCTACTTGAACTGTTGCAGTTTATCCTGTTTGAACAGGTCAACCGCTGACTGTACTGTATCCACCTCTGGTGAAAACAAGAACATCTTTATATCCGCCCCCCCCAACGCACGACTGGCATTCGGACCAAAATCACCGCTTACAACAGCATCAACATGTTTGTCGATGATAAATTGGGCAGCAGCCACGCCCGCCCCACCAGACTGTGCAATAGCAGGATTCTCAAGAGCCTCCCATTGTTGGGTTTCTGCTTCCATCAGGATGAAATACTGCGCCCGCCCAAAGCGGGGATCAACCAGCCCATCTGTTTGTGGTTTCGTTGCTGTAATAACAATTTTCATGACCACTCCTATGTGTGATATTCGTTTTTACGTCCAGGTCAACCCTGGTAGAGTATCGCCCCTGCTGTAACCGGATCAAAACCTTCCGGCCATTTTGTATCAGCGTCATAAGCTGCGTTCTGCAGAATGGCACTATCAAGGTCTGCCCCGCTCAGATCTGCCCCACGCAGATCAGAACCAATCAGATTCACGCCCTTTAAGCCCGCTCCCTTCAGGCAGGAGTTGCGCAGTTTGGCACCCTGCAGGATGGCATGCTTGAAAGCAGTGCCCTCCATATCTGCTTCTTCGAGGTTGGCATCCCACAAGATCGACCGTTTGAGATTGGCACCCTTCAGGTTGGCACCCTTCAGGTTAACGCCCGCCATATCACGCCCATATAGATCGATCTCCTCCAGGTTCGCCCTGACACCGTCCGGCTCCCCCAGCAGGAATTGCTGATGCGCAGCGATGATCTGCTGCAAATCCTCGTACACAATTTTCATGGCAGTTTCCTTCCTGAGGAGATTTTTCCTACACGCACATGGAATCCTTCAGATCCTCTATGCTATGCAGTTCCTCAATCAAAATCAAAAAGAAAAGGCGAGCTCCATCACTCGCCCTTTTTTCGCTTAATGCAACTTTTCCGTGTGGTCGATCAATTTATCATCCAGATAAGCCTGCACAGCAGCATCAATGTCAAAAAGGTCGGTAACGATCGGTTGGATCTTCAGTAAACGCATGCTTTCATAAGCACCCATTCCCATTCCTCCGCATAACAGCACCTCGCAGTCTGAAATTACCTCAGCCATGCTGACATGCTTATTGTGCGAAACCGCGTCCATTCCATGCCCGGCACTGTGCGATTCCTCAGCGTGGCTCTCCGCGGCGAAATGAGTATGTCCC
>DIWL01000034.1:4754-12700 GCA_002428455.1 Anaerolineaceae bacterium UBA6107 | reverse complement strand
GCCAAGGAGGTAATACATGAAAAAAGCTTTGATCACCGGTATCACCGGTCAGGATGGATCCTATCTGACTGAATTGCTGCTGGACAAAGGTTACGAAGTACACGGCATCATCCGCAGGGCAAGCACCTTCAACACGCGCCGCATCGACCACCTGTACCGGGATCCACACCGGAACGGTGAGGAGTTACGCCTTTTCCTGCATTATGGTGATATTGCTGCGATCGAAAGCCTGATGGATGTCATCTACAATGTGCGTCCGGATGAGGTCTATAATCTTGCCGCGCAGAGCCACGTGCGGGTCAGCTTTGACATGCCAGAATACACCGGGGACATCACCGGCCTGGGGACGGTGCGCATTCTTGAAGCAATACGGCGCAGCGGTAACCCGGAACGCTTTTACCAGGCTTCATCCAGTGAGATGTTCGGTGGCGCAAAACCTCCGCAAAACGAAGCAACCCCATTTGAACCACGCAGTCCTTACGCAGCGGCTAAGGTGTATTCTTATTGGATCACACGAAATTACCGCGAAGGCTACAACATTTTTGCCACCAACGGGATTCTTTTCAACCATGAATCACCCCGCCGCGGTGAAACTTTTGTTACCCGCAAGATCACGCGCGCGCTGGCGGCGATCAAGGCTGGCACCCAGAAAAAACTGTACCTGGGCAACCTGGATTCAAAGCGGGATTGGGGGTATGCGCCGGAGTTTGTGGAAGCGATGTGGATGATGCTGCAGCAGGACGCACCGGATGATTATGTGATCGGCACTGGTGAATCACACAGTCCGCGCGAGTTCCTGGATGAAGCGTTTGGTTACCTAGGCATGGACTGGAAGCAATATGTAGAGATCGACCCAAGGTATTTCAGGCCTACGGAAGTAGATTTCCTGATGTCAGACCCTGCCAAAGCGCGCAAGCAGCTGGGCTGGGAACCCAAGATCAGGTTCCACGAGCTGGTGCGCATTATGGTGGATGCCGACCTTGAACTGATCGGTGAGAATTGTCCGGGCGAGGGGAAGAGGATCATTGAGGAAAAATTCGGCGGCTGGCACCGCTGGGAACACCAGGTTGTCAGCATGGAACGATAAAGTGTACAGTTCTAAGGCGGGTACCCCCCGCCTTTTCTTATTTGACAAAATAGAACAAATATGCTAAAATATTGAACAAATGAAACGGAGGTGCATGATGACNNTCAAAAGGCGATCGTACCGGGTATTCTGTTCAGCAGCCTATTACTGGTTCTGATGAACCAGCTGGTTTTTCCAAGGACGACTGTCAACGCGGCAACTGAGGTTCCGGAAGTTACGCAGGAAATCTCCACTGAACAACCTGAAGAAAGGAGCTGCGAATTTACAGCGCGTTACCCGGAAAAGATCCAGCCTTGGTGTGCTCTAATTGAAGAACAGGCCAATGAGAACGGTGTTGATCCGCTGCTGGTGGCGGCTGTGATGCTGATGGAGAGCGGCGGTCAACCTGAGGTGATCTCTCATTCCGGTGCGGTCGGTTTGATGCAGGTGATGCCGCGGGATGGTNNCAGTGCATCAACGGGCCGTGTTTTGCCAACCGTCCAACCATCGAAGAGCTAAAGGACCCGGTGTTCAATGTGGATTATGGCGTGCGCATGCTGGCGGGATTGATCAACAAATACGGGAATACCCGTGATGCACTCAAAGCTTATGGGCCTGGGGATGTGGACTACTGGTATGCAGATAAGGTGCTGGCCATCCATAGCCAGCTTTAATAGATGGAATTTCTGTAAACACCAAATATACCCAAATAAACCCCTTGACAGGTTCATGAATATTGATATGATTTGTTTGTTCGCAATTTATCAGAAAGGAGCGCGGCAACATGGTTTATACCTTCACTATCAATAAAAAGAATCGCACCCTGTGCAATGCCGGTGGTGTTGGTTCCCCTTGTTGTATTGCGCCTGTTTCCAGTTAAGTAGTCATTAATCGCTATCAGCGGTCACGGGTGCAAGTAAAGACCCGTGACCGTTTCGTTTTAATTCCAGCTATGCACGGCAACGGAAGGAGGGAAGATGGACGGCAAAGAGGTTGTGTGATGTAAGGAGCGTAATCCTTGTGCGGTAATAAGAAGAAGTTAGTGTAGTGCAGGAGAAGAAGGAGGCCGAAAATGCTTGATACATTAATGAAATTCGGCGCTTATCGTGTTGAACATTTCGAATATGAATACCAGGCGGATCCTTCCGCATTTGGTTTCTATATTCGCGGTGAAAAATTGGAGGCAGGTGCTTACTGCCGGGATGCCAAGTCTCAACTGTATGCCGGTTTAATGCTCATCCATTCAAAGCAGATGATGAATCATCTGCGCGGGATCTACGTTGACGTGGACGCGTTGGAAAACTTACAGCGACCGGCTTACCGCCAGATGATGACCGATCTGTTGAATGGTTTGTTCAAACGCATCTTCATACTGGATGAATCTGCCCTACTGGGTACTCCGTCAGCGGATGAAGACATGCGTCAGATCTACAGAACCGCAGGTGGTTTTGAGCTACTGGTCTGCCGGAATGGTGATTGCACACCCTATTGTTTGTTTGAATAGGAA
Source organism: Anaerolineaceae bacterium UBA6107 (assembly GCA_002428455.1). Taxonomy (GTDB): domain Bacteria; phylum Chloroflexota; class Anaerolineae; order Anaerolineales; family Anaerolineaceae; genus UBA6107. The sequence continues at coordinate 10,127 of DIWL01000034.1, read as the reverse complement.
CGCTTTGGAAAAGAATTGATAACGGAGTAAGAATGATTAATAGACCTTTATTTGAAAACGGACTGGTGAGACTTACTGCACTGGATCCGGAAAAGGACGCCGAGATTCTTTCACGGTTCACGCAAGATCCTGCTTTCATCAAGCACTACTTTGATGGCATCTACCGACCTTACACAGTGACCGAGATCAAGAAAAAAATGAAGGAAATGCTGAAGAAGGCTGGTGACAGACGCTCGCATTATTATTTTGCGGTGCGCGAAAAGAACGATGGACGACTGGTTGGTTTGGTGAAGCTCGGTTACCTTGATGGTTCAAACCAGTACACCTGGATGTATATCGACATGCTCGATGAACAGGAATTTGATGCACATGGCAGACCGGTTTTGAAAATGGTCCTGGAGTATGCGTTCCTGGAGCTCAGCCTGCACAGGGTCAGCGTTCACTTGCCTGCATACCGCGCGCGTGAGATGGAAATGTACGAAGAAGCTGGATTCCTGCGTGAAAGTCAACGCCGCCAGGCTGTATTTCATGATGGTGAATATCATGATGAAATGGTGTACAGTCTATTGCGGCCGGAATGGAAGAAACTGGTTCAGGAGGTAGCATGATGAGCAATGCGTATCTGATGGGACAAAAAGTAAGGCTGGAACCTTTCAACCCGGAAACAGAAATGATCTTCTGGGAGGAGTGGGACCGCGATAGTGAATATAAACGGCTGCTGGATGATGTGCCGGCATCGATGATATCCGCTTCGATTGCCAAGGAACACTTCGAAGAAAATCAGGGTGATGGTGCGCTGTTCATGGTCCATACCGTGGAAGACGACAAAGTAATTGGCTTCATAGAATTGGGTGGCTTTGACTGGGCTGCCCGAAATGGCTGGGTGGGAATTGGCATTGGCGACAGGGATTACCGCGGAAAGGGGTATGGAACTGAAGCCATGCAGCTGCTGCTGAAATATGCCTTTGATAGCCTGAACCTGCACCGTGTAAACCTGTGCGTGTTTTCCTATAATGAGCGCGCAATCCGTTCCTATGAAAAGAGCGGGTTCCGCTACGAGGGGACGCAACGTGAAGTGATCTTCAAAGAAGACCAGCGTTGGGACATCATCGATATGGGAATCCTGCGTGGAGAGTGGGAAACACTGAATTCAATGATGGCTGAGGCTGAGTAGTTCATTCAAAAACGGGTTGCCGGTACCACCCGGCAACCCGTGTAATGTGGAATGTTATAATCTAGCGGACAATACAAAACGAAGAGGTGGAACCGCTGATGCACAATGAGACCAAGGCTGTAATCTGGGATATGGGTGGCGTGTTACTGCGTGAATGGGATCCGACTCCACGGCAACAATTGGCAGCGGATTGGGGAATTCCATTGAAAACTTTGAATCAATTGGTTTTTCAAAGTGAATCTGCGCGGTTGGCTGCATTAGGTGATGTGAGCGAACAGGAACATTGGGAGTGGATCAGGAGGCAGGTGGGAGTACCTGCTGCAGACTTGTCTGATTTCCAATTGCAGTTCTGGGCAGGGGACCGCATCGACCCGGATATACGTGAATTTTTGGCCTCACTTAAGAATGATTACCTGATTGCTTTGCTTAGCAATGCGTGGACAGGGACCCGCAAGGTGCTGGATGAATATTACAACTGCCTGGAATTGTTCCACCACGCCATCATATCCGCCGAAGTACGCCTGGCGAAACCTGATCCTGCCATCTACCATTTGATGCTGGATCAGTTGGAAGTTAAACCCGGGCAGGCAATTTTTGTGGATGACCTGCAGGAAAACATTGACGCTGCAGAACAACTCGGTATCCACGGGATTCATTTTTTGAATGCCCAACAAGCGATCAGTGACGTTCGCCAATTGCTAAGTTGATCACAACCATCGAAATTTCTGCTTCGCAAACCATCACGGTGGGGGTTATTGCCGACACGCACATACCTGACCGCGTCAATGCGTTACACCCAGATCTGCTTACCAAACTAACAGCACATCAGGTGGATTACATTCTTCACGCAGGAGATATCTCGACACCGCGAATACTTGATGAATTGGGATCAGTAGCGCCGGTTTACGCTGTTGCCGGAAACCGCGATATTCTGCACCGTAAGCACCTGCCGCTTCATCAACGATTCGTGATCAATGGAAGCCGGGTGTTACTAACTCATGGACACATTGATCCATTTCATTACTGGTTTGATAAGTTCCAATATGTGTTACAGAATTACCGGATGGACAGGTATGTGAGGCGCTTGGAAAGGTTGGCAGAGGATGCCGATGTGTACATATTTGGACATACGCATCGCGCAGAAAACCGAGAAATCAGGGGTAGACTTTTTCACAATCCCGGTTCAGCGAGTATCGCGATTCGTCCGGAAATACGCATCTCCTTTGGTATAATCAAATTCCAACCCGGCGGAACGGCAGCCGGTGCGATCATCGCACTAACCGGATCAAAGGTCAGGTTCGGGAAGTGGGAGGCAGTGGAATGATCGTGTTCATTCAATGGGGATATCAACATTAAAATTAGAAATTTTCTTGACCATTCGAAATTGCATTGGTATAATGAAAATTTGCGCATCCCGGCTCCGGTCTGGCCGCGGGATTTATTCAATTACCGCCAGGTTTGTTATTTTAGGAGAAACCCATGGCTTCTGTTTTACCAACCAAAACATACGCACGCATTCCAACAATTTTTGATCTGCCTAACCTGATCGAAGTACAGCTGGATTCCTTCAAACGGCTCAAGCAAGATGGATTGGAAGATCTGTTTGATGAGATCTCTCCCATTGAATCCTACAACAAAGGCATGCGCCTGCATTTTCCCGGGCGCAGTGCAGAGTCAAAACAGTGGGGTCTGAAGTACTGGTTTGAACCTCCCAAACACTCCATTGATGAGTGTGTTGAGCGGGACCTCACTTACTCCAGTCCGTTGTACGTCTCAGTACTCCTATCCGGTCCGGATATTCCGGAACCGGTCAAATCGGACATCTTCCTGGGTGATTTCCCTGAGATGACCGATAAAGGAACATTTATCATCAATGGCACTGAGCGCGTAGTTGTCTCTCAGTTGATCCGGTCACCAGGCGTGTATTTTGAAGCACCCGTAGATCGCACAACCGGACACCCACTCGCCATGGCCAAGTTGATTCCTGACCGCGGCGCCTGGATGGAATTTGAAACCAGGAAGAATGATTACCTCATCCTCAAGTTTAATCGCAAGCGCACAGTTCCCATCACGATCTTCCTGCGTGCGATGGCTGCTGTGGATGACCGTCTATTAGGAGATTCACCGATCAGGACTGGTTCTGACGAAGAATTGATCTCATTGTTCAATGATATTGACAACGATCCTGATCGCCAGTTCATCGCTTCCACGATCCGGCAGGAACCTGAGTGGGACCTGTCTCACGGACAAACAGTTGCAGAAGCAGCACTGATCGAATTCTTCCGACGCATGCGCCCCGGCGATCCGGCCAACCTTGAGAACGCCAGGCAGTTTCTTGAAGAGCAGCTCTTCGATAGCCGCCATTATGATCTCGAAAGGGTAGGGCGATACAAACTCAATCAGAAACTTGATCTGATGAGCCGTATCCCGGTTTCTCACCGCAGTGTGACCAAATGGGATATTGTCTACCTCGTCAGGCGTATGATCCTCATTAATAATTCAATTGAGGTCAAAGATGATATTGATCACCTGGGCAACCGCCGTGTAAAAACGAACGGTGAATTAATCCAGAATAAACTGCGCATCGGCTTGCGCCGCATGGAGCGCGTGATCAAAGAACGCATGTCCATCCGCGACCAGGACCAGGTTTCTCCGGTGAGCCTCATCAACATCCGCCCAGTCGTCGCTGCGTTGCGCGAATTCTTTGGCTCATCACAATTATCCCAGTTCATGGACCAGACCAACCCCTTGGCCGAACTACGCAGCAAGCGTACACTGTCAGCCCTTGGTCCGGGTGGTTTGCGCCGTGAACGTGCCGGATTTGATGTGCGCGATGTGCATCATTCTCACTATGGCCGAATTTGTCCTATTGAGACGCCTGAAGGTCCGAACATTGGTTTGATCGGTCGTTTGGCAAGTTATGCGCGTGTGAATGAGTACGGCTTCATTGAGACACCTTACCGCAAGGTAGCGAAAGTGCTCGCTGCAGACGATCCAAGGCTGGAAGGCCGCATGCTGCGCGAAACGATCACTGATGAGAAAACCGGTGAGATCATCGCAAAGGAAGGCGAACGCATCACAGCCGACCTGCTCACAGCCATCAAGCGAAATAAAAAAGATATGGTTTTTGTAAAACCATTTGTAACTGACGAGGTTGAATATCTCTCTGCAGACGCTGAAGATAAATTCGTCATCGCCCAGGCGAACACTCCCCTGGATGAAAAAATTGAATTCGCCAAGGAGCAAATCTCCTGCCGCTATCACAGCGACTTCATTCTCTCCAGTGGCGATAGTGTGAATTACATGGATGTTTCGCCGCACCAGGTCGTCGGTATCAGTGCTGCATTGATCCCCTTCCTTGAGCATGATGACGCCAACCGTGCCTTGATGGGTTCGAACATGCAGGCACAGGCGGTTCCCCTGGTCAATCCGGACAGCCCCCTCATCTCAACCGGCATGGAGCATTATGCTGCGTTGGATTCTGGTCAGGTCGTGATCGCCCAGGAGGATGGAGATGTGATCTCCGTCACAGGGCAATTAATCTCTGTAAGGAATACCGAGGGCAGGGTCAAGGAATATCACCTCCGCAAGTATCAACGCTCGAATCAGAGCACCTGCATCGATCAGCGACCCGCTGTGGTGAAGGGTCAGCGCATCCGCAAAGGCGATATTCTGGCGGACTCTTCCTCCACAGTAAATGGAAAACTGGCATTAGGGCAAAATGTGGTTGTGGCTTTTCTCTCCTGGGAAGGTGGCAACTTCGAAGACGCTATTCTCATCTCTGAAAGACTGGTCCAGGACGATAAATTTACTTCGGTTCATATTGAAAAATATGAAGTGGAAGCCCGCGACACAAAGTTAGGACCTGAGGAGATTACGCGCGACATCCCCAATGTGGGTGAGGATGCGATCAAGGACCTGGACGAACAAGGTATTATCCGCATCGGTGCGGAAGTTGGACCTAATGACATACTGGTCGGCAAGATCACTCCCAAGGGCGAAAAAGAGCTCACCCCGGAAGAACGATTGCTGCGGGCCATTTTTGGAGAAAAATCGCGCGATGTGAAAGATACTTCGCTGCGTATGCCACATGGCGAACGCGGTAAAGTTGTCGATGTGAAAGTATTCACACGCGAAGACAATGTTGACCTTTCTGCTGGTGTTGATATGATGGTGCGCGTTTCTGTAGCGCAGCGTCG
>DIWL01000034.1:0-4740 GCA_002428455.1 Anaerolineaceae bacterium UBA6107 | reverse complement strand
CCGGTTGACATTATTCTTAATCCGCTGGGGGTTCCCGGTCGTATGAACATTGGCCAGGTTCTTGAAACCCACCTGGGCTGGGCAGCGCGTCAATTGGGATTTGAAGCCGTTACACCGGTATTTGACGGTGCGACCGAATATGAGATCGAAGCTGAGCTCGCTCGTGCCTGGTTAATGGATCTGGCATGGAAAGAAGCCAGCGACAAATCATGGGAATGGTTGAATGAACTCGAGTACGATCCAAAGTCGATCAGGGATGACGAGGAAGTTCGCCTGCTGTATCTTGAGCAGACCCTCGACAACACGAAATACGACATTGACCGTATGGCAACCGATGTAACCTATGCCCGCCAGATCAACCTGGAAAACTGGTTGAATGAGCGGGGAATTGACACTGATCCGATTCTACGGACAACGGCTTATGCAACGGATGCTGCCAGACTTGATGTGGATGGCAAAGCGATCAACACCTGCCTGCGTGTATGGCTGGAGATCAATGGCGTTGATGCCACCAAATTATCGAACGAAGAGCTGCGCGGCACGGCTGAGAAATTGTCTGTTACAACCCACGCCTCACTACCCATCCTTGGCAAACAAACGCTACGGGATGGAAAATCAGGCCAACCGTACGATCAACCGGTCACAGTCGGTGTGATGACCATGCTTAAGTTGCATCACCTGGTCGAAGATAAAGTTCACGCCCGATCCACTGGTCCGTACAGCCTGGTTACCCAGCAACCGTTGGGAGGTAAGGCACAATTCGGTGGTCAGCGGTTTGGTGAGATGGAAGTTTGGGCTCTTGAAGCGTACGGCGCTGCCTTCACGCTACAGGAAATGCTCACAGTCAAATCGGATGATGTCCAGGGACGCGTTAGTACCTATGAAGCGATCGTCAAGGGTGAACAGATCGAGGATCCGAGCCTGCCTGCTTCATTCAGAGTGCTGGTGAAAGAACTGCAAAGCCTTGGACTGGCTGTTGAAGCGGTGATGGATACCAAGGAAATCATCCGCTTTGGCAAAGACGAAGAAAGAGTAAGACCTCCACGCCTGGAGACCGGTTTGCTTGGTCTCGGTGAGGAACTGCAAGGACTGCTGTAACCAGTTGTAACGGCGCGCAGGGTTGATCCTGGGTTTTATCTTGACCATGAAATACCCTCGTGTTATAATTTTTCGCCGTTGCTCAAGTTGCGTGGTGATGTGTACACCTCTGCCATCAGTGTGATCTGGTGAGGCCATCATTGCAGTCGATGGTCTCATCTTGTTGAATAAGCGATGAAAGGTTAATTTTTTACGGAGGCAAAGAAAAGTGCCAACAATCAACCAATTGATCCGAAAAGGTCGTGAAGCACAAAAGTTCAAAAGCAAAGCACCTGCTTTGCAATATACCCTCAATTCGATGAAACAGCGCCGCTCTCGCCTTGATAAAGGCGCTCCACAGAAACGAGGCGTCTGCACCATTGTAAGAACCATGACTCCCAAGAAACCGAACTCGGCGCTGCGAAAGATCGCCCGTGTCAGATTATCCAACGGGATCGAAGTCACGGCTTACATTCCCGGTGAAGGTCACCAGCTGCAGGAGCACTCTGTTGTGCTTGTCCGCGGTGGTCGTGTAAAAGATCTTCCTGGTGTCCGCTACCACATTGTGCGCGGAACATTGGATGCGACTGGTGTTGCCAAGCGTTCTCAAGGGCGTTCCAAGTACGGTTCAAAGAAACCGAAAAAAGCGTAACACACAACTAGATGGAGTATTTGAATGCGAAGATCGAAACCTGAACCACGTGAAGTTTCACCGGATGTACGCTACAACAGTGTGCCAGTCACCTTTTTCATTCACCGCATTATGAAACGCGGGAAAAAGAGCGTGGCAACCACAATCATGTATGACGCCATGGATATCATCAAGGAAAAAACCGGCAAATCCCCAGTGGAAGTGATGGAAGTCGCGCTGAAGAACGTTGGCCCTGTGATGGAAGTAAAACCGCGCCGTGTGGGCGGAGCCACCTACCAGGTGCCCATGGAAGTTGCTTCAGACCGCCGGATGACCCTGGCCATGCGCTGGATCCTAGATGCGGCAACCGGCCGCACTGGTAATTCCTACGCTGAAAAGCTGGCTGCTGAATTGGTCGAAGCCGCAAACAACCAGGGTTCTGCTGTGCGCAAGCGCGAAGAAACCCACAAAATGGCTGAAGCCAACCGGGCTTTTTCCCATTACCGGATGTAAGAATTCTAATATAGCAGGAAACGATGCCACGCAATTATCCGTTAGACAAATGCCGTAATATTGGGATCATTGCTCATATCGACGCGGGTAAAACCACGACGACTGAGCGGATTCTCTTTTATTCCGGCCGGACCTATCGAATCGGTAACGTAGATGAAGGTACGACTGTAACCGATTGGATGGCCCAGGAGCGAGAGCGTGGGATCACGATCGTTTCTGCCGCTGTTACCTCCGAGTGGAAGGGCTATCAGATCAATGTGATCGACACGCCCGGACACATCGATTTCACCGCAGAAGTACAGCGTTCATTACGCGTACTGGATGGTGGTGTGGTCGTATTTGATGCTGTGCAGGGGGTTGAGCCGCAAAGCGAAACCGTCTGGCGGCAGGCAGACCGCTACAGTGTCCCGCGAATATGTTTCGTAAACAAAATGGACCGGGTCGGTGCATCGTTGGAATACACGCTGGGCACCATCCGCGACCGTTTAGGTGCAAATCCCGTCCAGATGCAGTTACCCATAGGCAGTGAAGCCGGATTCAAAGGCATGATCGATCTAATGACCATGCAAGCGATCTACTTCGACGATGAGTTGGGTAAAGAACCCAAAGTCACCGAGATTCCCGCTGATCTGCGCGCCCAGGCTGAAGACCTGCGTGCGCAAATGGTGGAAAAGATCGCTGAGCTGGACGATGATATGACCATCAAGTACCTTGAAGGTGAACAGCTCACCATCGAGGAAATGAAAACAACCTTGCGCGCTGCGGTGCTTGCCACCAAAGCCACGCCGGTTTTTTGTGGATCCTCCTTGCGTAACAAGGGTGTGCAGCTCGTACTGGATGCAGTCATCGATTATCTTCCATCGCCGCTGGATATTCCCCCGGTTGCCGGGCATTTGCCTGACAGTGATGAAACCATCGAATTACCAACCCAAGACGATTCACCTTTGAGCGCGCTTGTCTTCAAGATCGTAAGCGATCCGTATGTCGGACGTTTAGCCTATTTCCGGGTTTACTCCGGTACGATCAAAACCGGCGACATGGTTTACAATCCGATCAAGCAACGTAAGGAACGCATTGGACGTCTGTTGCGCATGTACGCTGATCGCAGGGAAGACATCACGGAAGTGACCGCTGGCGACATCGGCGCGGTGCTGGGGTTGAAAGACACTTTTACCGGTGATACATTGTGCAGTGTCGCCACTCCAGTGATCCTGGAGAGCATTACATTCCCTGAGCCGGTGATCTCGATCGCAATCGAGCCGAAATCCACCGCAGACCAGGATAGGATGGCTATTGCACTGCAAAGACTTTCCGAAGAAGATCCTACATTCAAAGTTCACACGGACGAAAATTCCGGGCAAACGATCATTGGCGGTATGGGTGAACTTCACCTGGATGTGCTGGTGGACCGCATGCTGCGAGAATTCCGCGTGCAGGCCAATATTGGCAAACCGAGGGTCTCCTACCGCGAAACCATCACCCGTGAAGTTGCTTCGATCGAATATAAATACGTAAAGCAGACGGGTGGACACGGGCAATATGGGCATGTGGTACTCAGCCTGACACCGCTTGAACGCGGGTCCGGGGTCGTATTTGAGAATAAGATCACTGGTGGCGTTATTCCGAAGGAATACATCCCGGCTGTTGAAAAAGGTGTAAAAGAAGCCGTTGAGTCCGGTGTGTTAGCCGGGTATCCTGTCGTGGACCTCAATGTGAAACTGGTGGATGGTTCTTTCCACGAAGTGGATTCGAACGAAATGGCCTTCAAGATGGCTGCCATCATGTGCATGCGTGAAGGGCTGCAAAAAGGGGCTTCAGTCCTGCTGGAGCCGATCATGAAGACCGAGGTGGTTGCTCCGGAAGAGTACCTGGGCGATGTGCTCGGCCAGGTGACATCAAGACGTGGTGAAGTGCAGGGTATGGACATCAGACCCGGGAACGCCCAGGCGATTCATGGTCTCGTACCGCTTTCCGAAATGTTTGGTTATGCCACCGAATTGAGATCTGCAACGCAAGGACGGGGAGTGTTTACAATGGAATTTGACCATTACGCTCCCGTCTCCAGTTCAGTTGCTGAAAAGATCTTAAATCGATAGATCAGTAATATTTATTATCATCGTCTACAAGGAGTAGAGGAAACATGGCGAAGCAGAAATTTGACAGGAGCAAACCACATCTGAACATCGGTACGATGGGACACATCGACCATGGCAAGACGACATTGACCGCGGCGATCACCAAGTACTGCAAGTTCTTTGGGCGAGCGGATTTTAGAGCGTATGATCAGATCGACAACGCGCCGGAAGAGAAAGCGCGCGGGATCACGATCAACATTGCGCACGTGGAATACGAGACGGAGAACCGGCACTACGCGCACGTGGACATGCCGGGGCACCGCGACTACATTAAGAACATGATCACCGGAGCGGCGCAGGTGGATGGTGCGATCCTGGTGGTGGCGGCGCCGGATGGCCCAATGCCGCAGACCAAGGAACACGTGCTGTTGGCGCGCCAGGTGG
>DIWL01000045.1 GCA_002428455.1 Anaerolineaceae bacterium UBA6107 | reverse complement strand
AGCCAGGATCAAACTCTCCGCCAAATAACACCTTTCGGTGTAAGTTTCGGATCTGGTGTATTACTATTGAAAACGACAGGGCATCGTCTTCCTATCACTCTTCAGTTGTTAAGGTGCTGATTCCAAGGGCCAGATTTTACTCTCGTTGCCGCCTCACGTCAAGACCTATCGACAAAAATAACCGATGCTCCTTTACAGGACGTCATCGGCCTGCCTTAACGTTTTGCTTGGGGTATGTCCTCAAGCTTGCTGCGTACATTGATTTGTTACGGATCTGCTAGTTACAGCGAAATCTTCAACGCACTTGGGACAGATATTGTAACCGCATGTTTATCCCCTGTCAAGGGGTCTTTCAACGGGTTACTCTCGAATCTGGTATTGGGTTTTCAAGGGTCCGCCTTTTTGGGCAAGACCACGTTGCAACATGCGCAACGAGGGGTGATTATACTACCCGCAGGCTTTGTGTCAAGGGTTAATCAGTACCAATTTACACTAATCTGCAGTGCTGTTTGTCATTTTGCTGCGGCGGGAACTTCCAGCATGAAGAGGTCGTCTTCATAATAACAAAAAAACAGGAGTGTTATAATCCTATTTGGCATGAAGCGGCGTACCCCCACCTCCCACTCTTTTTTCATCCAGCTTGGCACTGCGCTCTGGCTGGGACTTGCCATTGCTCTTGTAGCACTTGTCTTCATTAACCTCACTGCCGGTGCTGTTTTCTCCAACCGTGTTTTTCCTGGCGTATCCATGTCCGGTAGATCATTATCCGGTCTCAAACTCAACCAGGTAGCATCCCTCATCACCGTAACCCCAGGTTACCCCGAAAGCGGAAGCATCACCCTCACCTACGGCGATAGCAGCTGGATGGTCACCCCTGCCCAGTTGGGCGTTTTTACCGATCCGCAAGCCACCGCCCTGACCGCTTACAAAACCGGCCGCAGTGGTTCCATTGAGAAGATCCTGCTGGACCGCCTTGCGCTCCTGCGCGGCGGGGTCGAAGTACAACCCTCTTTCCTCTATAGTGAAAGTATCACTGTTGAATACCTGAACAAGATTGCCGCCGAGATCAACCAGCCCTTGCGTGAAGCCAGCCTGGAGATCTCGGGCACGACCGTTATCGTCAATAACGGTCAACCCGGGCGTGTACTGGATATTCCGGCTACCCTAGCCCTCATTTCCGCACAGATCGAACTGATGCAGGACGCGGTGATCCCCCTGGTGGTGCTTGAAACGCAGCCTCTTGTCCTCGATGTCAGTGCTCAAGGTGAACTTGCCCAGGCGATCCTCAGTGAGCCCTTCCGGTTCGTTCTTCCGGCCGACCTGAATGCCGGTGAGGGACAATGGGTCATTGAACCATCCGCTCTCGCCCAAATGCTGACCTTTGAACAGGTGCTCAATGGCGATACAGGCGCGTTGCAGCTCGTTGCCAACCAACCCCTGGTCAACGCTTACCTGGAATCCTTGCGTGACGAGACAGATGCCGCATCAGAGAACTCACGGTTTATCTTTAATGATGAAACCGGACAGCTCGATTTGATGACCCCGGCGGTCATCGGCCGCACACTTAACATTCCCGCGACCATCGCCAACATGAACGCCAGCCTGCTGGAAGGAAAACACCGCACAAAGCTGGCATTCGATATTATGGAACCCGCCGTCACCGATGCCAAAACCGGTACAGAACTGGGTATCACGGAGCTGGTCTACGCCTACACCTCGTATTTCCGCGGTTCTTCTGCCGATCGCGTGCAGAACATTAAAACCGCTTCCGCCGCCTTCCACGGCCTGCTCATCCCGCCCGGCGGCGTTCTCTCCATGTCCGATGAGCTGGGTGACATCAGCCTGGATAACGGGTACGCCGAAGCGCCCATCATCCTCGGGGACGAAACCATCCAGGGAGTTGGCGGCGGCGTATGCCAGGTGAGCACTACGCTCTTCCGCACCGTGTATTTCGCTGGTTTCCCCATCCTGGAGCGCTACGCGCACGCCTACCGCGTGGGTTATTATGAACAGACCTCCGGGGGTCTTGACCAGAACCTGGCCGGCCTCGATGCCACCGTTTTTGTGCCCCTGGTGGATTTCAAGTTCAGAAATGACACGGATGACTGGTTGTTGATGGAAACTTATGTGAACTCAGATTTATCACTCACCTGGAAGTTTTATTCCACCGCTGACGGTCGCCAGGTCGAATCCCACACCACCGGCCCCACCGACCTTACCGACCCCCCTGATCCCCTCTACCGCGAGAACCCCGAACTGGACAAAGGTGTGGTCAAGCAGGTGGATTGGGAGGTGGAGGGTGCTCGTGTCGTGGTCAGCCGCACAGTGACCCGCGGTGGCGAAGTGTTGTACAATGACACCTTCACCACGGTTTACCAGCCCTGGCGCGCGATCTATGAATACGGACCGGGGACAGAGAATATGCCCCCGGAAAATACAGCGGACGAGGAAGATGATTGACCGCAGCAGCGGATGATAAAATGGTTGTGAACATCAAGAGGAGACATTTATGGTCAACAAGGATCTGCTGGATATCTTACGTTGTCCGGCTTGTGTAAAGAACAGCCCGGCGTTGCTGGAACGTGTTCGCGAGGTATGGCTGATTTGCGCTGATTGCGGTCGCAGGTACCCGATCGTCGAAGACATCCCGGTCATGCTCATTTCAGAAGGGGATCGCTGGCGCTCCACTCCAATCGACGAACTACCAGTACCCCCTCCACGACCGCAATAAGGTCGGCTAATACACAGTGTTATAATCAACTTGGAACTAATCTTGCAACATAAACCCGGTATGGTAATAAATTCCGCGGGAAATGGTGTAACGTAGACAATGGCTCAAACAACAAGACAAACAATGACGCGCTCTCCGCGGCGCAAACAACAAATGGATAAAACCTCGAAAATTTTCGTGCTCGCACTCACCGTCATCGGCATCCTGTTGGCGTTCCTGGCTGGCAGGGCTGTTTTCCGCATGGTGAAGGGCTGGACGTTGACCGCACTCCCGGGTGCTCCGGTAGATACCAGCGCCGCTGACATTACCGGCGCCAGCCAGAACAGCGACCTGAATATCACCTCCAGCAGCGGGCCTGAAGCGCTCGCCTGGGATGGCAAAAGCCGCGTCAACATCCTCCTGCTCGGTCTGGACGCTTCTGACCAGCGTGAGCTAACCGAACCTGGCCCGCGTATGTCCGATACCATGATCCTTGTCACCATTGACCCGCTGTCGCAAACCATCGGTGTGCTTTCCATCCGCCGCGACCTCTGGGTGAACATACCGGGTTATGACTATCACAAGATCAACAAAGCTCACTTCATCGGCGAAGCCTACCAGCTGCCCGGCGGTGGCGCCGGACTGGCAGTCAAGACCGTGGAGGAATTCCTCGGTATTCCAGTCCATTTCTATGCCAAGGTGGATTTTGACACCTTCGTTAAAGTGATCGATGAGATTGATGGCGTGAAACTCCAGGTGACCGATCGCATCCTGGCGGATTGGAACGGCGATGGCAACAACTACTGGCTGGAACCGGGAGAATACACTCTTCCCGGTACTGCTGCCCTGGCTTACGCCCGTTACCGCGGCGGCGATGACGGCGATATCGGCCGCGGAGCCCGCCAGATGCAAGTGGTCACCGCCATCCGCGACCGTATCCTCGATTTCAACATGCTGCCCAAGCTCATCAAACGCGCTCCCGCCATCTACAAGGATGTTTCTGATGGCGTGCAAACCAACATGACCTTCGACCAGGCTGTGCAGATCATGGTCCTGATGACCAGGATCCCTCGCGAAAACCTGCAAACCTATAACATCACTTATGAAATGGCCGAGCCCACCACCGTCACCACTTACGACGAAGGTACCCAGTACATTTTGCGCCCCTTCCCTGAAAAGATTCGTGAATTACGTGATCAGATCTTTGCTGCAGAAGGCTCCGCCGCCGCCCCCATCGTGACCGGCACGCAGGACCCCCTTGAGCTTGCCCTGGCGGAAAGCGCGCGTATAACCGTCTACAATGGCACGAACACCAGCAACCTCGCCGAGGACACCACCGAGTACCTGGCAGAACTGGGGTTGAACGTGGTGGAAACCGGATCCGCGAGTGAGGGCTACCTGTATACCACCCTGGTGATGCACAACGCCACACCTTACACCCTGGCTTACCTTTCCAGCGTCATGCAGGTACCTACCACGCGCATTTTCAATAAATATGACCCCAATAGCCCCACTGATATAACGATCTTCCTGGGTGGAGACTGGGCATCCAGCAATCCGATGCCATAAAAACAGAGCAAAAAAATAAACAGTGCAAAAATCACAACCGGCCGCTTTTGGCCGGTTGTTTTTAATCAGGTTTCTTGAAGGTCAGTTTGATCGACCCGGGATACTGCTTACCGCCATCCGCATCACAAACGGGTACCGAAAGGTTCTGCACCAGTTGTCCGCCATCACCGACCCGCAGGTTGTAGGTCATCCCCTCTGCCATGGCATAATCCGCATATCCTGCACTGATTTCCGGGTAAAGCCCGGTGTAAAAAGACTCAACCCCGCCGCCCGCCACAGACACTTCGATCCTTACCCCGGGAACCGGCTTGTCGGCGCGGTTGAACACAAAAACCTGGATCAAGCCGCCGGCTAGTGTCGGGTTGCAAAGTTCTTCCTGCTCCACCAGTTCGTACGGCGCACCTTGGGTGGGCAGTGGGGTGTTCGTGGGACGCGGTGTAACCGTGATCAGCGCAGCTGAGGTCGAAAGGGCGTTGGTGGGTGTGACAGCCTCACTCGTCGCAGTTGGTTCAATTACAGCTGGTTCAGCGGTTGGATTGGTGATCACCTTTGGCAACGGCGTGATCTGCACCGTGTTCTGTTGGATCGCCGCCGCCAGCAGCGCCAGCGCCCGGCTTTCCGTCTCGTTTTCTCCCGCCGCGATCAACTGTTGCGCCTGTTCCACCAGTGCATCCTCAGCGTTAACGTCACCCAGCAGTTCCAGGCGCGCCTTTGCCCGATTGTTGTCCGCCTCCACCAGGTATGCCCGGGCGATCAGGCCGCGATAGACGTCCTTATCTCTGGTGTCCAGGTAATATGGTGCCGTATCCGTGTATCGCACCGGCACCAGCGTTATGGCGATCAACACGCCGATTGCTGCGCCAATCACCAGTCCGGTTAGCAGGTACCAATGACCGCGTTTCTCGTTCATTCGCCAGCCCCCTGCGCGGTGTAATTGCGTATCCCCATCTCCAGGTCAGCCATAAAGCGCATTTCCCAGTCTTCATACCCCATTTGCTGGGCGGTCAGCAATCCCTGCTGCACCACTCGTAACGGGTTTTCCGGGTTGATCTTCGTCAGCAAATCCAGAGCTTGCGCCGCATCACCGTCCGTGGCGTAACTTTCCGCCACCATCAGCACATAATCCGCTTTGTAATCAGCACGCAGATCCTGCATGCTGGTAGTGGTGATCTCCGATGGAAAGTAGAGCCAGCCTAATACCAGGCCTCCTGCGACTCCGAGCAGGATGGCGACCACGAAACCGATCAGCCTGGCTTTTCTCATTGTTTATTCCCTTGGCAGCATGGGGATCTTGATACCCATCCTGCGGGCTGCTTCAACCGCCTGCGGGTATCCCGCGTCCGCGTGGCGCACCACGCCCATCCCGGGATCGGAGGTCAGCACCCGCTCCAAGCGCCGCGCTGCCTCTGGTGTACCGTCCGCCACCACCACCATCCCGGCGTGCTGGCTGAAACCGATCCCCACCCCACCGCCGTGATGAAAGGATACCCATGTGGCGCCGTTGGCCGTATTGATCAGTGCGTTGAGGATCGGCCAATCGCTTACTGCGTCTGTCCCATCGAGCATCCCTTCAGTCTCGCGGTTGGGTGAGGCCACCGAACCCGCGTCAAGATGATCACGCCCGATGACAATGGGGGCTTTTAGCACACCATTTGCCACCATTTCATTAAACTTCAAACCGGCTTTCGCCCGCTCGCCGTATCCCAGCCAGCAAATGCGCGAAGGCAGTCCCTGGAAGGGAACCCGTTCGCGTGCCAACTTCAACCAGCGCTGCAGGTGTACGTCTTCCGGGAACAGCTCCGCCACGGCTTCATCTGTGCGATAAATGTCCTCCGGGTCGCCGGAAAGCGCCACCCAGCGGAAGGGTCCTTTACCTTCGCAGAACAACGGACGGATATACGCGGGTACAAAGCCCGGAAAATCAAAAGCGTTTTTCACGCCATTATCAAAAGCCCGCTGGCGCAGGTTGTTGCCGTAATCGAATACCTCAGCGCCGCGGCGCCGGAATTCAAGCATCGCGCGGATATGCACTGACATTGAATCAACGGAGCGCATGGCATATGCATCAGGGTCCCGCATGCGTAACTCATCAGCCTCCGCCAGGGTCATGCCTGCCGGGACGTAACTCATTACGTCGTGTGCCGGTGTCTGGTCGGTCACCACGTCCGGCGTCACACCGCGTATCACGAGTTCCGGGTAGAGTTCAGCCGCATTGCCGATAAGCCCGATGGAACGCGGTTCTCCTTTATCGCAGGATTCCTGCACCAGTGTCATCGCTTCTTCGAGCGTATCCACTATTATATCGACATACCCCATCTCCAGGCGGCGTCTTGCGCGTTCCGGGTCCACCTCCACGCACAACCCTACCCCTTCGTTCATGGTAATCGCCAGCGGTTGTGCGCCGCCCATTCCACCGAGCCCTGCGGTGAGCACAAAACGCCCGCGTAAAGAAGTCCAGCCTTTTTGCGTGGCCAGNNCCTGCAGGATGCCCTGCGTGCCAATATAGATCCATGATCCGGCGGTCATCTGCCCATACATGATGAGCCCTTTGGCTGCCAACTCGTCAAAATGCTGCTGCGTCGCCCAATGCGGCACCAGGTTGGAATTGGCGATCAGCACGCGCGGCGCATCGGAGTGGCTCTTGAACACCGCCACCGGCTTGCCAGACTGCACCAGCAAGGTTTCATCCACTTCCAGTGTACGCAGGGACTCAAGGATGGCATCGAATGCCTCCCAGCTGCGCGCTGCCTGCCCGCGACCGCCGTACACCACCAGGTCCTGCGGTCGTTCCGCCACCTCTGGGTCCAGGTTGTTCTGGATCATACGGTAGGCTGCTTCGATCTGCCAGTTCTTGCAGGTCAGGATACTCCCCCGAGGAGCTCTTACCACGCGCGCTTCAGCCATAAATCCTCCAGTGTCACGGGCATTATTTCCCGATTATTATACGCTGAAATTCAGGTGGTTTCAGCCAGGGAAGATCATTCATTGGGGTTGTTCCGGCATGAGTGCAATAGCACGGGTGAGCACTGTATATCCCCGGCAGCTTTTAATTAGCGACTTCTGATCACTCATATTTCAGGGCATTCACCGGTACCAGCGTAGCTGCCCGCAGCGCGGGGTACAATCCCGAAAGCAGGCCCACGATGGTGGCAAACACCAGTGCGAATAGCGGCAGCCAGGCGGGTGTAGCCGCAGCCGCGCTGGGCAGTCCGCCGCCGCCTTCTGAGGCCTGGCTGGCGAAGTAGGACAACGCCACCACGTTCAACACGGCGCTGGCTCCCCAACCCAGGATCACCCCGCCCAGCCCGCCTACAAAACCGATCCCGGCAGCCTCCCCCAGGAAGATGCTCAATACATCCCGGTTGGTCGCCCCGACTGCCTTCATCAACCCGATCTCGCGCGTGCGTTCGAGGATCGACATGGTCATGGTGTTCGCGATGCCGATCGCCGCCACCAGCAGCGCGATCGCACCCACGCCGCCGAAAATGATCTGCAATACGAGGAAGAAGGAATTGATCCCTTCAAGGTAGGATTGCGGAGTATTGGCCATGTAGCCCAGTGCGTTGATCTGATCTGCCACATCCAGCACCACATCCGGGTCCTCGGCCTTCACGATCAGGTAGCTGTACCCTTCCTTGTTGCGGTCGATGCGCGAACCGCGCGACCATTCACTGAAGGCTGTTACTTCGCCCAAATTCATGTACATATTGCCGTCAGCCTGGCCGCGTGTTTCTTTCAGGATGCCCACCACGCGTAAACTGACCGTGCGCCTGACTTCCTGACCATCCTGCGTATATTTGATCAGCACTGCCTTCAGGTTTTGGTCCAGCAGGTCCGGCGGCTCGGTCATTTCTTCACCCGGGCGCGGGTTGGGATTGTAGAAGTTTTGCGGCACCCATGAGCCGACCACCACCGTTCCTTTGGTCAATTCGGTCGTACCGCGTTCAGCCTCCAGACCCATGTCCGCCAGGTCAGTCAGGTCAACGCCCATGATATTTCCCCAGGACATCAGTTTGCCAAAATACAACTCCATCGAAGCTTGCATGTAATCATGAATGATGGTCTGCTTCACACCGGGAATGACCTTGATCTCTTCGATGGCTTTTGGGGTGAGATACTTGACACCTGTATCACCGCCATATATTCCTCCACCCCCGCCGCCGCCCTTTACCTCCATCGCCATCACTTCCTGGTACCCGGGGTATACCTCAATGCTGGTCAGATCGTTGATGCCCCATAACGACTGTGTGGCGTTCTTTTGCAGCCCGACCGCGAGCGATACCAGCACCACCACAGCGGCTGTGCCAATGACCACACCAATGGCGGTAAGCAGTACACGGCCCTTGCGGCGTCCCAGGTTGTACAGGATCAGGCTTACCAGATCAACAAATCGCATGACAATTTATCCCTTTGGAATAACAGGTACAACGATATCCTCGCCGGGCATTTCCTCGTACACCGGGGGCTCTTCTCCCTTGCCGCTGCCCAGTCCAAACAACCCCTTGAAGAAGCGGGCTACTTTTTGCCAGAAGGTCTCAGGTTGCGGCTCCACAACTCCGCCGCCATCCACGCCGCCCATATCCGGGGGAATTTCCATGGGAGGCTGAATATCGAGGGAAATCACCTGTTCGATGAAGCGCGGTTGATTGAAATCATCCGAGTAATTGATCAGGATCTTCAACTCCAGCGGACCTTCCTGGTACGGCATCAGGTTGGCATCCAGCGTGTAATAACCACCGGGATCCAGTGCACCCACCAATAACACGTTGTTATAAATATCCGCGTTTTCAGCTGTCACTTTCATATTGCCCAATACATAAGTCTTTTTACCGAGGTTGGTAATTTGCAGCGGAAGGATACCCTCCATTCCAGCGTTGAAGAAACCGGGATCGCGGTAGAAACTTACCTCCACCTGCGGCAAGGAATAGACCAGCAGCGTGATGACCTGGTCGTCCACCTGGCGGTTGCCTTTTGCATCCGTGTAAACAAATGATAGTTTGAGTGTGTAAGCCCCCGGGGCAGCGGTGACGTTCACCACCAGCTGCTGGTTCACCGAGGCCATCGCCTCTTTGTTGATGTCGCCCATGAACACCACGTTGGAACTGCCCATCGGCGCGAAGGTCGTCAGGTCACTGCCTGAGGTGGAAATGCCGCCAGCCTGCGGGGTGCCCATGTCATCTGTGGCAGAAACACCGCCACCCACTACAACCGATACACCCTTGGCATCCGCCGTGCCCAGGTTCTTCACATTCAACGTCAGCGTAAAGATGGAACCAGGTTGCAGCGGATCGACATCCGTGGTGTAGCCGGTGACCACCAGTTGCGGCCGTTGTGGAACCGAGGGAGTGGCTGTCGCGGAATAACCGCTCGAGGATGGCTCGGTGATCACGATCGAAATGGTGAAATTCTCGGTGTAAGCGTTGCCGGTTGCGTCGGTGTAACTGACCGCCGCCTTGATGGGAGCAATATTCGCCCAGGCCAGCGCGTCGCCGATCAGGAACTTCTGGCTGACCGTAACGGCGTTGCCCGTGGTGATGGTGCCGGCGGTGCGTACACCGCCTGTATCGCGCGGAAAGAAATCAGCCCCATCGAACGCGACCACCACGTTGTTCGCCTGTACCTGCCCATCGTTGCGCAAGGTCACCTGCAGGTTGAATTCGCTGCCGGCGTAGAGTTTGGCTCCGCCCGTGCTGTAGGCAGACATGGTGATCAATGGTCTGCCTGGAATGGCCGTAGGGCGCGGTTCCGGAGTTACGGGTACATCAACCCTTGTGGATAATTGCAGGGTTGCCAGGAGCGCATCCGCACTATCCTTCACGTACACCGCGGTCACGTCATTTTGTCCGCTCAACGCAGATCCCGGGATGGGCACATTTACCACCACTTCCTGGCTGCTGTTACCGTCCAGTGTCAATACGTCCGGAACAACCACCGGATCGTTCCAGCCGCCTGTGCTGACCGCACTCAGTTTTACATCGATGGCAGCCGCCTCATTATTGGTTAAGGTCAGCTTGTATTTAACTGTTGAACCGGGCAGACCGCTTTTGCTTGTTTTCCCGCTCCCGATCGTGACGCTCGCTCCCATCGGCGCGGCGTTTACCGTGTTCGAAATGACGCTCGCGATCATCATGATGATGACAAGCAGGATGGAGAATTGCATGAATGACTTTTTCATAATTGATCACCTTGTTCTTCAATTGTTTGGGTCAGGCTTTCGGTGGCTTTGATAAATTCATCCTCCGAGACCACCTTTCCATCCAGCAGATGGATGGTATCAGTGGCAAACTGGCGCATGCGTGAATCATGCGTGACCACAATGACCGTCTTGCCGGCTTTGTTGAGATCTGCCAGTAATTTCATGATCGTAAAACCGCTGTGACTGTCCAGGTTTCCGGTCGGTTCATCCGCCAGGATAAGCGGCGGATCATTAATGAGGGCGCGGGCAATTGCCACGCGCTGCTGCTGACCGCCTGACAACTCAGTCGGTTTGTGCGTGGTACGGTCGCTCAGACCCACCTGCGCCAGTACGGCCTGTGCCCTGGCTTTGCGGTTTGATCTGGGCACGCCGGAAAAACGCAGCGGAAAGCCCACATTCTCCTCTGCTGGCATGGACGATACCAGGTTGAAGGATTGAAAGATAAAGCCTACCCGGTTGCGCCTGAATTCAGCCAGCGCGTTCTCATCCATTTTCTCGATCTGATCATCCGCAACAGTGATCGAACCGGAGGTAGGCCAGTCCAGTCCGCCTATCAGGTAAAGCAATGTACTCTTGCCCGAGCCTGAAGGTCCCATTACTACTGTGAAGGAACCGGGCTGAATGTCAAGTGAAACGCCATCCAGTGCATTCACGGTAGATTCACCCATTGAATAGATCTTGGTCAATTCACGGATCTTCATAAAGACGTTGTTGTCGGTCAGTTCATCCATATGGCTACCTTAGAAGTAAAAACCTCCGGTAAATGAAAGCCCGCCCAGCGCTGATGAGAGCAACCCTGGAATGGCCGCCAGGAAAAGCAGTAGGATGACAGAAACCAGCGTGGCCACAACCGCCTTGGTGCGGGTCAGTCCGGAAAGTTTCACCGCGCCCAGAATCAACAGGATGACCTGAAAGATAAAATAGATATCAATAAAACCCAGCAGACTTCTAAAATACGCTCCGCCCCCGGTTGCTTCGCTGTCAATAAAGCCCGCCAGGCCTGGTGCTGAGACTATCGAACGGGAGAACAGCATCACCCCGATCTGAACGAGGGTACGGATTGCAAAAGGCAGCATCGACCAGCCAACGAGGTTGTAGGATCGTGTACTGCTGACACGGCTCCCCGCCAGGGTCAAAGCCAGGTAAAGGATGATGCTGAGCAGGAACCATGGTACCCAGATCTTCAACAAGCCTGAAAGCGCCGGAAAAACATAAAGGAACAGGGGTGAGGTCTGGTTGGCCTGCGCCTGGTAGAACTGATCCTGCTGCTCAGGAGAGTAATACTGGAAATCCGGGGGCATGTTGGTGCCCATCTGGATCACCTGCCGCTGGACCGGTGCAGCGATCACCACGGCCAGCAGTGCCAGCACTGATAGGATAAGCAGCGGGGTCAGCCAGACCGGTTTTTCCTGCGCGCCGATCTCTTGCGTTGTTTTGGCTGGTTTGATGAACAGCGGGATGACCCATTTAAAGATCAATCCCTGCTTTTTTTTCTTCGATCCATTCTCATTCAATGCCACGACACACCTCTTTTACAGGTTATTCCGGTATAGGACGCCTTAATCATACAACAAGTTCCCGCCCCATACTCGGGTGATCTGCCGTGCTATAATCCGCTTGGAGGGTGACATTATGCGCGTAAAGATTGGTGTTGAGAATGGCGTTGAAGGCCGATCGATCGCCTGGGCGCTTGATTACCCCGGCTGTTTCGCTTACGGCGCTACAGGCAGTGAGGCCATCATCCGTCTTCCTGAAGCGTTACTGCGATACAAGGATTGGATTGACAGCCACCTGGCGGATTCCTGGATGAAGAACCTGGGTGATTTTGATATTCACCTGGAGGAGAGTTTCGAGGTCTTCTCCATCAATAAGGATTTTGATCTCGCACAGGACGGCTACGAGGTCAACGCCTGGTTCCGCCACGACTGGAAACCGCTCTCGGCCGATGAGATCCGCCGCGGTTTACTCCTCCTCCAGTGGAGCCGCGAGGACCTGCTCGAACTGGCTGCCGGGCTCGATCCCGCGCAGCTTGCCTGTAAACTTGAAAACGAACGCTGGAGCATTTCAGGAGTTCTGCGTCACGTGGCGAATGCTGAACTTTGGTACCTCGACCGCCTGGGTTTGGCTGACCGCTCACAGCAGGATTTGCCGGAGGATTTCCACGAGCGGCTCTTCCTGGTGCGCCAGCGCTTGAACAGCGTGCTGCCCTCCCTGGAAGGAATGCAAAAGGTGGTTGGCGTAGAGGGAGAATTCTGGTCTCCGCGNNNATCGCCTTCCAGATGGAAAGCGATCATTTTTATTGAACAGGAAGGGGTTGAGATGCTGCTTTACTTGACCGATGTGTCAAGCCCAAGCAGGCTTAGGGCCAGGAACATCAGGCCAAATATTCCAACTACCACGTACACACTGACAGCCATCGCGCACCTCATCAACCCTTTCTGTAGATCACTCCTGTTTATAATTATCAACACCAAACTGAACGATTCGTATCAGTTCTACTAGGTATACGCAGAAATACGCCAAAAAGTTCCCTGAAAACCAGGACTGGTCATTTTTTTCTGTCCCCCTGTAAATCGATCTTCTATCAGTAAGAGACGCGCCTCGGAAAACCGTGCCCGCTGTGCCGGGTCCCGCCCGCCTGCCATACCCCGGCAATCGGATTACTGCAAAACTCGCAGTCCCCTGTATCAGTAATATGGTACCCGATGAGCCTGTACCCCCGGCGCAGGATCAGGCCTTTTCCGCAATGGGGGCAGAACGTGTCCTCCAGGGAGCCGACCCGACCCGGCAGATTACCGGCGTATACGTAACGTAAACCGGCCTCCTGCCCGATTTCTGCCGCCCGTTGGAGGGTCGCGGAGGGCGTTGGTGGCGCGTCTTCTTTGTAATCCGGATGATACGCGGTCACATGCCATGGAATGTCAGGTGAGACCGAAGCCAGGAAACGCCCCGCTTCCCACAGTTCTTCGGTTGTATCATTTATGCCGGGAATAACCAGCGTCACCACCTCAAGCCACAAACCAAGTTCCCTCACCCGCCGGATCGCATCCAGTACAGGTTGCAGCCTGCCCCCCATCTTGCGGTACTCGCTGTCACGCATACTTTTCAGGTCTACTTTGTAACCGTCCAGCCAGGGTGCCAGGTAATCCAGCACCTCCGGCGTGGCATAACCGTTCGAGACGTACGCCGTTCTCAGCCCGTGCGCCTTTGCCAGCTTGAATACCTCCACAGCCCATTCTGCCGTGATGAGGGGTTCATTGTAAGAGGATGCGATTCCCAATGCGCCGTTATCCAGTGCGTACTGCACCAAGCTTTCTGCCGGGATTTGCCTGATCGAATTCACCGCATCCACCGCGGCAGGGTCGCGCAGCGCCTGCGAGGAGAACCAGTTCTGACAGAAACAGCAATGAAAATTGCATCCCAGCATCCCGAAGGTGAGCACCTCGCTGCCGGGCAGGAAATGATTGAAAGGTTTTTTTTCGATCGGATCGATCTGTACCCCCGCCACGTACCCATGTGGCACCAATAGTGTTCCATCCCGGTTGAAGCGCACCCCGCAGATCCCGCGCCGTCCGGGGTGGATCAGGCAGCGGTGTGCGCACGCTTTGCAGCGTACCGCGCCCTCCTCAAGCGTTTCCACCAGGTCTGCCGGCCTGGTTAACTGGTCAAGCAGTTGCGGGGTTTTCATGATCACTCCATATTGATTATAGCCTTTCTCGATCGATTTTCACCACCCGGCGCGCTATTCGCTCCGGCAAGTTATGGTAAACTCCCACCTGTGGATGCAAAGACCATCAAGAAACTCGAATTCCCGGCAGTGATCGAGCGGCTCATCGAATACGCCGCGTTCAGCGCTTCCGCTGACCTTGGCCGCGCCCTCAAGCCGGCCGCCAGCCTCAAGGAAGCTCTTGAACGCCAGGCCTGCACCACTGAAGCGCGCCTCCTGCTCAGCCTGCGAGCAGATATCAGCGTGGGTGGTGCGCACGACATCCATCCCCTGGCGGATCTTGCCAGCCGGGGCGGCGTCCTCACCGAAGCTGAGCTCCTGTCGGTCAGCGGTACGTTGATGGCCGCCCGCGACCTCGCCCGCAATTTTGACAGGTTCCGCGAACGCGCCCCGCGCCTTGCTGAGATCGCCGCGCTGTTTCCCCCACCGCCCGGCATCATCGAAGCCATATCACGCTGCATCTCTGACCGCGCTGAAGTGCTCGACAATGCCTCTCCCAAGCTTTCATCGATCCGCTCCGAGATCAAGGTCTCGCACGACCGCCTGCTTTCACGGCTTGAACGCATCATCGGCGACACTTCCAACCAGCCGATCCTGCAGGAAGCCATCATTACCCAGCGCAACGGGCGTTATGTCATTCCGCTGCGGGCGGAGTTCAAGGGCAGGCTGAAGTCCATTGTGCATGATCAATCCGCCTCCGGTGCCACGCTCTTCGTAGAACCCCTGGCTGTGGTCGAACTGAACAACCGCTGGCATGAACTGCAGCTGGCTGAACGTGATGAGGTTCGCCGCATCCTGGCTGAACTTTCCGCCCGGGTCGGCGCGGAAGCAGAAGCCATCAAGGGCATTGTCACCGCCCTTTCCAGGTTCGATTTTCACCTCATGTGCGCCAAGTACGCTGAAGATTTGCACGCCTGTGAACCGGTGCTGCGCCCCGTCAGCCCACCGCAGAACGCCCATCACCCCGGCACCACCATCAAACTTTACCAGGCGCGCCACCCGCTCCTTGATCCAGCGACCGTCGTTCCCATCGATGTTGACCTGGACCCCGCTACCTTTGCCCTCGTGATCACCGGCCCCAATACCGGTGGTAAAACGGTGACCCTCAAAACGGTCGGGTTGATGATCCTGATGGCTCAGAGCGGTTTGCATATTCCTGCCCGTTCAGGCTCCGAACTGAGCTGCTTCGATGACGTTTTCGCTGATATTGGTGACGAGCAATCCATCGAACAATCTCTCTCCACCTTCTCCGGGCATATCACCAACATTGTGCGCATCCTGGGCAAAGCGCGTACCAAGACCCTCGTGCTACTGGATGAACTTGGCGCGGGTACCGATCCGCAGGAAGGGTCTGCCCTGGCGCGTGCCATACTGCTTCACCTGGTGGAAAAACGCGTACCCTGCCTGATCGCCACGCATTACCCTGAACTGAAAACCCTGGCCCACGCCACCGCAGGTGTGGTCAACGCCAGCATGGAATTTGATCTGAAAACCTTGCGTCCCACATACCACCTCACCATCGGAATACCGGGGCGCTCCAACGCGCTGCTCATCGCGCGGCGCCTCGGCCTGCCTGAAGAGATCCTCGAAAACGCGAAATCAATGGTTGATCCCGCAGAGCTCGTCTCTGATGACCTTTTGAACGAACTCCACCACCAGCGCGAAGTGGCACGCAAAGCCCGCTCATCGGCTGACCGTGACCGCTCCCTGGCCAGCAACCTGCGCCAGGAGTTAACCGATCGCCTGGAGCACATTGAGGAGGAGCGCCGCGCAGTTTTGGAGCAGGCGCGCGAGGAAGCGGAAAAGGAATTGACGGAATTACGCCGGGAAATGGATGATCTGCGCCGCCAGGCGCGGCATACACAACAGGCGCAACCTGTACCAGAAGAGGTCCACTCCCGTCTGGAAAACATTCAAAAGAAGATCGAAAAAACACCTCTGCCTGCCATCACCGGTCAGATAAGCCCGGAACTCTCTCTTAAACCGGGTGCAAAAGTTCGACTGAAAACATTAAAGATGGAGGGGGTCATCAGCGCGGTCAACGCAGATGATGTGGAGGTGCGCGTGGGCAACCTGCGCGTAAGAGTAAAAGCCTCAGACCTGTCACCCGCCTCCACAATGACCACTGAACCCGTGGTTGGAACCGCTGCGCAGGTTGCACAGGCAGCAGCCCGAAAAGCACCGCTCACCCCGTTCCGCCCCACTCCCGGCATGGAAGTGGACCTGCGCGGTATGCGCGCCGAAGACGCTCTCGACAAGCTGGATGCCTACCTGGTTGATGCTTATGGCAGCGGTATGCCATTCGTGCGCATCATTCATGGCAAAGGCACCGGCCGCTTGCGCCAGGTGATCCGTGAAGCACTGAAAAACTCGGAATATGTATCGACTTACGAGGAAGGCGGGGAAAAAGAGGGCGGTGAAGGCGTGACCATCGCCCATTTCTCTGAAGATTAAGAATCAATAAGGCCGATAGCAGCTCTCCTCAAAGCACTACCGGCCTCATCCTGGCAACATCCCTTTTGCTGCCACGTAATTGTTATGTGTGGTTATTTTTATACCCTCCCTTCGTTGACAAACCGTTGACATATTTCTTCCATCTATTGCGGAATTTGATGAAAGATCCCTTTATTGCCGGGTCGGTAGCTTGCGCCTGCATTCTCTCCATAATTTCGTTGACCGCTTTTTCGGTTGACTTCCAGGTCGGGCTGCCCGGCGACGCCAATGCCAGTATCCGCTTGTATCCGTTAAGTTCAAGCCACACATTCCCGTTTGTATTCTCAGTCAAGACGGCTTGTTGATAATATCCAATCGCTTCATCCGTTTTTCCACTAGCCCCGGCGAGGTGACCTTTCAGTGCATTCTGGAAGAATCTCGTTTGTGAAGACTTTGTCTCTTTGATCATCTCCAACGCTTTTTGCGCTTCTTTGACCATTGCTGCTGATGGTTTCTTTTCTGTCGCAAGTACCAACCGGCCCATTTTCATACTGGATTCGATCCCTCTTAATCCATTTTGTTCAGCTTCGCTAATGGCTCTGTCGATCCATTTTTGTCCCTCGCCCCTCGTGCTGGGGGCGATCAACAAGATACCGTAATAATACCTTGTGATAATTGCCTGATAATTCATCGCTGCGCTATTGATATTTTCAAAATAATACTCAGACGACCTGGCTGTGTTCTCCAATAGTCTGAATAAATCACCTAACACCTTGGCTGTGTGCATGGAGAGTTTTTCATTTTTATAAGGGGTTTCTCGAACATACGCTTGCTCTCCAAGTTTGTATGCTTCATCCAGATTCCCCATCTCAAGGTACGCTAACGCGGTCGAAGTATCCAATAATGAACACCAGAATCGCAACTGAAACCTTCCCATCAGCACCAGGGATTCCTGATATATTTGAACCGTTTTATCCAGATGGTCATTAAAGTATTCGCACATGGCCAGCACCGCGGCTGCCTGCAAAGCCGTTGACCGCCTGGTTGCCAGTGAACTGAGATTGACCATTTGTTGTGAAAGGTCCAGTGCAAGTACCGGTTCGCCGATATAACATAAGACAGCGCACAGGATGGTGAGAATATCAATTTTGGTGTCATTAATGTAAAGGTCATCCACGTCTTCGGCCAACGCCAGGGTTTTTTCCAATAAGCGGCGGGATGAAATGAAATCATCCATACTGTATTGAATACTGCCTTGAATGTAAAGCGATTTAATTTTCTCGACACGCAGATCGGTTCCTTCAAGAAACCAACTCGCCCTTTCCGCACAAGTCCGGGCTTCTTCAAATTTGTTGAGGTAAAACGCGGTGCGCGCCAGGCCGTTATAAGCAGTCCCGATTAATTTGCGGTTCTGATTGACCTCACCGATCTCGAGACAGTTGCGGTAAATTCTTTCACAGGTAACCATATCATCCCTGTCATATGCATAGTTGCCATACTCATTGATGAGTTCATAGACAGCCTTTTCCGGAAAAAGGGTTGGGGCTTTCATGATCAGGTCCAACCCATTTCCATAGACACGGTAAACTTCGTTTCTGTTGAATTGAGAACGCTCATACCTCCCGGCTTCCAACCAGGCGGATAAAGCCTCGCTCTGTTGCAGAGAGACTTCCCAATGGTGGGCGAGCGCTTCTGCAAATCTCGAAAAACCCATTCTGCGCTTTTGCAAAGCCATGGCCGCTTTCAGGTGCAGGCTGCGTTTCTGGCTGGGGGTCAAATTCATGAGGATCACTTCTCGTTCTACATCATGTCTAAAAGTATACCCACCCAAAGGCCTGATTTCCGTATTGACATTCAGAAAACCTTTGTGGATCAATTCTTGCAGTCCGGTGGCAACGCGATCTGCATCCATGCCGACCATTTCTTCCAGAACATCAGACCAGAATTTTTTACCCAGGATCGCCGCGGCTTTCAGGAGCGTTTGAGATTCAGCCTCAAGTCCATTCTCTTTGTCGCGTACCAGGGCGGTGACAGTCTCCGGCGGGGTGCAATCCGCCTGAATCGACAACAGGATGTGACCATCCATCTCCCATTTAGCTGTTCTTACACACTCGGTCAGGAAGAACGGGTTGCCGCCGGTCAATGAATTCATGCGGTCAACAATTTCCTCGCCAGGGATCCTGCCGACAGTATTTTGGATGAACCCTTTGATCTCCTTATCATTGAATGGACCCAATGAAATGGAAATCAGTTTCCTTGCCCGCCTTACCCGCTGCATCAATTGATTCAACGCGGCATTTTCAACATCTGGAGAGATGGCAATTACCAGCATCCCATACCGGTCAAAAAAGCCGTGTTCGATCAGAAATGAAACGAGGGAAATACTGGCCAGGTCAACATACATCGCGTTGTCCAGCACAAACAGCAAGGGTCTGCGTGCCGCGGTTACTTCCATCAGTTTCAAGAACGAGTGGAACACGTCCTCCAAAACGGGCAGCCATGTATCCCCGGGCCGGACCGGATGCGGCCCTTCCATTCCCTGCAGTTCATTGTGGTAGAAATTTGATAATCGAGTCCGGTCAGATTCTTCTAGTCTCTGCCAATCCTCGTCCAGAACCTGCGAATGCAAATACTGCACGATCGTGTGAAACGGAACCCGCAGCCCCAACGGGTGGCTATTGCAATAAATGAGTCGCGGCCGGAAGGGTTGTTGTTCGTAAAAATGCCTGAGCAGCCGGGTCTTACCAATTCCCGCTTCACCCTGCAACAGGAGGATGCCGCGCCGCCGCAAAACCTTGTTCAGGATATCCAGTTCCTCTACCCTGCCAACAAAATCCGGCACTCCCCGTTCCGCGTCAGGCCAGTCCGTATCAGGAAAATCATGAAAGATCCTGGTTCGCATGGCTTCCTGTTTGATCTCGCCGAACCGCTCCGGAAAAGTTTCCTGTTGTTGGGCGTAAATTTTTTCCAGGTAAATAGAGTAATCGATCAACTCCTGGATTTTTCCCGTATCACGCATGCAGATGAGTGTCAGATAGTTGAAATCTTCGTCGATCGGGACGATCTCGGTCGCTTTGCCCAGCCAGATCAACGCCTCTTCCAGGTTCCCGGTCGAGATGTAATGGTCGATCAGGCGGTCAATAACCTTGAGCACGGTCAGGTTGTAGGACTGGTTGATGAGGTCCAGCCAATTATCAAATCCCACTGAGCCTTTGATCGAAATCCCCTGCATAAATCGGCTCGTCCGGTACAGGTCCATACCCCTCTTCATCTGGATCACCATCCAATCGGGCAAGGAGATGGTGCTGGTCATTTCTGAACTGCTCAATAAGGGCGAAATCAGCTGATTCAACTCGTGATAATCAACCCAGACCACCGCCGGATTTAGCGATACCTGTTCTCCATCAGCGATGATCAGGTGGTTAATCCCCGTCTCTGTCCGTATCCGGCTCAGCGCTTCCCGCAGGTTTTTCCTTGCCGTCTGTTCTGATTCCTCCGGCCAGAAAAGAGCACATAATTCTTCCCTTGATACGGGGTACTGCTGGGCTGCCAGGTAGAACAACAACGCCCGGTTAAGCTTTCGCTTGATGACCACTGGCTTTCCATCGGCAATCATTTCAGGTGGACCGAGTAACCGGATTTTTACTTTTCGTTCTGACTGGTTGTTTTCCCCAAACAAAGCGCTCATTTCAATGCCGCCTGTTTATCACGCGCCCGGTTTAGGATCTCCCGCGCAGCTTTCAGGTTGGTTTCACTCGTGTTTCCCGCCATTTGCGCCAGTTCCAATACCCGCTCATCTTCCCCCAGTTTTCCTACCATGGTCAGGGTGCGATCACCGCTGATCTGCTTGCTCACCTGGTAATGCTCATCGCCGAACGCTGCCAGTTGCGGCAGGTGTGTTACACACATCACCTGGTGACTGCGTCCCAGCTGCCACATTTTTCCGCCCACCGCGAATCCCACCCGGCCGCCGATCCCCTGGTCGATCTCATCAAAGATCAATGTGGGAATATAATCTGCCTTCGCCAGCACGTTCTTGAGCGCCAGCATCAGGCGTGAGGTTTCACCGCCCGAAGCGATCTTGACCAGTGGTTTCAGCCCTTCGCCCGGGTTAGGCGCTATGAGGAATTCGACCTCATCCAGCCCGGTCTCCTTAAAATCGGTGTGTTTTCCAGTGTGACGGTTCGGTGCATCGGCAGAGTGTTCCGCAAAAGCAACGGAAAACTCAGCGCCTTCCAGGTTGAGATCTTTCAATTCAACCTCAACATCAGAACCCATGCGCGCAGCTGCCAGTCGTCGCTTTTCGCTCAATGTGGAACCTGCCCGTAAGATCAATTCAATAGCGCGCTTTTCCTCGGTTTCCAGCTCGCTGATGCGCTCACCGGCATGCTGCACCTTTTCCAGCTGATCCCTGGCATCCCCGCCGTAAGCCAGCACCGCTTCGATCGATCCGCCATATTTCCGCTTCAATTGATGGATCAACTCCAGCCTGGTCTCCACCTGTTCCAGGCGGTTCGGGTTAAATTCAATGGTGTCAACATACCCCCGCAGATCCCGGCAGATCTCGCTCAAGGTATCCGAAGCCAGTTCCAGCTGGTCCGCCAGCGCAGCTTGCTGCGGGTCAACGCGTGTGAGCGAGCCCAATAATTTGATCGCCTGTCCCATCAGGTCGGTCGCTGACGGAGATTCCACAGAACCTTCGTCCAGTATCGCCAGGGTTTCCTGGGCTGTACCTGCCAGCAATTCAGCATTGGCCAACCTGTTGCGTTCCTGCGTGAGTTCCTTTTCCTCGTCCGTTTGAAGTTTTGCTGCCTCGATCTCCTGCGCCTGGAAGGCGAGCAGTTCACTGCGCCTGGCGGATTCTTTCTCCAGCTCGCGCAGTGCTTTCAACTCCCTGCGGATTTCCTGCAGCCGGTGATACTCCGCCTGGTACACCGCCAGTTCCTGCTCACAGTCCGCGTAGCGGTCCAGCAAGCCCAGGTGCGAGCGCACATCCAGCAGTGACAGGTGCTCCGATTGCCCGTGAATATCCACCAGGTATGCACCCAATTCCTTCAGGAGTCCGATGCTCACACTGCGCCCGTTCATACGTGCCACGCTGCGCCCCCCGGCGCGGATCTCTCTGCCGAGGGTCAGGTGTGGTTCACCCTCGTACAATTCCTCACGCTCAAGGATGGCGATGATCTGTTGACGGTTGTCCTCGGGCAGGAGAAAATCCGCTTCAAGGACCGCGCGCTCTTCGCCCTGGCGCACCATCGTGCTGTCGACCTTTCCACCCACCAGCGCCATAATGGCATCCAGTATGATCGACTTGCCAGCGCCGGTCTCGCCGGTAAAGATCAACAATCCCGCCCCGGGTTGTAACTCAAGCTTCTGAATGATGGCGAAATTTTGGATGCGCAGTTCTGTCAGCATGTAATGTCCTAGATGCGAATGCCTTTAAGCCGGTAATATACCGTGCTGGCTGCCAGAGCCGCGTATACCGCCGGCCACAACAAACCCAGCAGCCCGCTCCCGGCATCCACGTAATAATTCAACAGGGCAAAGACTATGTTCGCCGCCGGTACGATCAAACCGCCGAGGACAGTAGCGACGACTGCCGCAATGGGGATCAGTTTTGAACGCCTGCGCCTTACAACGAAACGCACGGCCTCAGCAATGATCATCCCCGCCACCGGCGCAATAAAGATAACAAAAAAGCCGAACAATCCAGCTACGAGGCTGCCAAAGTAAGAAAGCACTCCGGCTGTGATGAACGCCAGCGGGTAATCCCACCAGCGCGCTGTGTCAAAGATCTTCTGCTGCCCTTTCACACATTCCTTGCAGCGGTAACCGGTTGGGGTGAGCACTGCGCAGGATTGGCAGATCGGGCGTTCACAGCGGTTGCAGCGCAGCAACGTCTCCCGCTGGGTATGGACGTAGCAATACAGCGTTTGGGGGTTTTCAGCCATTAAAAATCACCAATAGAAGGATTTTGCTCCATAAAATTGCTCAGGTTGCGGTAGAAGTACCCGGGGTCCTGGAACACCACGAATTTCACCGTGAAATCGCTCGCGGTCACCAACACACGGTCTAATGGGCTGATCAGCACCGGCTCGTGCCCGTCCACGCTCATCACCGCCTCGTGATCACTGTTCACGGTAATCTCCACGCTCGCACCTTCCGGCAGGATGACCGCCCTGTCCATCGACATGTGCGGCGCTACCGGCAGGATGAGAATATTGCGCAACTCCGGGGGCATGATCGGTCCCCCTACCGCCAGTGCGTAAGCGGTCGATCCGGTGGGCGTTGAAGCAATCAACCCGTCTGCCACGTAACCGGCCAGCGGGTACCCGTCCACCGTCGCGTGGATGCGGATCGGTCGCACGACCTGCCCGCGCGCCACCACCACCTCGTTGATCACCTGGTACGAACTGAGCAGGGTTTCGCCGCGCCACAGTTCCGCTTTCAGCATCATGCGGTTCTCGATCTTATACTCGCCCGCCAGCAGGCGCGGCAGGGTTTCCTGCCAATCCTCTCGTGAAAGCTGCATCAAAAAGCCAAACTTACCCAGGTTGATCCCCAGAACAGGCAGCCCCTGCGGTGCAGCCAGGTGCCCCGCGCGCAGCATTGTGCCGTCTCCACCCAGCGCGATCAACAGGTCAAAATCACCCGCACTGATTCCCTCCAGCAGTTGCCAGTCATCACTGGTTGTTAACAGGCTGGTAACCCCGCGGTTCTTAAACCAGGCCTGTATTGTTTCCCCCTCCTCCAGGATTTCAATTGAACCGGGGCGCACAACAATGGCGACCTGTTTTATTGAACCGTCGTCTTTTGATTTCATCTCCTTATTATAACGATTTTTCTTGTAGGGTATTTTTTTAATTTCAGGCCGACTACCATATTCCGGGTAACAAGCGGTATTTCACCACATCGCAGTATTCTGTATATCCGGGCAGATTTTGTTCAAGTGTCATTTCCTCATGCTTGATCCTGGCAATAATAGCGGGTATCATCGCAAGGGCTGGAAGCATAGCCCAGTAACTGCCTAACGCCAGGGGCTCCGTCAGGTAGATGATCAGCATCGCCACGTACATCGGGGGCCGGACCACAGCATAAGGACCTGTCTGAATGACTGTTTGCCCCTTTTCCACCGTGATAATTCGGGAGCCGTAAGAATTTTCTCGCATCACCATCAGGAAAAGAAAATATGCCAGTATTGTCAGCCCATCGGAAAGGATGACCACCCAGGCAGGAACGCTTGACCAGCCCCATCGTTTATCAAGTCCCGGTAAAACAAACGCCGCAATCAGGAACAATCCGGATATTTTATGATTTTCTTCTTACTTGAATCCTGTTCTCTCCTCAACAACCTTCGACGCAACGCATCAGGATCTCTTAGAAACAGGTAAATACCTGCGACTGCCGTGAGGAGACCAAGGATACTGAGGTACAGCCATGCCTGCCAGTAATTAAAAGTTCCCCCGGGATGAAGAACAACGCGCCAATTCCAACTATCCCGGGTATAAAGGTCAGTAGAACCCTTCTGATCAGGCCTTTATTGGTTGGATGGTTATTCATATTGACCTCAACAACTGAACCAACAACAGCAGGTGGATGATTTAATTCTAATCTTCATTTCTCCAAAACCCTCAACCTTTCACGATCCCAACAAAAATGCCTCTGGTGAGAAAACATCATCACCTGAGGCATTTTTCAAATTACCCTTTTCTAACGCAAGTAGGTAAACTGACTTACAATGTTCCGATCCCCGGGAATTTATCAGAAAATTTCTGCAGCGCTTCCTGCAGGTGCTGCTCACGCAAACTCAGCGTCAGATCAGCCCGGGTGCGTTCGATGATCCCGCGCACCAGGTCGGTCTGCCGGCGCAGCCCGTTGGTGATCGCATCCGGGTAATCCAGCGTCACCAGGAAGTTATAGATCTCGTCCATCGTGCTCAGCAGGCGCTCAGCTTCCTCCGAGTAACCCTGCCGGAGAATATCCAGGCACCTGCGCCGCAGCTCGCCGATCGTCTCCGCGAGGCCATTAACGTACGTGGCGTACTCGATTCCCAGGTCCTCCGGGCGCGGCATGCGGCGGTTTTCGATCAGCGCGCAGGTGAGGTTAGCCTCGGCAAACTCCTTGATCGCGTCCTGGGTGTAACCGGCGTAATACAACTCCGGGTAGGAGGCCAGGTCGCGCTGCATTTTAAGCACCAGCAGGTGCGCCTCGTTCAGCAGCTCTGCGGCTTCTGCGCTTTCATTGCGGTGTATGGCGCGGATGGTGAGCGCTGAGAGGCGGGTGAGGGTGCGCGCCTGTACCAGCGTTTCGTCCCGCACCCGTGTCCGTTCGTCGTAGATCTTACGCGTGTTTTCGATGATCTCGTTAAAATTTTGCATACCTATTCCGTTTTGGGTGGTTCAGGAGGATGCACCTGCCTGAACAAGTCACTCGCCAGCCCGGTTTCTCCGGGCAGGCGAATCTCGCCGAAGGACGCCTCATAACGTGCAATGTTCTCAGCCAGCGCCCGCAGCAGTAATTTTGCCCCCACCGGTGAGAGCAGCATTCGCGCCAGCACCTTCATCTGCTTTTGTCCGGGCAACATACGGGCAAAATCAACCGTCAATTCTGACGGCGTGTGGCTGATGCGCGCCATGTTGCTGTAGACCGGCTCCAGATCTTCCGGTAACTCCATCGGGGGGATGCCGGGAGCCGGATTTTTCGCTTCGCTATTCATGATTCAGATCAGAACGGTATGTCATCTGATGGGGCAATTTCCATGTCGTCTTCTGCCCCGCCCTCACCAGCGCTTTCTGACCTCTGTGACAGGAATTTCACTGTCTGCGCTGTAACCTCATAGGAAGCGTGCGGTTGACCGTCCTGCCCGACCCATGCCCGCGGTCCGCCCGATTTCGCGTCCACCGTTAATCTTCCTTCGATCAATACCAGTTTTCCTTTTTGAAGAAAATTGTTGCAGGTCTCAGCCAGTTTTCCCCAGGCGGTTACCCTGAACCAGACAGTCTCTTTTACCGGTTTCCCGCTCTGATCAGTGTACTGGCGGTCTGTCGCCACAGAAAAACTCGTTACAGCCTGCCCCGTGGGGGTAAAGCGCATTTCCGGATCCCTGCCCAACCTGCCAACGATAACCAATTTCTGATACATAGCTGCCTCCATTAGGTAACGTTCTGTTTTTTTTGGTAGTCTATTATTTATTTTACATGAAAAGTAAAGAACACGAACATCTTTACACAACGCGGTCAACTCATAAACCCGCACAGAAAGTTCAAAAAGGGATTGATGTTATAATTTTGCCTGTGGCTCCAATGAAATCAAGAGGCTTTTTTGTTCCATTCTTCCTGGTCCTGCTAACCGGTGCGCTGTTGATCTTTTCCGTGCTGTTGTCTGCTCCTGCCAACGCCCAAGTGCTTTACTTTACCCCCACTGCGGATACCAACGGCGCTATCTATTACATTGTCAAATCCGGAGAGACTTGTGACGGCATCGCCCTGACCAACAACATACCGGTAGATACGTTGCGCACTCTCAACGGGTTGGATTTTGATAAGTGCCGCTTCCTCCAGGTCGGACAGAAACTACTGCTCGGTACGGTTCCCACTGCCGTTATCACCCCCGGCCCTTCCCCCACGCCCACCTCCATCCTGCCCACCCCTGAGCCGGTGAAAGGATTTGGCACCATCTGCATCTTTCTTTACGACGATGTCAACGGCAATGCCATGGCGGAGGAGGAAGAGATCACCGATACCGGACTGGCTGGCGGGCAGGTCAGTATCACCCACCAGCAGGGCGATTATTCCAACATGGGCACCACATTGGGAACCGGTGAATCACTTTGCTTTGAGGATATCCCGGAAGGCCGCTACGCCATCAGCATGGCCATCCCCGACGGTTATAATCCCACATCCAGCCAGAATATCACCGTGGAATTGAAAGCGGGTGACACTTCCCACGTTAATTTCAGTGCCCAGGTCAGCGGTCACACCCAGGCGCAACAGGAGGAGAGTGCCGAGAGCGGGTCCATCCTGATCGCCATCTTTGGCGGGTTGATCATCCTGGCAGGTGCCGGCATCGGACTCTACGCCCGTTACATCCTCCGAAATCGATAAAAAAGAACGGCTGCTCAAGCCGTCCTGATTTTTTTCTTCCAATAATTACCCTGCATCAGTCCTCTACACGTTCCTCCAGCCACACATCTGCATCGTTGTGATATCCCGCCTGTTCCCAAAAACCCGGTTTATCCTCCGTGGAAAACTCCAGCGCGCGCAGCCATTTGGCGCCTTTCCAGAAATAAGGTGTTTTTAGTTCCGTTTTCTGCGGGATGGCACCAATAATTCCGCGTAAGGGGTAGCCATGATCAGGTGTGATGGGTTGACCCTCGAAATGCGTGGCCATCAGAAAGTTTTCCTGCAGCACCACCTGCAACGGCAGGTTAGCGGTAAAGCCGTGCTCAGCGTGCTGGATGACAAATTTCGCTCCGGGTTTTAGTTTGATCAACCCGGCGTCGATCAAAGAAGTGACTGACACCCCTTCCCATTCGGTATCAAACTTGCTCCAGCGCGTCACACAGTGAATATCCATCTTCAGGCTGGTGCGCGGCAACTGGTTAAATTCCGCCCAAGTCAGGCGCAACGGGGCTTCCACCTCCCCAAACACCCTGAAATCCCATGTCAACGGGTCAAAGGCCGGTACCGCTCCGTAATGCAACACAGGAAACTTCTGAGTCAGCGACTGCCCGGGCGGCAGTCGTCCTTCCTTCTTGATCCTCTCTTCTTCAGCCTTGCGTTGAAAAATGCTATCCATTGTGTTTCACCTCTTGTTGATTATAAATGACAATCCTAACGCTAAAAGGAAAACTCCGAAAAATTGGATAAAAATTGACGCATTTTCAATCCTTCGATTACAATAAAAAAGGAAGGTTAAGAGATGCTCATCTATTCGCCACGACAGGATTCTTTCGAAACCAGGCTGCTAAAATTGCACCGCGATGTAGCAGAACTGTTAGGTGTACTTTCAATTGATCAAGTACTGGAGCGTGTACCTGCCATAGCGCTCGAACGCACCAGCGCCAATTACGCCGCCATCGGCATCCTCGATGAAGAAGGGAAAATCGAAAGGTTTGTCACTGCCGGTATGCCGCGCGCCCAGGTGGAGCAGATGCCTCATCTGCCGCAGGGACTGGGACTTCTCAGGGCAGTGATGTCCTCTGAAAAAACCATCCGCGTTTCCAATCTCGGCAAAGACCCGCGGCATATTGGCTTTCCTCCCTTCCACCCCGGTATGACCTCCTTCATGGGTTTGCCGGTCTTCCAGGGTAAACGCCTGATCGCCATAATCCTGATCACCGATAAAGTGAATTCCCCCGACTTTTCCGAAGAGGATCAGCGCATCGCCGAGATACTGGCGCGGTATGCGGGCATTGCCATCGTCAATGCGCGCCTTTTCCGCGATTATGCCATGCGCGACCGGGTTCTGACCCGCCAGAACGAGAACCTGGCCTTGCTCAACCAGCTTGCCTCCACCCTCGCCACCGGTACCGAGATCAAAGAGATCCTCGACCAGGGTCTCAACCAGTTGGCGGATTACCTGCGCCTGGAAGTAAGCGAGATCTACCTGGTCAACGCTGAAAGCAAACAGTTGAACCTTTTCATCCATCACGGTGAAGCAGTGGAAAGCCTGTGGAAACGCGCCCAGTTCAAACTGGGTGAAAGCACGGTTGGCCGCGCTGCCGTCGGCGATATCCCTATCGTGCTCAACATCACCGACAACGAATACGCCGACCTCAACCCGATGACCAAGCTGCGTGGTTTGCACCAACTGGGGGTGATCCCCATGAAAGGCCGCCTGGGGACGGTGGGTGTACTGTGCGTGGCTACCTGCCACCCGCAGCCGCTCGAGGAGCCCGATGTCCAGTTCGCCAAGGCGATGGGAGCCTGGATGGCAACCGCCATCGAGAACATCCGCCTCAACGTGCAGGGGCGCCGCCTCGCCATCCTTGAGGAACGCGACCGCATCGGCATGGACCTGCACGATGGCATTATCCAGTCCATCTACGCAGTAGGGCTCACCCTCGAACACGCCCGACTGTTGCTCAAGGAAACACCCGCCCAGGCCAGCGGGCTCATTGAACAGGCCATCAATGACCTCAACAGCACCATCCGCGATATTCGCGCCTACATCCTGGACCTGCGCCCGCGGCAATTAAAGGATGAGAATATCACGCAAGGCATCAACCGGCTCGTACAGGAATTCCGTGCCAATACGCTCGTGGATGTCATCCTGAAATGCCCCAATGGTGGTGTTACCAACCTCCCCGAACCCCAGTCGCTGGCACTATTCCACATCTGCCAGGAAGCCCTCGCCAACATTGCCAAGCACGCCAAAGCCCGCAACGTGGAGGTAACCGTGTGGACCACGGCTGAACGCGCCCTCCTGGAAGTGCGGGATGACGGGCGTGGTTTTGACCCGGAAAAGGTCAAACTCTCCATCGGTCACGGGCTTTCCAACATGGAAACCCGCGCGCTGAACGCCGGCGGTGAAGTGGATATCAGTTCCGAACCCGATCAGGGGACCACGGTGCTGGCTTGGGTGCCCATCCCCGAACCTGAATTCCCAGCTGTCGACCACATCTTTGGTTGATCAACCCCGCCGAGTTGCCAGCTTTACCCCTTTGGGCTACAATCCCCCTATGAGTTGGGACCTGTTGGGTCACGAATGGGCTGAAAACCTGCTGCGCAGTCACATTGCGCGGGATGACGCGCGTCACGCCTATCTCCTCACCGGAGCCCCCGGTGTGGGGCGGCGCAGCCTGGCTTTGGAGTTTGCCAGCGCCCTCAACTGCCAGCAACCGCCAGCTCCCGGTGATTATTGCGGTACCTGCCGCGCATGCCGGCAGACCGCCGCCATGCAGCTGCCCGACCTGAGCCTGGTCACCCCTGAAAGCGATGGCGGCATGATCAAGGTAGGGCAGGTGCGCGAACTGCAGCACACCCTTTCCCTCACCCCCTACGAGGCGCGCTACCGCGTCGCCCTGCTGCTCAACTTTCAACTGGCCAACACCAGCGCGCAGAACGCACTGCTGAAAACCCTCGAAGAAGCGCCGCCGCTGGTCATCCTGCTGCTCACGGCCGATTCAGCCGACTCTCTGCTGCCGACCATATCCTCACGCTGCGAGATCCTGCGCCTGCGCCCCGTGCCGGTGGAAACACTGGAAAATGCCCTGATGGCCCGTTGGGGGATCGCTGCACAGGACGCGCGTCTTTTCGCCCACCTTTCCAGCGGCCGCCCCGGGCTGGCGCGCCAGATGGCAGCTGACCCCGCCACGCTGGAGAAACGCCGCGGCTGGCTGGACGAGTTTTTACGCCTGCTGCCGCTCAACCGGCGGGAACGCTTCGCGGCGGCGGAGAACCTGGCACGCAACCGAGATCAGCTGCGGCTGATGCTGCAGGTCTGGCTGTCCTTCACACGCGATATCTTCCTGGCGGTTAATGGGATGGGGGAAAAGGTGGTCAATCTCGATTATGCCGCTGATAGCACCCGCATCGCCGGATCGCTGCCGCAAAAACGTGCACTGGGCATGGTCAACACCCTCGTGCTGGGGCTGGAAAACCTGGAAGCAAACGCCAACCTGCGCCTGTTGCTGGATAATATCCTGCTTGAAATTCCCTGTATTAACTGATCTTCTCGCGTAAAGTCCCCCGCAAAGCACGTTCCTGGTCCTGGAACGCGGCGGTGTAACGCAGCTCCTCGCTGCGCGGACGGGGAAAAGTAACTGGTACATCCTGGGCTAGCTGACCCGGCCGGTGCGTAAAGACCAGCACACGGTCGGAAAGCAGCAGCGCTTCGGAGATGGAATGGGTGACCATGATCACCGGGATGCGGCTGCCCTGCCAGATGTTGAGCAGCTCCGCCCCCATGCGCTCGCGGGTGAGCGCGTCGAGAGCACCAAAGGGTTCATCGAGCAGCAGCAGATCCGGTTCCTGGATGAAAGCGCGGGCGATCGCCACGCGCTGTGCCATACCCCCCGAAAGCTCCGATGGCCAGCTGTGGCTGAACTCCTCCAGCCCCACCAGGCGGATCATCTGATCCACCCGCGCATTGATCTCATCAGCTCCAATTTGCTGCAGCTCCAGCGGCAGGGCGATGTTCTGCCGTACGCTGCGCCAGGGCATCAGGTTGGCATGCTGAAAGACCAGACCCACACGCGGCGCGCAATCACATTCCCCGAAATTGATCTCGCCGGCAGTGGGTTTGAGCAGGCCGGCGATCAGGCGCAGTAGTGTGCTCTTGCCGCTGCCCGAAGGACCCAGCACGCAGAGGAACTCCTCATTACCCAGGGAGAAGCTGAT
The DNA here is from genome assembly GCA_002428455.1 of Anaerolineaceae bacterium UBA6107. GTDB lineage: Bacteria > Chloroflexota > Anaerolineae > Anaerolineales > Anaerolineaceae > UBA6107. The sequence continues at coordinate 969 of DIWL01000045.1, read as the reverse complement.
ATCCCGCAATACCTCAAGATCGCCTTTCCGGTCGCGGAAGGTCATCCCCAGGTTGCTGATATCGAGAAAGCCGTCAGTCATACACCTGCCTTATGGAATGAAGCGGTTGTCATAAGCCGCTGTGAGATCCAGCTCGGAGCTGAGCAGCCCCATTTCCAACAGGATGCGCTGCATATTTTCCCAGGCCGCCGGCTGGGAATAACCCAACTTTTCGCCCTGCCATAACTCGATCGAGCGCAGCAGCACCTGCATTTGCACCTCCTGATCCGCCTCGGCCAGGTTTTCCACATACTTCTTGCAGATCTCGTAGGCCTCTTCAGGGTGCTGGCTGGTGTACTCGAGACCTTTAAGCGTGGCGGTCACCAGTGCCTTCACCAATTCAGGATTTTCCTTAAGCGTCTTTTCATTGGTGATGATGCCGTTGGCAACCAGATCCATCGCATCGGATGCCTTGAACACGTTGATCTCGGCACCCAACTTTTCCAGCTGCACCGGCTCATTGGCCACGTAGATCACCACCGCGTCATCCTTATCCGCCATCAGCATCTCCACCTGGTTGTACCCGATGGAATCGAGGATCACATCGGATTCCTTTAACCCGGCGGCATCCAGCATGGCGATGGCACCAATGTACGATGCGCCGTAAAGGCCGGGCAGCCCGACCTTTTTGCCTTTCAGGTCCGCCACACTGTTTATGCCTGAGGAGGTCTTGGCAGCGATGCCCACGGGGTACTGCTGGTACCATGCCATCACATACACCACCGGCATCTGCTGCGCGCGAGCCAGCAGCACCTGCTCACCGGATACCACCGCGAACTGCAACTCGTCGGTGGCTGTGAGAACAACGTTATCGTTCTCCATGCTGTAATCCAGGTTCACATCCAAACCGGCATCCCGGTAATACCCCTTCTCAATCGCCACGTAAAGCGGCGCGAACTGCACGTTGGGAATGTATCCCACCGGCAGGCG
>DIWL01000053.1:25565-43616 GCA_002428455.1 Anaerolineaceae bacterium UBA6107 | reverse complement strand
GGAAAGATCAGCCCCCACGGCTTTGGCATGGGCGGTTTTATCCAGCGCCAGAAACTCGAGGAGGAAGGCATCGAGTTTGATAACGAAGGTGTGATCGACCTTGAGCGATTCGGCTGGGACGGCTTGCTTACCACACCGGTTCGCAACCGCATGAATCTGATCTGAACTTGTTGTTTTAACCAAAAACCTGTTTCTTTTATGAAAACAGGCTTTTTGTTTATTGGAAGAATCCACTAATCCATGTAGTCGTACGTATTGCAGGAGATCTCTCCGCCATCCATCGCGATCCACCACTCGTTGTTCTTTAAGTAAGGATCGAATTGACTCCACTGGTCTGCGTTCTCTTGAAGCAAGCGATAAGCGCGCGACTGGCTGAAATTGAAAGATTGCCACGGCTGAGCAGAAGGGTCGTTGGTGGTCTCTTCACGGCAGGCCAACGCCGCTCCCAGTTTATGTACGGCCTCCGGCGGTAAATCCGGATCAGCGTAATTTGCTAGCAACTCCGGGACCGCATCGGTTGAAAGCGTGTTGAGATAGGCAAGGTCCAGTTCTTCTCCGTCTGCTGCGCGTTGCACATTGCGATTTACGATGAACCCGTCCACATTGAGTATTGCCAGGCTGGCACCAAATCCAATCGCTGCAATCACCAACGCCAGCGCGGTGTGTCCCCTGCGCTTCAGCAGTTCCAGAACGACGAGTGTAAGGATCAGCGCTGCCAGCCAATAGATAAATAGGTGGGTATAAGTGCGTAAGCGTGAAAAGCCGTAGGCCTGCTCATACAGCATGAGACGCTGCAGAGAGGAGGCAAGGATCACCAGCACATTTGCCATGAGCAGAACAGACAGCGCGGTGAGCCCAGTCTTCGCAAAACGTGTTTCCACACGGGTGATCGTTGTGAGCAGCATGTACAACCCGATTGATAACACCGCTACGGCGACCAACTCTGAAAACCCTTTGCGGGCGTATTCCGCGTAGGTGTAACCGGTTTCATTGATATTGACGGTACCGCCAAACAGGTAACGTACCTGTATGACTACGAACACGATGAACAGCAGGTTAACTGCCGCCAGGACGATGCCGCTTTCCGTCCAACCAAGGAATGTTTTCATCCATGGTGTGTTCGGCGAGGGCTTTTGCGCCTCTTTTGCCGGATGGATCGCCTTCAGGTAGACACCCACAAGGAAACCGGCGATGATCAATATGTAGAACAGCCTGAACAGGTACTCGGGTATCTCTTCCAGGTTGAAGATATTTTTGATCCAATCGGCGAAGACCTGGTCAGCCGCGGAAAGCAGCACCGCGAAGACTGCCACAACCGGCAGCGCGATCAGGATGCCGCGTAATATCGGCCAGACCCTGCTCCAACGACTTTTGGCGTGGGCGCCATCCACCGATACAGCATTCTTTTTTTGGGCTGCCAGCAGTGCCGCGCCGGAGAATCCACTACCGATAACCTTGGTAAATTCAACCACGTAATCGCGCAAGCGGAACCACGGCCAGTGACCGTCGAGGAACGTGGCGGCCAACAGGATCATCCCGGCGAGCGACAACAGTACGCTGACAACACGGGGCATCTCCTCGCTGCGCAGCACCATCACGGACGCGAACGCAACGATCAGCACGGTTAATAAAATACTACGCCAGTGCGGATGTTTGCCCTCATGCCAGGCGAGCAGGTATCCCGCGCCCAGCAGGACAACCACCCAGATGAAGTAGGACAGATTCGCAGATTTATTCCAGAATAGAAAATCGAAACACCAGGCAGCGACCAGCGCTGCCAGCCAGAACCATCTTTGTTTTTTCGGCATTTTTCCTCTAGTAGTTCATTGCCAGCGCCAGCACCATGGATATGATCACGATGATGCCGATCACGGCTAGGACGATTTGCTGCAGGCGAGCCTTACTTTGCTGGGGAGATTTCCGCGGGGTCTTACCCTGCGCAGCCTGCTTTTTTGTTTTTGTCATAACAACCTCGCGTAATGCAAATCAGTCTAGATGGAGCAGCCTATCATTTACTATCAATGCCCTCACAATTCCTATCACGCCCTATCACGGAGGACGCCAAAGGTGCCATTAACTGGGTAAGGGGGGAATTTAAGCGTTTTCACCAGCCGCAGCCTTTGGTGTTTCAGTGGCTTTGGCGGGTTCACTGGCTTTCTCGGTCTGTTCATTCGTCTTTGGTTCATCGTGCTTACTTGTTGCATGGGACGTGTTGCCAGAAGGCGACCGGTGATCGGTCGCGTAAAAACCAGAACCTTTAAAGACGATCCCGACCGGCGTGTAAACTTTTTTCAGGCTTTTCTTCCCGCATTCAGGGCACCTGGTCAGCAACGGGTCAGAGAACTTCTGTGTCTGATCAAATTGGATCCCGCAATTTTCGCACCGATATGTATATACCGGCATAATACCACCTCTACTTCTTCTTACATTTTTTCAACAAATGAAATTATAGTCCCATCGATGGGGAGGGTCAAGAACCAGAAATCCCTTATAAACCGAACAAATGACTCAACAGGACCTTCACTCCGATGCCGATCAGGATCAGCCCCCCCAGCAATTCCATGCGTTTGCCGAAGCGGCAGCCCAACCGGTCACCCAGAAGATACCCGGCAACCGCGAGGATAAAAGAAACACCACCGATAATCAGGCTGTTTTGAACGATCGACCCGTCGATGATGGCCAGGCTCAAGCCAACGGCTAGCGCGTCGATGCTGGTGGCAACAGAAAGCATCACCAGAGACCCGCCGCGTGTGGGATCCTCTTTCTTGCATTCCTCATCCCGGTCGAAACTGCCCTTAATCATCTTGCCGCCAACCCACAACAGCAGCAGGAACGCCACCCAGTGGTCATAGCGGGAGATCAGATCAGCGATCTGCCGGCCGGCCAGCCAACCGATGAAAGTCATGCCGCCCTGGAACAATCCAAAATGGAACGCCAGCCGCAGCACCATGCGGGCAGTTTTTTTCATGACGTTGGTGCCGATGCCGAGCGCGACAGTAAAACAATCCATCGCCAGCCCGAGCGCGATTAAGAGAATTTCCCAGATCGTCATGATTGCTTCCTCGTTCCAAACCCCAGCATTATACTTCAATCAACCTTAACTAAGGTCACACTCTCTTTAAGAATTTCTTCGCTATTGCCGCCTCAAAGCCTTCTTGTACCGCCATACTGATTCATGTATAATTCAAACAAATGTTCGATGTTCAAGGGGTAACATGCCGCTAAATTATCTCAACCTCAAAAACCAGATCACCGATATGGGCAGCACGGCCAGCGCTCGTGATGCGGAAATGCGCTCGGCACTGGAACAACTCACCGCACAATTGAATAAACACGCCGATGAGATCATTGCCCTTCAAAAACTGGTTGAGGAAGAAGTCTCAAAAAACAAAGGTCTGCGCTGTGCCGTGCCGGTCAGTGAAGCGCTGAACACCCATGTACCCGTCAACCTGCCGGCACCCGCCTGCACCATCCTCGCCGCGGATGGCTCACAAATTACCCCTGACCCGCATGGCACCGTTCTGTACGGTTTGGTCAACATCGGTGTTTTCCGTGTGCAGCCTGGCAGCGGTTTTGTGCCCTCGGAGCTAACCAGTTCCTCCCTTATTTATGGGGATGAATTGCACTCATCCGGCGGCACCGCTTCGGAAGACATGGTAAACCTGCTGCGCGACGTGCAGGAGCGGGAGATGCTGGCACAACTTGCCGCCGTGGAGACTGAGCCGGTGATCACCCTCACCGACGGACCGCTCGAGCTGTACCATGAACCGCGCCAGGAGCAGTCATTCAAAAAGCATTTCGACAAGTACCTGCACGCCCTGGATGACCTGGCGGTCAACTCCGTCATTACTGCCGGCTACGTCAGCCGTCCGCGTGCTGACCTGGTGGTGAAATTACTTTCCCTTGCCAGCGGAGATTCACCGGATGCACCTGACAATTCCAGTTACAACGGGCTCACGGATATCGCGCTCTTCGCCAATCTCCTCGCACCAGGTGAACGCTCAGCCATTTTCCGCGTCCAATCCCGGTCCGCTAATGACTATGAAGGCCGTAAAGTGTTGCATTTCTTCTATCTCAATGTCAGCGCCGGTGGTGATCCGGCTTTTGCCCGCGTGGAGATTCCACTTTGGGTTCTTGAAAAACCGGAACACATTCAACTATTGCATTCCGTACTGGTGGAGCAGTCCCGGCTGAGCGGGTCAGTACCTTATCCTTACCCGCTCCTGCGCGCCCATGAGATTGCCGTGGTGCGCATGGAAGACCGCCAGCAGCTCAACACCCTGATCGAAAACGAACTGGTCCGGCGGGGTTTTCCACCCTCCCGAAAATCAGAAAAACAGGTGCATAAAGACCATTCAGGAAGAAGAAGGATGTGAATATGACCGCGATACCAGTAGGACGATTGTTACGTTCAAACACCACCGGCTGCGTGATGGGATGCCGCTTGAGCCAGGCGAGTACGCCGGCCTTCGGCGACATGCTGCTCATCCCGCTCAATGATGGGGCAAGAATTTACGGCCTGGTGCACGAGATCCATATTGACGATGACGGNNCTGGTGCGCCAGCTGGTCAGCGCGGACGTATCTCCCGAGGTAATCGAGGACAACCGTCAGAACCGCAACGTGCCGATCGAGATGAGCGTGGTCTTTATCGGTTGGGAGGATTCATACGGTAGAGTCCAATACACACGTGTACCGCGCCCGCCGCTGACCCTTGACGAGATTTACCCCTGCAATGAAGAAGACATCCTGCGTTTCACTGATCACACCCATCCAGGTTACCTGCGCGCGATCCTGCGCAACGAAGAACTCCCCGCAGCCGACCTGGTCACCGCGCATCTCAGGCAGGTGCTCAGTGTGATGCGCCATCCGGAACCTGCGGCGTGGTGCAAGCGTTACCTGGGTGAGGTGATTGCCCTTCTGAAGGACGATTATCCGCAATTGATGGACATCCTCACCGCCGTATCTGCTGTGCTGGAATAGAAAGCGAGCCGAAATGACCCCTTCTGATCTGAATGCCTCCCTCAAACCATCCGACGAGCAGAACAAACCCATCGGTTATGTCGTGGGTGGCGGCTTAAAAGCCAATCTCTTTGTGCGCCTTACTGTTCCCGCCCAGGAGGTGCAGGAGGGCGGTTTTGTTGTTCTGGAGAGCGGCGACTGGCAGTTTTACGGACTGGTGACCGATCTGCAGCTGGGCGCGCTGGACCCGCGCTACGCCGAATTGCAGAACGCCGCGCGCCTGGCAGATATAGCCTCCCGCCTGCTCGCCAGCCAGACCCTCTATACCAACCTGGAGGTGCTGCCTGCCCTGATGCTGGAGCGCGGACCGGAACTGGATTCACCCGATTACGAGGTATGGAGCAAAGCCCACCAGGGCGAGAATACTCCCCGCCCGTTGCCAATCAAGACCGTGCCGGCGCATCACGCCGTAGCCAGGCTGGCCTCGGCCGGAGATGTGGCTGAGATCTTCGGTGACCCTGCGCAAAAAGGTAAGTTCGAGATCGGACGCACCCGTGAACAGGATCATCCGGTGTGCATTGACCTGGACAAGTTCGTCCAGCGCAGTTCGGGCATTTTCGGCGCCACCGGCACCGGTAAGTCCTTCCTTACCCGCATCATCCTCGCCGGTCTGATCCAGCACAACGCGGCTTCAGTGCTGGTGTTGGACATGCACAATGAATACGGTTTTGACGACACCTCTTCTGATACTGGAATGTCAGTCGTGGGATTGAAGAGCAAATTCCCCGCTCGTGTACGTGTGGTGGGGTTGGGGCGTGATACGAAGATCCGCAACCACATGCCAGATTTCCACCTGGAAATCAACGAATCTGACATCCAGCCTGAGGACATTGAACTATTGACGCGCGAGTTGAACCTGCGCGAAACCACACCCACCACCCTTGAAGCGCTGGTGCAATACTTTGGACACGATAAATGGTTCCACGAGTTTGGTGAAATGGTCGTCGGCTCGGTGATCGAAACGGAAGACGGTAAGAAAGTTCCCGCGCCGGATAGTGTGGCGTACTGGGCCAAGCAGGCCGGGATCAACGAATTTGCCGCCGAAGGCTTACGCAGCAAGCTCAACCGGGTCTTCAACCGCCGCTACATCATCCCAACAGACCAGTCCGGATCCAGCCCGTTGAATTCCCTGCGTGAAGTGATCGAATCCCTCAAGGCGGGCAAAGATATTGTGCTCTCCTTTGGTGATTTTGATTCCGACCTGGATTACCTGCTGGTCTCCAACCTGCTCACGCGCAAGATCCGTGAGGCATGGGAGGAGATGACCAACGACTTCCGCAGTTCGGGCGAAAAAGAACCTCGCCCGCTGGTGATCGCCGTGGAAGAGGCGCACAAGATCCTTAACCGCGAGATGGCCTCACAGACCACCTTCAGCACCATCGCGCGTGAAATGCGCAANNCAGCGCCCCTCGCAGATCTACGATGAGGTCATGTCGCAACTCGGCACGCGCGTCTCCGGCTGGCTGGGGGACGAGAATGACATCGCCGCGGTGCTCTCCGGCCTGGCCGGGCGTGATGCCCTGCGCGGCATGCTCGCGCGCCTGCAACCCAAGGAGGAGGTCCTGCTGCTGGGCTGGGGCGTACCCATGCCCATCCTTGTGCGCTCCCGCCGCTACGACGACGACTTCTGGAAGCAGCTCCTCGGCAAGGACGACCGCCTGACCGACGCCCAGGCTATGAAAGATTTGGGTTTTTGAGTGCCTAACACGAAATTCGCGAAATAAAACCAAAATCACGAAACATACCTATAAGGTTAACTTGATTCCAAATACTAATCAAATCCTTTACAAACAAGAGTCCTACGAAATTCAAGGCGCAATTTTTGAGGTGTACAAGGAAATGGGAAATGGCTTTTTAGAAGCTGTTTATCAGGAAACCCTGTGTAAAGAATTTAAGAACAGGGGAGTTCCTTTCACCAGCCAACCTGAATTAACCCTTCACTATAAAGGTGAATTATTGTCAGTGACTTATAGACCGGATTTCATTTGCTACGACAAGATAATTGTGGAGATCAAAGCCGTTAAAGAAACTGGACTTGAACACCACGCACAACTACTTAATTATCTTAAAGCAACGGGGTTTCGCTTAGGTTTACTGGTAAATTTCGGTCATTATCCAAAAGTTAGAATCGAATGGGTTATTATCTAATAAAATTTAGTGATTTTCGGATTTCCTTTTGTGATTTTCGTGTTAAGCCCTATTCCTACTTTGGCCAGATGAGCCACAGGATTGTCGTCGAGATCAGTCCCGCGATGACACCGCCTACGACCTCCAGCGGGGTGTGACCGATCACTTCCTTCAGTTTCTTTTGATCGATCAATGGACCTTTCAAGTATTCATCGATCATTCGGTTAAGCATCATCGCGTGATACCCCGCCTCACGCCGCACACCAGCCGCATCGTAAATGACGATCATCGTTATCGCCACGGCGAGGGCAAAGGTCGGGTGGTCGAACCCGCTAAACAGCCCGATCCCCAGTGTGGTAGCCGTCATGGTCGCTGAGTGCGAACTGGGCATACCGCCGGTGCCGAACGCCTGCCTGAAATTGATGCGTTTGTGCACGGCATAATAGGTGGGCACTTTCAACAAGGAGGAGAACAACCAGCCCACCAGGCAAGCGATCAATTCCGGGTACCTTGCCAAAGTGCTCATGTATTATCCCCAGTTGTGCCCGCGGTTGAAGCGGGATTCAACTGCCTGATGCGCAGGTCTGCCTGTTCGAGCAGCGCCATGCAGTACTGCACCAGCAGTTGACCGCGCTCGTACAACTGCAACGACTCGTCCAGCGGTCTCTGCTCACTTTCCAGTTTTTCCACGATGCCCTCAAGTTCACTGAACGCTTGTTCATAACTTAAGTCAGATAATGCCTGTTGATCAGTCATCGGATTTTCCTCCGTTGTTGTTTTTGGTTGGATCTGTCAGTGTCCGGGCTAAGATCACGCCGTCGGTAACATGGATATCCAGCATATCGTTTTTCTGAACCTGCTGCACACTTTTCACCAGTTCACCTTCGCCCGTGCGCACAATGGCAAAACCGCGCTGGAGCACGGCCTGCGGGCTGAGACTGGTGAGACGCTTGTGCAGGCTCCAGGTGTTGCCGCGCAGTATCTCCAGCCGGTGGCGTTCATTCCTTCCCAGCTGACTTTGCAGTTCATCCAGGCGCTGCCGGTCGTTGCGCACCCGCCATGAGGGCGATTGCAGTTCCAGCCGCCGGCCTGTGTCCTGTAATAGGCTGCGTTCTGTGTTGTAACGCTGCTGCCAGGCTGACTCCAGCAGGCTTGCAACCGTCAGGAACTGCTCACGCAGTTCCGCCCGGTCCGGTACCGCCTGCTCGGCAGCCGCCGTCGGCGTGGCTGCACGCACATCCGCCGCGAAATCCGCCAGGGTAAAATCGGTCTCGTGTCCGATGCCGGTGATCACCGGCAGGTCCGAATCCGCGATCGCCCGCACCACCCGTTCATCGTTGAACGCCCACAGGTCCTCTAGCGACCCGCCGCCGCGTGAGACAAGGATGAGATCTACCCCATCAGTCCTGTTGAGTGAGCGAATTGCGTTCACGATCTGTGGCGGGGCTTCTTCCCCCTGCACCGCACAGGGTGCCAACACTACCTCAACCAGTGGGAAACGCCGGCGCAGGGTATTCAGTATGTCCTGCAGCGCAGCGCCGGTCGCCGATGTGACCACACCGATGCCCGCCGGCAGCTCCGGCAGGGGTCTTTTGCGCTCAGTGTCAAAAAGACCCTCTGCTTCAAGCCTTGCCTTCAAGCGTAGGTACTCCTGGTACAGCGCACCTTCACCGGTCAGGCGCACAGCGTCCGCATAAAGCTGATATTGACCATCGCGTTCATAGATAGAGATCGCACCGTGTGCTTCGATCGCCATCCCGTTCTGCAGGGATAAAGGCAGCCGCCAGGCGGTCTGTTTCCAGATCACGCACTTCAATGCGGCCGACTGGTCTTTGAGGGTGAAATAAATATGCCCCGAAGCTGGCCGTGACAGGTTGGAGATCTCACCCTGCACCCACACTTCATGCAGGATCTCATCGCTTTCAAACAATTCACGCAGGTAACGCGTGATATCGCTGACGGTCAGGGAAGGCGGTGGAAAAAGGGGAGCCTGGAACATAGGAATAGCATATCATTTTACTTGCAAGCCTGTCAACTTTCGTACGCCTCTATTTTGCCTATCACGTGTAAAATACTGATAAACCTTTGTTGAGGCGGTGTTATGGAAAATCTCTGGTCCCCCTGGCGCATGAAGTATGTGACGGATACCGATAACCCCGACGGCTGCGTCTTTTGCACAGCCCCGGCGCAGGCGGACGACCTTGCCAACCTCATCGTTCACCGCGGAAAGGACTGCTTTACCATCCTCAACCGCTACCCGTACACCAGCGGTCACCTGATGGTGGTTCCTTTTGCGCATGTCTCCAGCATCGAACTGCTTACCCCTGAGGTACGCGCCGAATTGTTTGAGATGGTCAACCATGCCATCGGCGTACTGCGCGAGGTGTATCACCCGGATGGGTTCAACGTGGGTATCAACATGGGGGAAGCCGCCGGCGCAGGCATCGCCGAGCATGCTCATGTCCATATTGTCCCGCGCTGGGCGGGCGACACCAGCTTCATGTCCACGGTTGGAGAAACCCGCGTCATCCCCGAAGAACTTGGCGTGACATGGCAGCGCATCCACGACGCGTGGAAAGTCTGATCTCTCGCAAAGTCGCAAAGATCGCCAAGCCAGAAATCGGTGGGTTCGGTTCTTGAACCCACCATTTTTGATTTGGTGGGTTTTCACCCTTCCCTATGAGCTGAGTTTGGGGCATACAAGTTTAAGAACAACTCAATCTTATATAGGGGTTGAACAAGATATTAATAGCGCTCCTTGCGATGTTCATACACTCTATATTTATGATTAGGAGCAAAGCAATGCGATAATTTATAAAATTTTATTCCAGAATTTGATTCCAACTTCTAGAAATCTAAATAATGGATGATTAAATTCCAAAAATTATTCTTCTTAGGTGCGTTGGGAATCAGCTTTGTTTAACAACTTTGAGGATTCATTAAGTTTATTTTGCCATTCTAGTCTTGCTCCACTATTGCTAAACTTTGACAATAGTCGGCTAATACTTTGTCCGCCAAATAGAATTGATTTACACATTTCGACTTTAGAACTAATCGCATCGAAGTTTGTTGGGTCTAGCTCAAATGCAAAATCAAATAAATTTGCTAGGTTTATGCTAGTAACATGAAAATTATTAGGAACACCCTGTTCGTCAATATATTTATTAACATATCCATATGTAAGACCGAAATAGGCATATGCAACCTTAGTAATTTTTTCGGAAATGATTTTCGCAATTTTTACTTTTTCTTCGGGTTCTGTAACTAGACCCATGACATGACCAAAACCTAAAACCATTTCACCTAACCTATAATCAGCTATCGTTGATTGCCAGCCAACAGATTCAGCTTTTCCAAGCCATGCCTCTACGTTTTCAGGATCAACTTCTATTACCTTGGTATAGTATTTACATGATTCGGCATAGTTTCTCGTTTCTTCAGCTGTTTTTGCTAGAATCATCCAGCTTTTTATTGATGGGGTTGGGGTTTTATTCATTGCATCTTTTATAAAGAACTTGCTTCCACAATATGTACAAATTGCTTCATCCTTACTTTTTGGAAGCATTAATTCTCCACCACAATCGGGGCATTTTGCAGGAATAAATTCCATAGTCTAATCCTTGAAGAAAAATATATTAAACCACATTTAGTCACACACTAATGTTATAACCAGGCAAAAAGATCGTAACGTAATTATTCTTGTCGAAATTATTGCAGAATTAGGTGCTTTTATAAAGTTTATAGGATATTCTTTGTTTTTGCACCACTTTTCATTTGGCATAATTCCACTATGGATAATTATATATAAATTCCCTTAATTACAATCATTAGACTCAGAGGTTATACTATACGCCCCATGGTGATTAGAAAAAATCATTATCATCCATTTTTCCAGAGAGACATTCGAACCTAGCAATCCCTCTCCTCGTTTTAATCAATCTACGGACATTATTTATGTCGAATATAACATAACAGATTGATAGAAATCAATGACGACCATTTAACACTCCTTTTTTCTTTACATTGCCCCTCGTTGGTCGGGGGATACCAACTTTAAGTCCACAGTTGGAGAAACCCGCGTGATTCCTGAAGATCTTAACGTGACCTGGCAGCGGATTCATGACATGGGGCTCACATATCTCTCGCAACCCCACTCGCTTCGCTCGGGACCGTAAAATCCGCAAGACGTAGAGTCGCATAGAACATTGCTTTTCATCTTGCTATACCTTTCGAAAAGCAAAAAAGTAGGGCGGGGTTAAAATAACCTCACCCTACATGATTTTTCTCTTTGCGTGAGATGGCTTTTATATAGCCACCTCTTCAAGCGATTAACTGAGCAGCTCTTCCAGTATCTTCCGCGCCAGAGCCGCGTCGGCTTTGCCGCGCATCTTCTTCATCACGCCGCCTACGAACCAGCCGATCAGTGTGACCTTGCCACCCTTGTAAGCTGCTACCTCGTTGGGCGCTTCCGCCAGCACCTCTTCGCATACCATTCGGATGGCGCTATCATCGCTCACCAGCCCCAGCCCCTCATCTGCCACGATCTTCGCGGGGTCCTTTCCGCTGTCCTGCACCTTCTGCAGCAGGCTCTTACCGGTGTTGATGTTGATCGTGCCCTTGTCCACCAGTTTCAAAATCTCCGCCAGCGCTGCCGGGTTAAGCTTCATCTCTTCCGGGTTCAGCCCCTGGTCATTGATCATGCGCAGCACATCGTTCATCAGCCAGTTGGAGACCTTCTTGGGGTCCCCACCGTAAGCCCTGACTGTGTTCTCGTAATAATCAGATAACTTGCGCTCGGAGGTAAGGATGTCAGCGTCGTAATCCGGCAGCTTGTACTGCTCCACAAAGCGCGTACGTCTTGCCAGCGGCAACTCGGGGAAGTCCGCCAGGATCTCATTCTTCCATTCCTCGCCCAGGCGGATCGGCAGCAGGTCGGGTTCGCGGAAGTAGCGGTAATCCGCTTCGGTCTCCTTGGAGCGCATTTTCTTGAGCGTCCCGGAATCCTCGTCCCACTCCAGTGTCCATGCCTCAATGCGGTTGCCCGCCTCCACCTCGCGGATCTGGCGCTCGATCTCGTGCGCGATGGCCTCGCGCACCGCGTCGATCGAGTTCACGTTCTTAATCTCTGTCTTGGGGTTGAGATGCGTCTCGCCCTTCACGCGGATGGATACATTGGCATCGCACCTTAAATGCGCTTTTTCCATATCCGCTTCGGAAATACCGATCCAGCGCAGCAGCTGGCGCANNCAGCGGCACGCCGCAGCGGTTGAAATCAATGAAGCGTTGCTTGTTACCGACCTTTGTCTTGCCGGCGTCCTCTTCAATGTGCAGTTTCCAGATCGTTACCCGGCGGGTATAAGGGGTATTATCCGGTGAAGCAGATGCCGGTACCGGTAGATCCAGGTAACCGCCCCTGGCCAGCGACTGATCAAATTGCGAGATCTGGTAACCCTTGGGCAGGTCAGGGTAGAAATAATTCTTGCGGTCAAAAAAGGACAGCGGGCGGATCTCGGCGTTCATGGCGTGCGCGAGCAGCACACCCTTTTCCACCACGGCTTTGTTCAGCACCGGTAGCACCCCCGGCAGTCCGCAACACACCGGGCAGATGTTGGAATTGGGAGGATCGAACCACGAATCGGCTTTGCAGGAGCAGAAAACCTTGGTGGTGGTGTTCAGTTGGATGTGTGTTTCCAGCCCGATGACGGCCTCGTAATCTGTCATGCTGCCTCCCGAAGTACCTGCGGCTTGGCCTTGCGCCATTCCTCATTTTCCGTCGCCATTTCATACGCCCGCCCGATGCGGAAGAGCGTTTTCTCCGTGTAATCCGCCCCCAGCAACTGGATGCCGATAGGCAACCCATTGTCATCCAACCCGCCCGGTAGCGAGAGCCCCGGAACGCCGGCGTGATTGGCCGGCACGGTGAGTTGATCAGCGTACTGCATCAGCACCGAATCCCCGTAAACCGCTGCCATTTCGAATGCGGTGGTGGGGGTGGTGGGGGTGAGCAGCGCGTCCAGGCGGTGCCTGCCCTGTGGATCAAAGGCAGCCTCGAAGTCCCGGCGGATCAACGTGCGCACCTGCAAAGCGCGCCTGTAATATTGTTCGCTGTACTGCGCCGCGCTGACGTACATTCCCATCAGGATGCGCAGCTTTGGTTGCAGACCGAAGCCCTCGTGGCGGGTGTGCTTGTACATTGCCTTGAGATCGCTGGTGGATACATTGCTGCGATGACCGTACTTCACGCCGTCATAACGGTGCAGGTTGGAAGCGGCTTCGACCCGGCTGATAACAAAATAAGCCGGAATGCCGAATCGCGTATTGGCCATTGGCACATCTTCAATGATCTCTGCCCCCAGTGACGCCAATTTTTCTGCTGCCTGGTGCACTGCCAGCTCGATCTCTGTTGGCAACGCTTGGCTCAACAATTCACCAGTGACCGGATCAGGGTAGGTGATGCGGAAGTAATCCGGTGATAGCCCGATGCGCATGCCCTTGACCCCGTCTTCAATGCCCTCCAGGTAATCCGGTACGGGCAGCGGGGTGGCTGTGGCATCGTGTGCGTCCGCTCCGGCGATCACCTGCAGCATGGCAGCGGCGTCCTTCACGCTGCGCGCCACCGGTCCGGGGCAATCCAGCGACGAGGCAAAAGCGATCAATCCGTAGCGTGAAACCCTCCCGTAAGTGGGCTTGACACCCACCACACCGCAAAACGCCGCGGGCTGACGGATGGATCCGGCGGTATCAGTGCCCAGAGATAACGGTGCCTCACCGGCTGCCACGCTCGCTGTGCTGCCGCCCGATGATCCTCCCGGGACCCGGTCTGTCTTCCAGGGATTGCGCGGGCTGGGTTGATAGGCTGACGATTCGTTGGAAGAGCCGTAGGTAAACTCATCCAGGTTGACCTTGCCGAGCATGATCGCGCCGGCCTCCTGCATCCGTTTGACCGGTGTGGCAGTATATGGCGCCACAAAGTTGGCCAGGATCTTCGATGCGGCTGTGGAGGGCGTGTCCTTCACACAGAAGATGTCTTTCACGGTGAAGGGTACACCGGCGAGTGCACCGGGGTCTTCACCGGCATTGATCGCACGGTCGATCTGTGCTGCCTGCGCACGCGCATATTTATCCGTCAGGGTGATGAAGGCGTGTACCTTTTCCTTATCCCGGGCGGTCAGGTCGCCGCTCTCGAGTGCGCCGGGGCGTCCATCGACGTCCGCCACGCGTTTGAGACAGGAATCAACGATTTCCACCGCGGAGATTTCCTTCTTCCGCAGCAATAGTGTCAGGTCTAGTGCGTTAAGATCACAGGGTTCCATGCGGCCTACTTTAACTCAGTATGGGGAATATCGGGCACCACGATGTACCCGTCTTCGATCTGCGGCGCCTGTTTGAGAATCTCGGCGGCATCCTCGTATTTCTGCCACACATCCTCGCGCGGCTTGGCGCTTGCGGCAGCTTCAAAGGGTACGCCGTGTAAACTTATCGGAACATCTGCGTCGATCAGGATCGCTGCCAGTTCATTGATGGCTTTCAACTGGTTGTTAAGCTGCTTGCGCAGATATTCCGCCTGTTCTTCGCTGAGCTGCAAAGCAGCCAGGTTCACCAGGTGGTCAAACACCTCTCGCGTAATGGCTTCAGTCATGGGATTCTTCTCACCTTATCAGGATCTGATTTTTCCTACAAACGGGTCGTCTACCCGCCCGGGGTCAGCACCAGCGGCGTAAGCGTGGGCAGCGGGGTGCTGGTTGGAATACGGGTTGCCTCGCTGCGCGGGGTCGGCGTCCACGTGGGAGGCAGCTGCAACAGGGTCGGTGTCGGGCTGGGTACCACGATGGTCGGCGGTATGGTGGGAAACGGGAATGGATTGAGGCCGGAATCCGGGTTGGCATAAATGATCAGTACCAGTACCAAGCAGATCAGCGCCGCGGCGGTGATAATGATGGCCAGGATATCCCAGGTGGAGTGTTTCATACGCGCCTGCCTTCCCCTAGAGTCATTGCAATACAGGGTTTTTGTCAGTATATCCGACTTTGAATGCCTGTCAAGTTTTCATCNNCCGCAAACCCGGCATGCTATAATCCAATCCACGGGATCCGTCTGCCATGAACAAACGTCCACCCTTTTTGCTGCATATCCTCGCCGCGTTATTCGTGGTGGTTTTCCTGATCAGCCTCGCCGGGATCATCCAGTTGTTGCAATCCTGGAACTGGATCCTGGCTGCCGGTTATTTTCCCCATCCGGTTTACGTGGTGTTCAAGAACGCTTTCATCATCTTGGCCAGCCTGGCAGCTGCCGCCGGATTATGGGCTCGCCTGAACTTCTCTCCCCGTTTAAGTCAGGTGCTGGCAGCGTTGATCTTTGCCTGGTTCTGGCTGGACCGCCTGATCCTCACCCGCAATCCTCAGCCCTTTGGGTCTCATCTTTTCCCGCTGGTGCTTTCCGTATTATTGCTTGGTTTTGTGTGGATCTGTGCCTGGCTTTTGGAACCCTTCATGCGCGGGCAAACCGCCATGACCGGTCATATGGAGGAGGAAACCCCCGATGAACCATGAATCCATTGAAAAGGAAGTGAAATTCTACATTAACAACCTCGCCGCCCTCAGGGAGAGGTTGATCGCGCTGGGAGCGCTACAGGTACAGGCGCGCACGCGGGAGATCAATTACCGCTTCGACACGCCAGACCTGTCGCTTTCCAAAACCGGTCGTGCGCTGCGCCTGCGTCAGGATCAAAAATGCATCCTCACTTTCAAAGGCCCTACCAGCCTGGAGGATGGTGTGCGCGTGCGTGCAGAATACGAGGTGGAGGTTAGCGACATCGAGAATGCGCAGGCCATCCTCACCGGACTGGGTTACATTCAGACCGTGATCTACGAAAAATACCGGGCCGCTTACCGCTACAATGAACTGGAGATCACACTGGACGAATTGCCCTACGGGAATTTCTCCGAGATCGAAGGCACGGACAGTGCTGCCATCCAGGCTGCTGCGCGCGTCCTCGCACTGAATTGGGAAGCCTGCATCCAGGCCAGTTACCTGGAGCTGTTTGACAGGTTTAAAAAGAACCGTGCACTCACCTTGACCGACCTTACCTTCAAGGATTTTGCCTCCATAGCCGTCACAATCCAAGATCTTGGTGTGAAACCGGCTGACATTCCGGCTTATCTCTAACCAGATCGCTCTGTCTTAAGGTTGACGGGTTATCTTAATAAACGCGGGGGATATGAAGCCCGTTTCAGGGTATTGCAGACTTACTGACATGATTTTTCTTAAAATTGAATGGGGGAAAGCCAATCTTAAGAAACCGGCATTATCCGCATGCTATAATATTTTTATTATTATCGAGAGAGGGTTACCGGTAGATGTCTTTCGCCCACCTGCATGTTCATACAGAATACTCGCTGCTCGACGGCTTCAGCAATATCAAAAAGCTGATCAAGCGCGTGAAGGAACTGGGCATGAACTCGGTGGCCATCACCGATCACGGCACCATGTTCGGCGTGATCGATTTCTTCAAGGCGGCGGTTGATGCGGGTATTAAACCCATCATCGGGGTTGAAACCTATGTGGCCGCACGCGGGATGAATGACCGCGATCCCCAGAAAGACAAACACTCTTACCACCTGGTGCTGCTCGCTGAAAACATGACCGGTTACAAAAACCTGCTCAAGATCGCCAGCGCCGCCCAACTGGAAGGATTTTATTATTACCCGCGCGTCGATCATGATTTCCTGCGCGCCCACAGCGAGGGGATCATCGCCACCACTTCCTGCATGTCCGGCGAGGTCCCTCGCACCATCCTCAACAAGGGCGTTGAAGCCGGGCAGCGTATTCTTGAATGGTATATCGAGACTTTTGGCGCGGATAATTTTTTCATTGAGCTTCAGAATCACCCCATCCGTGAGCTGCCGGATCTCAACCGCACCCTGCTCGAACTGAGCAAGCGCTACAACCTCAGGTACGTTGCCACCAACGACGCGCACTATATCAACCAGGAGGACGCCCGCCTGCAGGATATCATGCTCGCCATCCAGACCGGCTCCCTGCTCTCTGACCCCAACCGCATGAAGATGGGCTCCAATACCTTCTACATGCGCAGCCCCCAGGAGATGGCCAACCTCTTTCCCGATCACCCTCTGGCCCTCAGCAACACCCTGGAGATCGCCGAGCGTTGCAACGTGGACCTCATTAAGAAAGGCTATCACCTGCCGCTCTTTGAGGTGCCAGAGGGTTACACCACTGAAACCTACCTGCGCAAATTGTGCGAAGAAGGCATCACCCGGAAATATGACAGCCGCGCCAATGACCCCGAGGTTAGACAGCGCCTTGATTATGAGTTGAAGATAATCCACGACATGGGCTTCGACGCCTACTTCCTGATCGTTTGGGATCTATGCCGCTACGCAACCGACCGCTGTATCTGGTACAACACACGCGGTTCAGGTGCCGGATCGATCGTGGCGTACTCGTTGAACATCACCCTGATCGAGCCGCTTAGTCATAAACTGCTCTTTGAGCGCTTCCTCAACCCCGCGCGCATCGAAATGCCGGATATCGATCTTGACTTCCAGGATGACAGGCGCTCGGAAATGCTGCAATACTGCGCTGAACGCTACGGCAGTGATAAGGTGGCGCAGATCATCACCTTCGGCACCCTGGGAGCGCGCGCCGCCATACGTGATGTCGGTCGGGTAATGGACATTCCCCTCTCCGAGGTGGACCGCATCTCCAAATCCGTCCCGGCGATGATCCCCGATGAACAGGTCACCATCGCCAACGCGCTTGAGAAAGCGCCTGAATTCAAAGCCGTGTACGATGAAGGCGGCTATATTAAGGAACTGATCGATACTGCCAATCACATGGAGGGGGTTGCGCGCAACGCCGGCACGCACGCCGCCGGTGTGGTGAT
>DIWL01000053.1:0-25558 GCA_002428455.1 Anaerolineaceae bacterium UBA6107 | reverse complement strand
TCGGTCACCCAGTTTGAGATGAGCAACATCACCAAACTGGGCTTGCTCAAAGTGGACTTCCTCGGTCTCTCCACCCTGACGGTGATGCACACTGCGTGTGATCTGATCAGCCAGCGGCATACGATTGAACTAAACCTGCATAACATCCCGTTGGATGATCCCGATACTTTCGAGTTCATCAGCCGCGGACACACAGCCGGTCTGTTCCAACTGGAAGGCACCGGCATGACGCGCTACATCCAGCAGATGAAACCGCGTGATCTTTCCAACATCATTGCCATGGTCGCGCTATTCCGTCCGGGTCCCATGGAGTTCATCCCGCAATACATCAGGCGCATGCACGATGAAGAGCCGGTTAGCTACGCTCACCCCACGCTGGAAAAGGTATTCAAGGAGACCTACGGTCTGGCCGTTTACCAGGAACAACTGATGATGGCGGTGATGGAAATGGCCGGTTATACACCGGCTGAAGCAGATGACTTGCGTAAAGCCATCTCCAAGAAGATCAAGGAATCCATTGAAAAGCACAAGGGAAAATTTGTCGCCGGTGCGGTAAAGAACGGCATCGACGAGGTGCAAGCCCGCAAGATCTTCGAGGATTGGGAATCCTTCGCCCGTTATGGCTTCAACAAAAGCCACGCCGCAGATTACGGCATGATCGCGGTGCAAACCGCCTACCTGAAACACCATTACACCGTCGAATACATGACCGCCCTGCTTTCGGTGACCAAGAGCGAGACCGCCAAGGTGGCCTTCTATGTCGCCGACGCCCGTTCCATGGGCATTGATGTACTTCCGCCTGACGTGAATAACAGCCTGTGGGATTTTTCGATCGAAGATTTTCCCGATGGAAAATCAGCCATCCGCTTTGGCCTTGGTGCAGTCAAGAACGTTGGAGAAGCTCCCGTGAATCTCATCCTGGAAGCCCGCAAAACCGGCAAATTCCATGACCTCAATGACTTCCTCCGCCGTGTGGACCTGCACAAGGTTGGAAAACGCAGCCTTGAATGCCTGATCAAGGTGGGCGCGCTGGATGGGTTTGGTCCGCGCCGGTCGATCCTGGAAGTAGTGGATACCATGCTCTCCATCAGCAACAGCCATTTTCGCGCCTCTGAGTGCGGCCAGTTGAGTATCTTTGGCAGTGTGGCCGGGGTGGAGGAGGATATCCGCCTACCCGCTGATACGGGTCTCGACCACCGCCTGCAGCTGGAATGGGAAAAAGAACTCATCGGGTTATATGTATCCGACCATCCCATCTCTCCCTACCTGCCGGTCATTCGCGAGCGGGTGACGCATTTTTCGAAGGACCTTGCTGAAGCCGCTCAAAAACAGAAGGTCACAGTTGCCGGCCTGGTCACATACATTCGCACCACCATGACCAAGAAGACCAACAAGATGATGGCTTTCGCTACCATCGAGGATTTGCAGGGTGCTATCGAACTGGTCATCTTCCCCAATGTTTGGGAGAAGTTTGGCGCCCTCGTTCGCATGGAATCCGTGATCATTGTGGATGGACAGGTGGATGCCGAAGCCACCGAGCCCAAGGTGCTGGTTGATGTGATCAAACCCCTCAACGAGCAGGACATCCAGTCTTTCCAAACCTCAAAACCCGGCACGGATGATCCAGCTGCACCCGACAGCGCGATCTGGCAGACCGATATCGACACGGCACGCTACATGCAATACGAAAACGGATACGAGGAACCCCCTCCCTCTCCCGAGGAAGCCGCGTGGACACCAGCACCTGCCAGCTCCATCCCGGAGGATACTTCCGCTGATGTACAACCGGTCGAAACACCGGTAAAAGAGGAAGAGCCCGCTGACAACCCGACAATCATGGCACAACACTCTGAACCTGTGGAGGAAATTTCACAGAAAGAATTTGTGCAACCCCCAGTCATCATGGCACCGCTGCCTCCCCTGTTCCGTATGAGCGACCAAAACGAAGTAAAATTGGTCACTGTAACGATCAAATCGAGCGGCGAGAAGGATCGTGACATGCGGCGCATCCGCCGGGTGCACGGATTGTTGAACTCCTTCCCCGGACGGGACCGTTTCTGCTTCCTGGTGTTTGAACACGGTTACCGGCATCTGCTCGATTTTCCAAACGATTCGACCAACGTTAATACCGATTTGATCGGCCAGTTGAGCGAACTGGTCGGCAGGGATAACATCCACGTCGAAAATATCTAGAACCAATACAGGTGCCATATGGTCGAAGAAACCATAAAACTCCGCAAGATCGGTGTGATGACTTCCGGTGGTGACGCCCCGGGGATGAATCCTTTCATCCGCGCCGTCGTCCGTACTGCCAGTGCTTATGACATTCAGGTGCTCGGTGTGGAAGGCGGTTACGAAGGCCTCATCCACGGCAAATTCCGCGAGTTGGGTGTGCGGGAAGTTGGCGGCATCTTGCAGCGCGGCGGCACCATCCTGCAGACCGCGCGCAGCAAGGATTTCCGCGAGCCCTCCGGTCAGCGTGACGCCATCCGCCAGATCAATAACGTGGAAATGGACGCACTGGTGGTGGCGGGTGGTGATGGTTCACTCGCCGGTGCGCAAAAACTGGCTCAGCAGGGCATCCGGGTGATCGGTGTGCCGGCCAGCATCGATAACGACATCTACGGCACTGACATGTGCATCGGTGTTGATACCGCTTTGAACACCATCGTTGATGCCATCGACAAACTGCGCGACACCGCCTCCTCACATAACCGGGCATTCCTGGTGGAAACCATGGGGCGTGAATCGGGCTACCTGGCTGTGCAGGCAGGCATCATCACCGGAGCAGAGCTGGTGCTGATTCCCGAAAAGAAAACCCCGCCAAAGGAAGTGGCCAAATCGATTGATGAAGCTTACCGGCGCGGCAAGACTCACGCTATCGTTGTTGTGGCGGAAGGTTATGAACCGCACACTGCCGAACTGGGCGTGATGATCGACGCCATGGATATCGGCTTTACTACCCGCGTTACCATCCTGGGGCATGTGCAGCGCGGAGGTAAACCCTCCGCCTTTGACCGCCTCATCGCCACCCGCTTCGGGTTCAATGCTGTTCGTTTCCTTCTGGATGGCAAAAGTAACGTGATGACCGCCCTCAACGGACGCGAGATCACTCCTGTCCTCATCGATGAGGTGATCAGCAACCGAAAGGTGTTATCAAAAGATCACATCGAAATGGCCGGCATTCTGGCCAGGTAAAATGAAAGAAAGACCAACTCCCGGGATCTTCTACCCCGGGAGTCTGTTTTACAGCATCATTATATTAATTTCTTCCGAAAATTAACTTTCTTTGATCCGGTCATTTAGAAGCATTCTCCGGTCACCGGATCAGTATCGCAAAACTACTCTTTTACCTTCTTCTTCCCTACGCTGGCTAGGTAGACCACGAACATATCCACGCCGTCCAATCCCAAAGTGGCGTTGAGTTGTTCATCATCAAACGCCGCGATGGGGCAAATCCCGCAACCGGTCTGTTCAGCGCCAAGCGCTAGGTTTTGGCACACGTGACCGGCGTCCAGGTGCAGGTAACGGTAGCCGCGTTCCACGTAGCGCCAGTACATGCGCTCCACTACCGCCGCCCAGAGAAAGGTTGCCGCGCTATTGGTGATCTGGGATTGGTCCAGGCAGGCTTGCGCAATCTGCTGCGCAATATCCTCCGGCGCATCCAGCCGCAGCAACCCGTTCTCAATGGCAGCGAAGCGGTAAAGCCCGCTATCCAGCCCTGTCACCCGGTTGACCAGGATGTAAGTTTCAAAGGCGTGGCGCGCGCCTGCCGAAGGTACTGTGCGCGCCGTGGAAGGGCGGCTTGAAACCCTTTTCACACCCTGCGAAACCCATAAAAGATAATCGAGCTCCTCCAATGAAAGCGGTGTGTCGCTGTACGCCCTGACCGTACGGCGCGCTTCGATCGCTGCGCGCAGGTCCATGGGAGGAACAGAGACCTCCGGTGGCTGCGGCAGCGCGATGAGAACCTCTCCCTCGGGAACAGGCAGCTCAAGCGGGGGCTGAGGTACCTGGCCGCTGTTTTGCGGCGAAGGACTGATGTTCTTGTAGCGCGTTTTCACCATGAATTCATGTCCGGAATTGTTCTGCATATTTCCTCCTCACTAATTCGGCCGTTTGAATAGCCGCTTATTTACTGCGCCAACCACCATTTTTACTTCCGGAACCCGCAACAGAACCAGTACCAATCCATAGACAAGCACTCCCGCCGCGATCCCGCCCAGCGCGGTCACCCAAGGGGCAGCATTGCTGCTCAGTGTCAACCTTCCACAAAACTCGATCCAGCCCCACAATGCCAGCGCCATTGATCCACCGGCGATCAGTGCCTGCAACAACCCCTTCAATACGTGCTTTCCCTCCAAACCCGATAGCCGCTTGCGCATAAAGAACAACAACGCCCCCATCTCCAGGAATGTGGCGATCGAGTTCGCCAGCGCCAGGGCGCCGTGCGGCAGCCAGCCCCAGCTCACAAACATGGAACTCAGGAGGAAGCTCAGCCCAATGTTCAGGCTCATCGCCGCTACACCGATGATCACCGGTGTTTTGGTATCGTGCAGCGCGTAAAAAGCGCGAGATACGATCTCCACCACGGAGTGCCCCACCAGCCCCGCGGCATACCACAGCAGCGCCCACGCGACCAGCCGGGTGGATGCGGCATCGAACTGTCCGCGCTGGAAGATCACCGTTACCAGCGGTTCACGCAACAGGATCAATCCCAAAGAAGCAGGTACCGCCAACAGCAGTAACCCGCGCAACAATCCTGCTAACGAATGACGCATCGCTTCCAGTTTGCCGGCTGCCACCTGCGCGGAAAAAGCCGGCAGTGCTGCAATGGCCATCGCCTGAGCGATCGCCGCCTCCGGGATCATCATCAGGGCAAACCCCACGGCAATGGCGGTCACGCTGCCGGGCGGCATCGTTGAGGCCAGGCGGGTGTTGATCAGAAAATTCAGCTGCACAAAAGCCACCCCCAGCACCCGCGGTCCCATCAGGCGGGCTACCTCGCGCACATCAGGGAGATGCAAACCCAGCGTAGGCGTGTATTTCCGTGCGGGCAGGCGCATCAGCGCAGGTAATTGGATCAGCCCGTGCATCAATGCTCCAGCCACCACACCAACCGCCAGGCCGTACACTCCCATTGAGGGAGCCAGGAAGAGCACACCGAGGATCTTGCCGATCGTGTACATCATTGGCGCCAGCGCTGGCCACAGGAAACTGCGATGTGAATTGAGAATGCCCATCACCAGCCCGCTGATGCCAAAAATGACCGGCGCGATCATCTGGATGCGCACCAGGTCAACTGTGAGCGCGAACTTCACCGGATCGGTAAAACCGGGCGCGAGGATATTGCGTACCACCCAGGGGGCGAAGATGGCGATCAGCACGCCAAGGACAATGAAGATAACCGTGATGATATTGGCAATAGCAGAGGCGAGCAGCCAGGCTTTTTCACGCGCCCCCTGGGTCAACAGCGTAGTAAAGGTGGGGATGAAAGCAGATGCCAGCGCACCGCCGGCGATCAACTGGTACAGGATATCCGGCAGGCGGTTGGAGGCATTGAATGCCTCGTTTGAGACCCCCGTACCGAATGCCCAGGTAATCAGCATCGAAGAAAGCAGGCTGAATACCTGACCGAGAATAATCGCCAGCATGACCGTGCCCGCATCCTTTGCGATACGGCGGTTCTCCAGGTTTTCCGGTGTGGTGGAATCCATATATCACATTATAAACCAGATACGACCCCAGGCTGCGCTGCACAGCTTGTCATCTGTCGAGCAGGGCTGATATTGAACATCGCGCTGAGGCAGGTTATACTAGTGGTAGGAAAGTAAAACAAATGGGAAAGGAATATGATATGGAACCCGAAGAAGAAAACATCCCGCAGCAAAGCCCGACACCCGATGAACCTGTTGCTGAGGCAGATTTTTCCCGACCGATCGAAGCCGAAATCCCCGCGGATGCGAGCCCAGCAGGCATAGATCAAGGTGCGGTCGAGACCACCGGCGAAGAAATTCCCGCCGCAGAAGTCGCCGAACCCGTTGTCGAAGACGTCGCAGGCTTACCCGCGGCAGCTTCTCTTGGTACTGCCCCCCGGCAACTGGTGGGCGAACCTCACCCCAAGAAAAAATTCTGGTCAAAAGTTCTGCCCTGGGTGATCGTTGCCGCTCTCTTCTACCTGGGCGGGTTGGCCACGATCTTCTTTGCCCTGTACCAGCCGCAAAAGCAGGCTGACACAGCCGCCATAGCAGAATTATCTGCCTCAGCCACCGCTACGGCAGAAGCGGACGCCAACAAGATCATTGACCTGACCAATGATTATAATCAGGCTCTCAAACAGTACAGTGACGCGCAAGCCGAGCTTGACCTCACCAAAGCCGAACTGGAGGCAAACAGAACGATTGTTATGGATAAGGATGCCGAACTCGCCGCGGTCAAGTTGTCCAACCTTGCTTACAAATTCCTGGTCGATGTCAGTTCCGCCAGGATTGCGATTGAAAAACAGGATACTGCCACCGCCCGGCAGGCGATCAATTTTGCAAAGGCTGACCTGGAAGAGTTGAAGTCCACCAATGTGACCGCTGATGTGCTCTCCGGTTTTGCAGAAAAACTCAATGAAGCTTCCAGCAATTTGACCCTTTCTGGCATTGAAAAATCCCGTTCCGCGCTGGATTCACTCTACTCCAACCTGCTGCTGTTCATTGGCAACCTGCCCTGATCTCCCTATGCGATGAAGTAAAACGCGGCGCTCGTCTGAGCGCCGCGTATTTTTTGTTACTCCGGTTTACCCACCCTGCACAGTGTGCAGTACTTTTTGCATCACTTCTGAGGTGTTGGCGGTCATCGCCATGGCAAAAGTACCCACTACCAGGCTCTGCATGGATTTCGGCAGGAAATTACGGAAGTGCGAGACGTTCTCATCAGTGCCGCCGATGAGTATCCGTCTCACCCGTTTATGTTCCAGGAATTTCACAGCCATATCTACGATCTCCCGCTGATTGCGGTCAATCGTTTCTCTCACCGTTCGCCCCCCAGCCAGCGATCCGCCGCGCAAACCGTGCGCCGATGAAGCCCCGCCATCTTTGATCTGTTTCACCAGGTCTCCCAGGTAACCCTCCTGCTCCACCAGTTCACCCAGGTGGAAATGAAAAAGCCGGGCACCCTGCTTGTCCACCAGGATCACACCCATATGACTGTATTCCTCCAGTAGATCCTCCATGGGATCGACCGCGGCCTTCGATCCGATCTGGATGAAATCCTTCACCGGTACAGCCAACGGGATTGCATGAAAAAAGCCGGCGGGAGCGCACGAAAATACTGCCACCGACCTGCCGGCCCAATCATAGGAATAAGTGAAATACTTTTCAATCGTTTCAGCATCCTGCTTGAGGGAAATGTCCTTGATCATGTTGCGAAGTCGTAAACGATGGGTTTCTGCGTTCCCCCGGCTGGGCTCGGTGTTCAGATAAAGGCTAACGATGGGGTCACCAGTGAAAAAATCCTTGATTTTTCGCAGACTTGACTCTGTGAACATTGAAACCTCCTCTTAAATTGTTATGGTTTTAGCAGTAACTACTATCGCGAACCAAGCGTCAGATTTACCTCCTTTTGCTGTCCATTGCGTAATATGGTCAGGGTGATCACATCACCCGGTGATTTGTTCTTGAAAATATAGCTGATCAGGTCACCGTACACTTTTACCGGAATACCATCCACGGCAACAATGATATCGCCGCCTGAGTAAAAGCCCTGCAGCTCGGTAGTCTGGTTGCCGCCGATCAAACCGGCCTGTTCAGCGGGTCCGCCTGGAGTAACGCTCATCACGTACACACCGGAAGTAACTGAATCGTTGATCAGTTCCCATTGGCTGAGTGTCAGATCGGTTGAAGAACTGGAGATTCCCATCAGCGGGTAATCATACTTGCCCTCACTGATCAGGAAAGGAACCACTCGTTTGACAATATTGATCGAGATGGCGTACCCGATGCCGCTGTTTACTGCCTCCCCTTCGATAGTGGTTCCCGAGGTGCGGATGGCACGGTTGATGCCAATGACCTCTCCCGCCAGGTTCAACAGTGGTCCACCCGAATTGCCGGGGTTGATCGCCGCGTCGGTTTGGATCAGATCACCAGCCGTGTAGGAGGTCATGTCTTCAGTTGTGCGCAGCGAATCAAGGATGCGTCCCTTGGCGCTGACGATTCCCAGTGTCATCGTGCTCGTCAGCCGGTACGGATTGCCGATCGCCACCACCATCTGGCCAACCTTCAAAGTATCTGAATCGCCCAGGGGCAACGGTACCAGTTCTTCCTGCGGCACATCCACCTTGATCACGGCGATGTCTGAATCAATATCCGTCGCGACCAGCGTGGCGTACACCTTCAACCCGCTGGCAAAAGCAACCTCCAATACCTCGGCACCTTCGACCACATGGTAGTTCGTAATGATATGCCCGGTATTGTCATACACAAAACCCGAGCCACTCCCCTCTCCTGCGCTGGTGTAAGCGATGATCGTTACAACACCTGGGTTCACCTGTTCATAAAGGTTGGTCAGGATGAGGTCGGTGTTGGCGATATCTTCCACATCCACAATGACCGGTGGAGCGTTTGTGACCTGCGGTCTGGGCGTTGCCGCACTCGTCGGCGAATTGTTTAGGTCAAAATTTATATCGGGAACAAAACGGCACGACACCAGGACGGCGATCGTGAGTAGTGCGATTAAGATCGTAACGGGTTTTTTCATAGAAATTTCCTCACTGCTGTTGCGTTTTTTTCAGGGTTTCAAACAGCTTGCGCTGTTCATCGGTTAATTTCTTCGGCAACTCAACCTTTACCTTCACGTAAAGGTTCCCGTATGAACCCGAAGATTTCAATATTGGCATGCCTCGCCCGCTGAGACGGAACTTCTGATCAGGCTGCGTACCTGACGGAATGGTCAACGATACATCCCCGGTGAGCGTGTGCACGGTGACCGTACCTCCCAGCACCGCTGTGAAAAGGTCGATCTTCACATCCGTGATCAGATCTGAGCCACTGATCACGAACCGCGGATGCGGCAGGATGTCAATGACCAGGTAAATATCCGCTTTCTGCCGGTAGGCGTCCTCCGGACCAGCCCCTGCCACGCGTACCTTGGTTCCTTTTCTTGACCCCGCGGGTATCTTCACCTCAATGCGTCGGTTATCAATCTGCAGGATGCGCTGTGTACCGTGATAGGCTTCCTCTACCGTGATCTGCACTTTTTGCTCGTAGTTGGCTGCGGGACGGTTGGCCTGGTTCATGGGCGTCCGGCCAGTCTGGCGGGTTTGCCTGGTCTGGTAGCTACCGCCCATTGGCATACCGCCAAAGATCACCCTGAAGAAATCGGAAAAACCACCGAAGACGTCACTAAAATCCTGCGGATTTGCCTGCGCGCCCTGGGCACCCTGGCCTGTATACCATTCGTTCCAATTGAAATTACCCGGGTTTCCGCCGCCCTGCTGCCATTGCGCGTAGGAAGAACCCAACTGGTCATAACGTTCGCGCTTCTTGGGATCGCTCAGAACTTCGTAGGCTTCATTAATTTCTTTGAACTTTTCTTCAGCCTGTTTGTTGTCTCTGTTCTGATCCGGATGGTACTTCATCGCCAACTTGCGAAACGATTTTTTAATATCATCCTGAGAGGCTTTGCGCTCCACCCCCAGGATCTTGTAATAATCCTTATATTCCATGATTTAATTGTATTCTTTAGCAAACAGAAAAGTCAATAGTCTACAGGCACTCTCTAATAGATTATTTATATTCATCGCGAATCAAGTGTGCTTACTCTGATCTTCCAGTCGAGTGGTGAATTGCCGCACCGCATCGACCGCCTCTTCGTCCGTTGCATACCCGACCACGGTCAATCCCGGGGTGGTATTGCCGGTGATGATCTTTGAAACCCGTTTTCCGTTCTTGTGGCAGCAGAAGACCGGCTTCCCCAACGAAAGGGCATAGGCGATCTCGTAACCCACACCGTGCGACGGGGAGGATACTTCCGCCACCACCGCGTCACATCCCCTGATCCACGCCATATCACGCCCGAAGATCTCGACCGCGTCGACCACGTCCTCCATCTCCATCACCTGCGGTGAGGACAGGTGCGCAGTGGGGACCTCGTGCCCGCCAGACTCCAGCTCTTTAACGATCGCTTGGTAGGTTGCTTCTTCAGCTCTGCCGCCGGTTATGGAACAGGAAAAATAAATGTTCATCCATCACTCCGTCAATCCTGGCATATAGTTTGCAACTAAAATTATCAACACTGTGCCTGTCATTCACGAAGCCCGCTACTCACCGGCTTCGAATCGGCATATAGTATTATAGACGATGACACTGTCCGCTGATGAACGTTGCGCGGCAGTAAGAATTAGGAGTAATGCCATGCAAAAGAAATTCACCATCCTGTTGATCCTCATTACCATCACCCTGCTGGTGCTCACCGGATGCACCCGCTCCGCCACACGTGGCCCCAGGGTCACCCCCACCTCTGAAAGTGATATTCCCTTCCCGGTATCCACCCAGTCCCAGATCCTGGTTGATATCCTTGCCCTCACACAAACGGCACAGGCACAGCAGCCCCAGGAAAAGGCCAAGGCGACCTCAGAAGCGACCAAAGCCCCGGCGACCACTGCTCCTGAACCCACCAGCGCGCCAGCCGCCACGCAGCCTGCCCCTGCCCCGCAGGAAGAACCAGAGGATACCACCTATCCCACTGCCACCCCGGGGGTACCCGCCACATACACCATCCAGGCGGATGAGTTCCCGTTCTGCATTGCCCGACGCTTCAACCTGAACGCCGGAGACCTGTTGGCGATCAACGGTCTCAACCTGGATTCCTACGTGGTGCCCGGTTTTGTGCTCACGCTGCCGCAGAACAGCTCTTATGCGGGTGAACGTTCACTCAAGGCTCATCCCACCGACTACACCGTGCAGTCAGGCGATACGATCGGCAAGGTCGCCTGCGCCTTTGGCGATGTTAACCCGTACGATATTTACGCTGTTAACAGTCTCGATCAGGGTTCTGCGTTGACTGCCGGTCAGGTACTTCACATACCGTAAAAAAATCTGAATCCCAATAGGCTTTCCTGAAAGCGGGAAAGCCTATTTAATTTAATGGAAACAGCACTACAATTGACTTATCCCCATCACCTGCCGAGGGTAAACACATGACCTATCACATCAACCACGAATCGAATGAGTATCGCACGCCGTTATTCACCGTTAAACGCGTCAATCTCACCTTTCCGGATGGTAAAGCACGGGATTATGACCTGATCGACATCCAGGATGCAGTTACCATTCTCCCGCTGGATGACGAAGGCAACGTGTATTTCGTACGCCAGTATCGTGTTGGCTCAAAAAAGGAATTGCTGGAACTTCCCGCCGGTAAGATCGAGGACGCAGAAGACCCGCTGCTTACCGCCCAGCGCGAACTGCGCGAGGAGATCGGCATGTCCGCCCGATCGTGGATCAGCCTGGGCGGTTTTTACATGACGCCGGGTTACGCCACCGAGTACATGCATAGCTACTTCGCCCAGGGTTTATATCCTGACCCGCTCAACCCGGATGATGATGAATTCATTAACCTCACCCGCATCCCGCTGGCCAAGGTGCTGGAAATGATCGATCAACAGGCGATTGAGGACAGTAAAACACTGGCGCTATTCGCGCTCGCGCGCAGGTATTTACCCCCGAATAACCTGTAGTGAGTTTCGTCACCTTTCCATCCATTTTAGATACGCTTGGTCTAAATCAGGCAAGTTTTGCGTTATAATCTTTTGGGTATCCCTTTAAAGAAAAAGGCTTAATGCCTATTACCTGAATACGGAGTAGAACTATGAAAAGAGAATTAATCACGATAGATGCGAACGAAGCGGTTGCGAACATTGCCTACCGCCTGGCTGAGGTCATTGCCATCTATCCCATCACCCCATCCTCCAGCATGGGCGAGCACGCCGATGCCTGGATGGCCAAGGGAGTCAAGAACCTATGGGGCACGGTGCCTTCCGTCATTGAAATGCAATCCGAGGGCGGCGCTGCCGCCGCAGTGCATGGAGCGCTGCAAACCGGTTCACTCACCACCACCTTCACCGCTTCCCAGGGTCTGCTCCTGATGATCCCCAATATGTACAAGATCGCGGGCGAATTGACCCCCGTCGTCTTCCACGTGGCAGCCCGTACCATCGCCACGCATGCTCTCTCGATCTACGGGGACCATTCCGATGTGATGGCTGCGCGTCATACCGGCTTTGCCCTGCTCGCCTCCGATTCCGTGCAGACCGCACAGGATCAGGCGCTGATCGCCAACGCCGCCACACTCGAAGCTCGTGTCCCGTTCGTGCACTTTTTTGACGGGTTCCGTACATCCGCCGAGGTGAACAAGATCGAGCAGCTGTGCGAAGATGACCTGAAAGCCATGATCGACGAGAAGTACATCGCTGATATCCGCCAGCGTGCCCTCAGCCCGGAACGACCGGTAATCCGCGGTACCGCCCAGAATCCTGATGTTTTCTTCCAGGGACGCGAGGCGCCCAATACTTTCTTCATGAAGACACCCGCCATCGTCCAAAAAGCGATGGATCAATTTGCCAAACTGACCGGCCGCCACTATCACCTGTTCGACTACGTCGGCGCACCTGATGCCACAGAGGTGATCATCACCATGGGCTCAAGCGCCGAGACCACCGAAGAAACCGTGAAATTCCTCAACAAGCAGGGTCACAAGGTCGGTGTGGTTAACGTGCGCCTGTATCGCCCCTTCTCGGTTGAAAATTTCATCTCCGTCCTCCCCGCCAGCGTCAAGACCATCGCGGTGCTTGACCGCACCAAGGAACCCGGCGCCATCGGCGAACCGCTCTTCCTGGATGTGGTGGCTGCGATCAATGAAGCCCTGGCTGCCGGTAAAGCCCCGTTCAAGGCAACCCCGCGCATTATCGGCGGTCGCTATGGTCTCTCCTCCAAGGAATTCACCCCTGCCATGGTCAAGGGTATCTTCGATGAAATGGTAAAAGCCGATCCTCGCAAGCACTTTACCGTTGGTATCAATGATGATGTGACCCACTTGAGCCTGGCGTACGATCCCGGGTTCTCCATCGCTGATCCAAAAACCATTCGCTGCGTATTCTTCGGCCTCGGTTCTGATGGCACCGTGGGCGCCAACAAGAACTCGATCAAGATTATCGGCGAGGAAACTGCCAATGACGCACAGGGATTCTTTTATTACGACTCAAAAAAATCGGGGTCTGTCACGATCTCGCATCTGCGTTTCGGCCCCAACCAGATCCGCGCACCTTACCTGATCGAACATAACGATGCCCAGTTCGTCGCCTGTCACCAGTTCTCCTTCCTGGAGTGGCTGGATATGCTCAAATTCGCTGCCCCCGGCGGAATATTCCTGTTGAACAGTGTGTACGACCAGGATGAGGTATGGGACAAACTGCCCTTCGAGGTACAGGAAGGGATCATCGCCAAGAAACTCAAGTTCTACATGATCAATGCCAACGAGGTTGCCGCCAAGACAGGCATGGGCGGGCGCGTGAATACCATCATGCAGACTGCTTTCTTTGCCATCAGCGGCGTTCTGCCGCGTGAGCAGGCCATCGACGAGATCAAAAAAGCCATCAAGAAAACGTATGGCAAACGCGGTGAAGCAGTTGTCAAACAAAACTTCGAAGCCGTTGACCACACCCTTGCCAACCTGTTCGAGGTGAAGGTACCGGTCACCCCCACCAGCAAGTACAAACGCCGCCCGCCGGTGCCGGCAGAAGCCCCTGATTTCGTTGTGGATGTGCTTGGCGAGATCATCGCCTTTAAGGGCGAGGAATTGCCGGTGAGTGCCTTCCCCGTGGACGGCACCTACCCCTCCGCCACCACCCGCTGGGAAAAGCGCAACATCGCCCTCGAGATCCCGGTGTGGGAGCCGGAACTGTGCATCCAATGTGCAAAATGCGCCTTCGTTTGCCCTCACGCCGTCATTCGCGAGAAAGTTTACGATCCTTCCTACCTGGAGAACGCTCCTGCGACCTTCAAATCGATCGACGCGAAGTTCAGGGAATTTCCCGGTATGAAGTTCACCATCCAGGTCTCACCGGAAGACTGCACCGGCTGCAGCCTGTGTGTTGAATCCTGCCCGGCGCGTGATAAGACCAATCCACTGCGCAAAGCCATCAACATGGCCCCGCAAATGCCCTTACGCGAAGAAGAATCCAGGAACTGGGAACATTTCCTCTCCATTCCCGCGCCCGATCGTGACCTGTTCACGCCCAACACGGTGAAGAATTCCCAATTGATCGAACCGCTCTTCGAGTTCTCCGGTGCTTGCGCCGGCTGCGGAGAGACCCCTTACATTAAACTGGTAACACAGTTATTCGGTGACCGCACCATCGTCGCCAATGCCACCGGTTGCTCCTCAATTTACGGTGGCAACCTGCCCACCACCCCGTGGGCGGTCAACAACCAGGGACGCGGTCCAGCCTGGGCGAACTCGTTGTTTGAGGATAACGCTGAGTTCGGCCTTGGAATGCGCCTCACCCTGGATAAGCAGAACGAGTTTGCGCGTGAATTGCTGGTAGCCATGGCTTCAGAGCTTGGCGACACGCTGGTTGGCGAGATCCTGAACGCGGATCAATCCACCGAACCCGGTGTACGGGAACAGCGCAAGCGTGTGGAAGCCCTCAAGCAGAAACTAGCCGGCAGCAAACACCCCGTCGCCAGAATGCTGCTCGGTGTTGCCGACGCCCTTGTGAAAAAGAGCGTGTGGATCATCGGTGGTGACGGTTGGGCTTACGATATTGGTTTCGGCGGCCTTGACCACGTTCTCTCCTCTGGCCGCAACGTCAACGTCCTCGTTCTCGATACAGAAGTCTATTCCAACACCGGTGGACAGTCTTCCAAAGCCACCCCGCTCGCCGCGGTTGCCAAGTTCTCCGCGCGCGGCAAGAGCCTTGGCAAAAAAGACCTTGGACTGATGGCCATGTCCTACGGGTATGTCTATGTGGCGAACGTGGCCATGGGTGCCAATGATACCCAGGCGCTGAAAGCCTTCATTGAAGCCGATGCCTATGACGGACCCTCCCTCATCATCGCTTACAGTCACTGCATCGCTCACGGTATCGACATGAAGAAAGGCCTTGAGCAGCAGAAACTTCTCTCGCAGACCGGACTGTGGCCGCTTTACCGCTACAATCCCAACCTGGTGGATGAAGGCAAGAATCCGCTCCAGCTCGACAGCCGCGAACCCACGGTGGCCGTGAAGGATTACGCCTACAACGAAACCCGCTATCGCATGCTGGTGCAGAGTGATGAAGCCCGCGCTGAAATGCTCATGAACGAAGCCGGCGAGTTAGCCCAACGCAAATGGGAACTCTACAAGCAGATGGCCGCCATGGCATACACCAAACCTGAAGATAAACAGGAATAGTGCGTTTCCATGATCGATAAGATCCGGCACCTGAAAGGGTGCCGGTTTTTATGTTTACGGACATTTGTTACATTGACGAAACTCTACACTTACTGTAAAGTTTACACACAAATCAGGTGCAAGATGAAATTCAAGATCGGTGAAATTTCCAAATTGTCAGGTTTCTCTCCCAGCGGGATCCGTTTCTTTGAAGAAGCCGGAGTGATTTCGCCTGTTCGCGGCAAGAACGAAAAGTACCGCGAATACTCACTCAACGACCTCCAACGTCTGCTCATCTGCCGCAAATACCGCGAATGTGGATTCTCATTACAGGAATCAGTAGAGATGCTGTTGTACGCCAATCTAACAGAGTTGAAGGAGCATATTTCTATCCAGGCTTTGTGCGTGGAAAAGCAGCTCAACGAAAAACAGGCGCTGCTGCAGCATCTGAATCAACAGCTAACTGATATTGACGCGCTGGAACAGACGGAAACATGTTGCACGGTAATGCAGATGCCCGCCATTGTGTGGCGAAAACTCTGGCAGCCCGGTGATGCTGAGGAAAAAATCCCGACGTTCCCGGATGTTTATGAATGGATCGAACGGGGTCCATTCGCCGATTCCTGCCTGCTGCTTCCTGTCGATCGTCTGCTGCATGCAAGCGGTGAACTTGAAACCCTATGGGGAACAGCCATTGAAGCACATTATATGAAAAAACTGGGGTTCACCCCAAAAGGGCAAACACAATATTTTCCCGAATGCCTGTGTGTGCGTACAGTGATTAATCCGAGCGGTGCGCTGACCATCGCTAGTGAGCAGGTGGTTTCAGCCCGTCAATTTATCGCGAAAAGTGGTTACAGGGTCACGGGACCAGCGCTCAGCCGCATCTTCTACAGTACGGTCAAAAATGGCGAACTCATCCGTTATGATCACCTATGGATCCCGATCGAACAGTCATAACATTGTGATATTTGTAATATTCTGATCTAACAATCCGCCTGAATCATGATATTTCTCTTGACTCTACACTTAGTGTAGAGTGTATATTCTTTATGCTGTGAATTGGCTGAGTCTTCACTCATTCGAGTGTGATGTAAGAACAATCAGAACGTCCAATTTATCATGTAGAGGAGTTACAAGATGAGCAAGAAAAATTTAGTTGATCTGTCACGCCGTAATTTCATGAAAGGAGCTGCCATTGCGGCAAGCGCCGGTGTACTGGCTGGCTGCGCGCCGAAAGTGGCTGATTCCTCCGAATCAGCAGCCCCCGGCGCCGCTGGCGCTGTTGATTGGTTGGGTACCGAACCCGAAGTCAAGGATATCGCCGAAACCGTTGAAACCGATGTCGTCGTCATCGGCGCGGGTACCGGCGGCCAATACATCGCTGCCTCCAGTCTTGAAAAAGGTCTGAAGGTCATCGTATTGGAAAAGAACACCACCGTCAGCACCCTGCGCAATGACTGGGGTGCGATCGGCTCCAAGTGGCAGAAGGAAGAAGGCGTCGAGATCGATGAAGCCGCCCTCATCCACAACCATGCCTGGTATGCTGCAAACCGCTTCGATATGCGCCTGGCGAAGATCTGGGCGAAAGAAAGCGGCGCGGCGATCACCTGGATTGGCGAGCTGCTCGAAAGCAAGGGCGCTACCTTCCTGTATGAAGGTGGCTACGAGGCAAATCTCACTGATCCCACCACCTACCCCAAGTTCCCCACCGGTCACAGCGCGTACCTGGCGGATGGATCCTGCGATGGTTCCGTGCTGATGAAGGAATACATTGAAGAACTGGGCGGAGAAATCCGTTTCGAGACCCCGTTTATCAAGTTTGAATACGAAGGCAAGAAGGTCACCGCTGCCATCGCCAAGAATAAAGAAGGTAAATTTGTCCGCTTCGTCGGTAAGAAGGGCATCGTCCTTTCCACCGGTGGTTACCAGGGCAACCCCACCATGCTCAACGCTTTGCAGCCGGCTGATGTGATGATCATGACCAAACCAGTCGAGACCGCCACCGCTGGTGATGGCATCAAAGCCTGCCTCTGGATGGGCGCGGCGATGGACGAGAACCACTCCAGCATGCTCTTTGACCGCATGGGTTTGCTCCCCACCGAAACCCCTGCCACCATGACCATGCCCGCTTTCTTCTGGCTCGGTTCACAGCCCTGGCTCAAGGTCAACCTGCTGGGCGAGCGCTTTACCAATGAATCCGGTCCCTACGACTTCATCCTGCACGCTGCCGCCAAACAACCCGGCTCTACCTATTGCGCCATTATGGATGCCAATTGGTTCGAGCAGGTTACCCAGTATGAAACCACCGGTTGCTCGCGTATTTTCCCCTTCCCTAACGGCAGCCAGAACGATGTGTTCAAGACCGCCGGCCTTGCGCCGACAGGAACCGATCTTGAGGTGATCAAGGAAGAGTGGACTGCCATTCTGAACAGTATCAAGGAAAGCGGTCACCTGCAGGAAGCCAACACCCCTGAAGAACTCGCCACCAAGCTCAACATCCCCGCCGACACCTTCGCCGCCACCGTCAAGCGCTACAATGAACTGGCAGCCAAGGGAACCGATGAGGACTTCTACAAGGATTCCTACCGCCTCCTGCCCCTTGCCAAGGCTCCCTATATGGGTATCCGCCTCACCGGCTGGTTGCTCTGCACCCTGGATGGCATCCGCATCGACACTCAGATGCGCCCCTGTGACGCAAACAACGTGCCGTTTGAAGGATTGTACGTCATTGGTGACTCCTCAGGCAGCTACTTTGCCCACACTTACCCCAACCTCGTCACCGGTTACGCCAACGGCCGCACCTGCACCTTCGCCCGCCGCGTCGCCCGCATCCTGGCTGGTGAGCCTGTAGAATTGGCATAGGCATTCACTTTCAAGATCAGGTGAACTTCCTCGTCTCATTGACACCACCTGGTCAAACCAAAAGGCCAAGCAGTTAATTCTGCCTGGCCTTTATTTCATATACAAAAAATTCCCGGTCGTTTAACCGGGAATCCTGAACTATCGTGTTGGTTCGTCCATCATCGGTTCGTTCTTCTTCTGACGGTAAACGATGCGGCCGCGTGTCAGGTCATACGGACTCATTTCCACCTTCACGTGGTCTCCCAATAGAATGCGGATATAGTATCGTCGCATCCGTCCGGAAAGATAAGCGAGCACTTCATGGCCATTCTCGAGGCGCACACGGAACTGGGTTCCGGGCAGGGCTTCGATGATCTCGCCTTCCACTTGTATCTTATCTTCTTCTTTGGCCATTACTCCTCCAATCCAGCCACCTGGGCTGTACCGCCATCTGCCATTCTACTCGCCCACCCTGGTATATTGGCGGCGCTTGATGCGTCGGATGGCCTTCTTCTTTTCCACACGGCGATTTTCACTTTTTGAAACAAACCAGCGTTTTCGGCGGATTGTGCTTAATACACCGCTTTTAACAACCTTTTTTCGAAAACGCTTGAGTAATGAATCTTGTGATTCATTCGGGCGTAATACTACTGAAGCCATTGTTTCTCACCTCCCTTCGCCAGAGGAAATAAAATCGACTGCAATCATTCACGCAGCCGACACTTTTTACCCTTGAAAAGTCTGTTGGGGGACCAATACTTTTGGCGTATCACCTCTCTGCACTGGTAGTGTTCACGGCTGCCGTGTAAAACTGCTGCGTGCCCTATTATAACTGGATTTCAGAACTGGTGTCAATCACCAGAATTGTTGTTCGTGAATTGTTGTTCGATCATGTGTTTCTGATGCAAAAACCTCCCGTCTGTCAAATAACGCTTGTCGGAGCGAAAAAACAGTGAGTATGTCATATAGAATAAGGTAATTAAATATTTGAAATTGGTGATATTTACAGGTAAAATCGAATGTGCGCATAATATTGCGCAAGGGGCTTTCGCCCCTCATCTTTAAGATAGGAGAGAGAAATGAAATCAAAAGTACTATTTCTTACATCTGTGATCCTGGTGCTATCCATGCTGCTGGCAGCGTGCGCCCAGCCAACAGCAGCCCCGGCTCCCACAGAAGCCCCGGTGGTTGAACCGGAAGCACCCGCCGCGACTGAAGCCCCGGTTGCCACAGAAGCCCCCGTAGTCGAAGAACCCGCCAAGGAATACAAACTGGCTGCGATCTTCCCGGGTGTCATTACGGATAATGACTACAACACCCTGGCATACGTTGGCATGACCGAAGCCCAGAAAACCCTAGGCATCGAAGCGGTTTATTCCGAGAGCGTTCCTGTGCCTGATGTTGACCGTGCCATGCGCGAATACATCGACCTCGGTTACAACATCATCTGGACGCACGGTGGTCAATTCATCAACCAGACCGTCGAGCTGGCGAAAGTCTTCCCGGATGTGGTCTTCATCGCCGAAGGTGACGCCCCCGTTGCCGATGCACCTGCCAATCTCTGGTTCATCGACCGCAATTTCAACATCGGCTTCTATGGTATCGGCGCAGCTGCTGCCCTCGCCAGCGAAACCGGTAAGATCGCCTACCTGGGTGGTCAGGCGCTGCCCTTCTCCTACCAGGAAGTTCACGCCATCCAGCAGGCCATCGCTGACTTGGGTTCGGATGTGGAACTCGTCCCCGTGTGGACCGCAGATTTCAATGATCCCGCCAAGACCCGCCAGCTGGCAGACGCCCTTATCGCCGATGGCGTTGACGTGATCATGGGTTCAGTGAACCTGGGCATGGTTGGTGTTTTTGAAGCCGCCAAAGCTACTGCCGACAAGAAGATCCTCATCACTGCCAAGTACTCAGACAAGACCAGCTTCGGTCCCGATAACTATATTACAGCCCTGCTGTATGACTTCTCAAAACCCCTGGTGGATATCGTGACCAAGATTCAGGCTGGCGAAACCGGTGGTTATTATCCGCTTGGATTCGACACCGGCGTAAAGCTTCAGCTCCCGCTCCAGAACGTGACCCCGGAAGTTGCTGCGCAGGTTGATGAGATCATCCAGAAAGTCACTGACGGCACCATCGTTGTGGTCAAAGACTCCACTGAGATCACGACTGAGTAAACTCATTTTCCACAAATGAATTTGACTTCCGAGGTTGACAAGAGAAGGTGTTCTTGCTCAAACCTCGGAAGTCTTAAATACAGCAAACAGGATGGATAAATGGAACAAGAAAACATTCTAATCATGCAGCAGGTCAACAAAACCTTTGACCGGGTGGTGGCCTTAAGCGATGTGAATTTTGAACTAAAACCAAAAGAGATCCTGGGATTACTGGGCGGAAACGGCGCGGGTAAGACCACTTTGATGAACGTTCTATATGGTCTTTACCGGGCAGATTCCGGAAAAGTCATCCTCAAGGAAAAACCTGTCACCATCCAATCCCCCAGAGATGCCATCAAACACGGCATCGGTATGGTTCACCAGCATTTTCTGCAGATCAACAACTATACCGTCCTCGAAAATATTATTTTAGGAACCGACGTCTCGCATCCCTTCAGCACCAATTACAAAGAGGAAGAAGGGACGATCAAAAATCTTTGTGAGCGGTTTGGCCTTGAAATAAATCTTTCTGACCGCGTGGAAACCCTTCCGATGGGAACCCGCCAGAAAGTTGAAATTCTGAAAGCATTGTACCGTGGCGTAGATATCCTCATCCTCGACGAGCCCACCACCAACCTCATCCCCCAGGAAGTTGACTCACTTTTCGAAACCTTGAAGATCATGGTACGCGAAGGACTGAGTATCGTGTTCATCACCCATAAACTGCGCGAAGTACTTTCAATTTGTGACCGCATTACTGTTCTACGCGAAGGAAAGAACGTCATCAGCCTTACCCGCAAAGATGCCAGTGATGAGATGCTCGTGCGGGCGATGGTAGGTGACAAAATGGATCTGGAAAAGAGCATCATGTTCACCCAACAGGGCGAAGGGGGCGGCGCGGTCGCTACGAATGAGGTCCTCGGCCTGCAAGGGGTCTCCATGATCAACCAGCAGAAGATCCAGGAACTGACGGATGTTTCCTTTAGCCTCAACGCAAGCGAGATCCTTGGTGTAGCCGGTGTGGCCGGCAATGGTCAACGGGAATTGGCTGAAATTGTGATGGGCATTCAGCCCATCAGCAGCGGTAAAGTCATCTTTGCAGGTGAAGACATTACAAATCTTTCCACCAAGGAACGCATCGCGAACGGCTTTGTCTACATCCCTGAAGATCGCCTTTCAGACGGGTTCTTGAATAAAGCCAGTGTAGCGCATAACCTTATCCTGGGCTATCACCACCTTCAGCCATACAGCAGCAAAGGCATCATCAACTGGAAGAACGTGAACGATAGTTCAAGGAAAATGATCTCCGAGTACAACATCAAAACCACCGGACCTGATGAGATCGGCGGGAACCTCTCCGGCGGGAATATCCAGCGCGTAATGATCGCCAGGGCTTTCTCACAACCATCAAAACTGATGATCGCCCACAACCCCACCCGCGGACTGGATATCCCCTCAATGGACTTCGTTTATCAAAAATTGAACGAACGCGCCGCAACCGGTGCCGCCACACTTCTGCTCTCTGAAGACCTGGATGAACTGCTGCTCATCAGCCACCGCATCGCCGTTATGTACCGCGGTAAGGTGGTCGGCATACTTCCCAGAGAGAAGTTTGAGAAATACGAGATCGGACGCCTGATGAGCGGTTTCGATCTGGAAAGTAAATAATTGAGGAGAGAGCGAAACCAATGACACAAATAAGAAAGATCTTTCCTTACCTGATTTCCGTGCTCGCGGCTTTCGTGGTCGTAGGCATCCTGCTGTGGATTCTCAAGTTTAATCCGCTCAAGGCGTACGAGACACTGTTATTCACGTCCTTCCGCACGCCCAACGGATTCATCCAGACGATCCTCAAATGGATCCCGCTTACGCTCACCGCACTCGCGTTCACGGTTCCCCTATCATCCGGTAAGTTCAATATTGGCGCAGAAGGTCAGATGCTTGTCGGCGCGGTTGGCGCAGCGGCAGTTGGCATCATCGGTAGAGACCTCCCCCTGGGCATCCTGCTTCCGTTGGTGATCCTGGCGGGGACACTCGCCGGCGCTTTCTGGGGACTGATCTCAGCCTGGCTGCTGTACCAGTTCAACATCAACGAGATCCTCAGCACAGTGCTGCTCAACTTCATCTCCTTCTCACTGGTTGATTACGTGGCAACCGGTCCTTGGCGCGATCCCGCTGCCGGGCATCCCACCACCGTGGCAATCGGAGAAGGCGGGTTTTTGCCCATGCTGGTGAAGAACCCACCGCTGCATTCCGGCGTAATCCTCGCCGTAATCGTGGCTGTCGCCATCTACTACTTTACGAGTAAAACAACCGCCGGGTACGAACTGGTGGTTACCGGAGCCAATCCACGCGCCTCCAAGGTGCACGGTATTGACATCAAGAAAATGTTCCTCTTCTCCATGGTCATCGGCGCCGCTGCTGCAGGCCTGGCAGGCGCTATTGAAGTCTCTGGTGTACACCACCGCCTCATCGAGGGTCTTCACTCCAACTTTGCTACATTGGGTCTGATTATCGGCCTGATGGCGCGCGGCAAGAACCAGGCGGTTCCCTTCGTTGCCTTCTTCATCGCCATCCTTGAGGTGGGCGGGAGCGCCATGCAGCGCACCATCATGGTTCCGGTTCAGATCGTCCTCATTGCCGAGGCACTGATCCTGATCTTTATTCTTCTCTCCGATATTGTTAAGAGGAGGCAGAAATGAGCGGTTTAGAAAGCACCATCACCGACTTCCTGAAACTTACTTTCCTATCCATGGTGCCGTTCGTGCTTGCCAGCCAGGGTACCATGCTCGGCGGCCGTACCGGTGTCTTCAATGTTGCGCAGGAAGGCATTATGCTGGTTGGTGCGGCGGTAGGTTTTCTGGTCAGTTACCTCACCGGCAGCAACCTGGTCGGCGGGTTGGTCGCCATGCTCGTCGGCGGGCTGTTTGGCCTCATCCTGGCTTACTTCACCACCACGCTGAAAATGGACCAGTTCGTGGTTGGGCTGGCGTTGTTCTTCATTGGTACAGGCTTGTCTTCGTTGTTACCCAAGCTGGTCATCGGTGTAACCCTCACCCCCCCGCTGGTGCCCACGCTGCCCGACCTGTCCATTCCCCTGCTCAGCAAGATCCCCATCATCGGGCCGGTTCTGTTCAACCAGAACATCCTGGTTTACTTTTCCATCCTGCTTTCCATCGGATTATGGTATGCGCTCTACCGCACCAATATGGGGCTGAAATTGCGTTCCGTAGGTGAAAATCCAAAAGCAGCCGATGCCCTGGGCATTAACGTGGTCACCAACCGCTACCTCACCAGCATCATTGGCGGCATGCTGATCGGCCTGGCCGGGGCGTACCTGCCCATGGTCTATACCGGCACCTTCACCGACCTGATGACCAAGGGTCGCGGCTGGATTGCCATTGCTCTCACCTTCTTTGGCGCCTGGAGCCCACTGCCAATCCTGTTCGGTTCGCTCTTCTTCGCCGCGATTGAAGTGTTGTCATTCCGCTTCCAGGTGGGCAGCTCGATCATCCCGTACCAGTTCCTCACCATGCTGCCGTACATCGCCACCATCATCGTGATGATCTTCACGTTTGGCAAGTCGCGTGTACCCGCCTTCCTCGGTCAGAACTACGACCGGGAACGGCGAACGCTCTAACGTTTCATTGCTAAAACCAAAAAACACCAGGAATTTATTCATTTTCTGGTGTTTTTTTATTATCAACAGGTAGGGGGGTTGAAATCCCGCCAAATCTCATACGTGGTGGGTTCGATTATTGAAGCCACCATTACCAATAATTCTCTTACGAGCTCGTAGGGTGCTTTGAAAACGCACCAATCATAAAATGGTGCATCGCCGATGCACCCTACAATAACATCTTGTTGGGTGGGTTGAAAACCCACCTATCACTAAATAATGGTTCAACCCTCTTGCGCTGCTCGGGTGTTGCTGTGTTTAATTAAAAAATCCCGCCCTCTTTCGAGTTCTGGGGTGGTGAGTAACAGAATAAGTTACCTAATAACGAACTGAAATAATCATCTGCATATTCAATTGAGATTTTCGATATCGGCGATATCTTGCGCCCGACCCGTGGCGTGCTTATTTTTTTTGAGATTTTCCAGATCAATGAAATTGACTTGAAGCCCATCCATCTCAACAACAACTTTAGCCGCGAAACAATCCTCAAAATCGAC
The DNA here is from genome assembly GCA_002428455.1 of Anaerolineaceae bacterium UBA6107. Taxonomy (GTDB): domain Bacteria; phylum Chloroflexota; class Anaerolineae; order Anaerolineales; family Anaerolineaceae; genus UBA6107. Next base: position 968 of record DIWL01000053.1, on the reverse strand, counting down.
ACCTGAGAGTGTTGTGAAAAGATCAATCCTGCTCGGCGGATATCCCAACTGAATGATCGTTTCCGCTTCCAGGAAATCCTGTTCTTTTAAGCCTAACACGCCAAAACCAAACTGATCTAATGCCTTAATAATTTGTGTTGCGTTTGCAGGCGTCATCTCGATCCAAATGTCAATATCCTTGGTGTAGCGCGGGTAACCATGCAGGGCAACAGCGTACCCGCCCACGACCAGGTAATGCACCTGGTTATCGTTTAATGATCGAATAAACTCTTTGAAATCCTGGTTGAGCATTTGCTTTCCACCGATGGTATTCTTCCCTGATCTGCTCCAATGCCGCGATGCGCTCCTGGTAGGAAAGGGTGCGCCAGTAGGTAGAATCATTCTTTGAATCACTAAAGCGCAGTTTCGTTACAACTGGTGCGATTCCGTGGTTTGGAGTGAAATGGTCGACCATATGAATATTATATCAAACCCCCACCCTCTTTCGAGTTCAGGGGGGTGGTAAATTGAAAGAGCTAATAAACCTTGCCATAATAAAAAAAACCGGTCTTTTGAAAGGCCGGTTTCTGTCTTTAATGATAGCAGCGATGATTTTAATACTGCGATGTTGGCTTCGATGTTTAAAGAAAAAAGTCTCTTGGCAACGACCTACTCTCCCAGGGAGTCGCCCCCCAAGTACCATCGGCGCTGACAGCCTTAACGACCGGGTTCGGGATGTTACCGGGTGTACCACTGTCGCTCCAGTCACCAAGAGACTTAATTCACGAAGTTAAGTTACCAATCTTAAGAATAGTATGTAGTCCTCACAAAGAGTGCCGAGTTCCCCGCACCATATGAAGAAGCCCTCGATCATTAGTACAGATTAGCTCAACGCCTTGCAGCGCTTACACACTCTGCCTATCAAACAGGTAGTCTACCTGTGATCTTACTCCCTTACGGGATTACAGGGATCTTATCTTGTGGCGAGT
>DIWL01000056.1:3696-34163 GCA_002428455.1 Anaerolineaceae bacterium UBA6107 | reverse complement strand
TCATGAACATCATGCTGGTTTCTGTCACCGAGCGTACGCGTGAGATCGGTCTGCGCAAGGCGCTTGGCGCACGCAAAAAAGACATCCTCATCCAGTTCCTCACTGAATCCTCGCTGCTCAGCCTGTTTGGCGGCTTCATCGGCATCGGTCTGGGCTGGCTGATCGCTTTCATCGTCGGACGCATTGCCGTGGCAAACAACACGCCCTTCTATCCCCAGATCAGCCTGGATGCGATCCTGCTGGCGACCATCTTCTCCACCGCGGTCGGGCTCTTTTTCGGGCTCTACCCAGCCAACCGGGCTGCCAACCTGGAACCGGTTGAAGCGTTGCGCCACGAATAACAAAGACTGCTGCCGCTACACACCTCCTGAAGCGACAGCAGTCCTCGAAGCTGCCAGCTGCGGATTTTCACCCTTGGCTGGCCGCTGTGTTTTTACAAGGGTTCTTCTGGAATGACGATAGCCAGCACGATATAAGCCAGCAGCGTTCCACCTACAAAGACCAACCCGAGAAGAAATAACAACCGTATCACAGTCGGGTCAATACCCATGTAATTTCCCAAACCACCGCACACACCGGCGATCTGCCGTTCTGTTCTTGATCGATAAAGTCTTTTGTTAGGCATGTCGCTCATGGCATTCTCCACATAAATGTCTTATCTTACATACGCCCTGCTGCTCAAAAAGTTGCGCGGCTGATCGCCAATCGGTTACAATGATATTAACCGGTCGCGTTCCACCGGGAAAGGAGGAATTATGGCCGCCAACAAATTAGTCGCAAAACAAAAGGTGATCCACTTTATCCAGCAGGTACCTTACTCCACCGAGGAGAAGCAGTCCTGGCTTGATCAACTGGAAGAAAATGATGTGAGTGAGGAGGTGCTCAACGAGTTGCACACTGCCCTCATGACCATCCCTGCCGAGAAATTCGCCAGCGATTGGATGCGCGCGAAATTCAGCACCGACCTCGCCAGCCTCATCCGTCAGTGGCGCATGGGCAACGCCAGGCGTCAGTTCAAACATGGCAGGTGAACAGTATTTTCAGTCAGCCACCCGGTTGATCCGGGTGGTTTTTGATTATAGGCAGTAAAATTAGGCATCCTATGAGCACACCTGCTTCGAAACCCGGCCTGCGCGCCCGCCTCATCTCTGATGGCTTCCTCCTCCTGGCGGCGGTCATTTGGGGCGTGGGCTTTGTCGCCCAGCGCATGGCATCCTTCCACCTCGGTTTCAACGGTTTCAATGGCATCCGCTTCCTCATGGGCGGACTGGTACTCCTTCCATTCATCGCCCGGCGGCTTCGCGCGCAAAAAACCGGCTTTGGCTGGATGCTGCTGGCTGGTGTGGTTTTGTTCGTGGCCAGTTCCCTGCAGCAGTTAGGCATCGGCACTACCTCGGCCAGCACCGCCGGTTTTATCACCGGCACCTACGTGGTGCTCGTCCCGGTCATTCTGGCTGTCTTCTGGCGGCAGCGCACTTCCCCTTACACCTGGCTCGCTGCGCTGATCGCCCTGGGCGGCACTTACCTGTTGAGCACGGGCGGCACCGCCATCACGCCCTCCGCTGGCAGCCTGCTTCTCCTGGCGGGTTCCTTCATCTGGGCTTTGCATGTCATCGTGGTCGGTATGGCAGTGCAGCGCGTGGATGTCTTCGTCTTTTCTGCCGGTCAATTCCTTATCGCCGGCCTGATCCACATGCTGTTGAGCTTTTTCATTGAACCTGTCACCGTCACCGCGCTGCGCGCCAGCTGGCTGCCATTGCTCTATGCCGGTTTAGGCTCTGTTGCCCTTGGCTTTACTTTCCAGGCAGTCGGTCAGAAGAATGCCCCCGCCGCGGACGCGGCGCTCATCCTCAGTCTTGAAGCCGTCTTCGCCGCCATCGCCGGGTTGCTCTTCCTGGCGGAAAAATTGAACACGGTGCAGATCATCGGCGCAGTCATCATCCTGGCTGCCATCTTATTTGCCCAGCTCATCGTGATGAGACGCGCCTGATCTAAGTTGACAATTTCGTTATGGGGGGTTCATACCGTTCTTCCATACCATTCTTCCATACCGTTCTTCTTGACACTCGAAATACCCTGTGTTAAATTTATCCGGAAAGTCACCCGAGGTGGAAATTGACAAAGCTAAACCCGCAACCGTTGATCGACCGCATGAAAACATTACAGCAGTCTGTGCAGGAGGTGGAAGCCACTGCTGTGATCAGCGTGGATGGACTCATCATCGCTTCCGCCCTGCCTGCGGGTCTCAGCGAGGACCGCATATCCGCCATGTCGGCGGCCATGCTCTCCCTTGGCGAACAGATCAACCGGGAAATGGGACTCGGCCCGCTGGAGCAGCTGTACACGCGCGGCAGCAACGGCTACATTATCCTCCTCGCCGTCGGCGGTTCCGCGGTTCTAACCACCCTCGTCAAACCGGAAGCCAAGCTTGGGGTTCTCCTGCTCGAATTGCGTAAAACTGCTGATGACCTCGCCGGCATGCTCGATGGAGCCATCCCCCCGGCGTAATCCCTGCCAATCCCGTAAAAGCGGGGTTTTCCATATTTCCGTTCCGCTGGTAGAATAACAGCATCCTAACCCTATCTGCTGGAGTTGCTGTGAGTATTGGCATTGTCGTCCCCACTTACAACGAAAAAGAAAACCTTCCCATTTTGGTGGACCGTCTGCGCGCCCTGCCTTTGCCTGATCTCTCCATCCTGGTGATTGATGACAACAGCCCGGATGGCACCGGAGTCCTGGCAGATGAGCTCGCCGCGCGCTTTCCGGGTAGCGTGAGCGTGATACACCGCGCTGGCAAGTTGGGGTTGGGTACGGCGTACATCACAGGCTTCCAGCACATGCTCACCAGCGGTATTGATCTGATCGGTCAAATGGATGCCGATTTTTCCCATGAGCCGGAAAAGATCGTCGAGTTTGTCTTCGCCATTACGGACTGTGATCTCGTTCTCGGCTCGCGTTACATTCCCGGCGGCAGCCTCGATCACAACTGGCCTGCCTGGCGCAAAGGGCTCTCCAATTTTGGCAATATCTACGCCCGCACCATCCTGGGTGTCCCGGTCAAGGATGTCACCGGGGGCTTCCGACTGTGGCGTCGTGAAGTTCTCTCCGCCATCCCCTGGGAGCTTGTACGTTCCAATGGTTACGTGTTTCAGATCGAAATGGCATACGTGGCACACAAACTTGGTTTCAAAATCAAGGAAGTGCCCATCTACTTTGCCGACCGCAAACTGGGTCAATCAAAAATGAATCTGTCCATCCAGGTGGAAGCCGCCCTGCGCGTTTGGGGTCTGCTCGCGCGCTACCGTGACCTGCAACCGGCCCGCGCCTGACCCGTTTTTCCCTACAATATATCCTGCAATTCATTGACAAGTGTTTTCCACTCCGCCAGGTTCAGCGTCTGCGCGCGTCGTTCCGGGTCCACCCCCGCTGCGCTCAGGTAGGCTGCGGCTTCTTCTCCGGGAATGTGCAGTCCTGCCGAGAGGGTGTTGCGCAGCATTTTGCGCTTTTGCGCAAATCCCATGTGGATGAGTCGAAAGAATTGTTCGCGCTGTTTGTCATTGAACAACGCGTGCGGGTACATGTCAATTCTCAGCGTGGCTGAATCCACGTTCGGCACCGGGTGGAACGCTTCCGCCGGGATGATCCCGCTGATGAACGGCCTGCCATACACCTGCACGCTCAACGCCAACAATGAAAGATCGCCCGGTTCCGCGCAAATGCGTTCCGCCACCTCCCGCTGTATTGTCAACACCAGCCGTGCGGGTTTGATCTCATTCTCCAGCAGGTGCCGGATGATGGCCGAAGTGATGTAATAGGGGATATTCGCCACCACCACGTAACCCGGTCTGCCCACCAGTTTCCCGGGATCCAGCTCCAGGATGTCCCCCTGCACGACCTCTATATTGGAAAAGTCACCCACCACTTCCTGCAGCACCGGGATCAGCCGCTGATCGATCTCCACCGCTTTTACCGTTCCAGCGGCTGCGCCCAGTAGGCGTGTCAGGCTTCCCAGCCCCGCGCCGATCTCAAGCACGTGGTCCTCCGCTGTGATCTCCGCGCTGCTGACGATATTTTTGAGCGCTTTGTGGTCCACCAGGAAGTTCTGACCCAGCCCCTTGCGCGGATCCAACTGGTGGCGTTTCAATAATGCCCTAACGTCCAATGCCGGTATGTCTATGGCAGCACTCCTGTAAACCCTGGCGGGGCTGGCGACAGGAAGTAAATGGTCAGGTTGGTGGCACCCCATGATTGGTAATCATCATCCGAATATCCCAGGTCGATCCAGGAGTCGCTGTACGGGTAATAACCGATGTCCGCAATGGTACCCACGCCATACCCCGGCACATAGATCTGCGTACCCCGGAACATGTAGTACCACGCCCGTGTCACACCGATCACCCCTTTTTGCACCGGCAGCCCGTACGAGGTGCCCGTGTAGCATTTTCCCGGCACGCCCGAGCGGCATGGCGAGTAGGAGGTTGCCGTCACATCGACCGCCATGTAATAAGTGATCGGTCCGTCCGGTGTGTCCAGGTACTTGTCAACGATCTTCGTGCCGTAATGCACCACCCTGTCAACGGCTTCGGCGAGCGTTACCTCGCCCTCGTTTTCACGCGCAACTTCTGCACCATCTTCGTAGCGCACCCGTACCCGGCTCGCCTTGATCCCGACCTGCCCTTCCTGAACAACCTTGCGCGTATTGATCTCCAAAGTGTCATCCGGCACAGATTGGATTTCAAAGGGAATGGTGTCCTGCTCCACCTGCAGCTCTTCGGATACCCGCGCCACACGGATCAAACCGTCATCCGGGATTGCTTCACTCTCCGACGGGTCGCTGTAATCCAGGTCCTGCAGCGCGATTCCGTTTTCGACCAGGGCTTCACCCACTGTCTCAGCCGCGCTGTAACCTTGGAGGGTTGCGCCATCCACTTCGATCGCGATCGTCCGCCCGCTGTGTATTTCCACTGCCAGATCACCGGTCAACGGCAGATCGAGTGGTTGCGAGATCCTGTCCCCTTTTCGCACCTCGATGCCCGCTTCCCACAATGCAGTACCCAGGTTCGGGGCGGTGGTCAGCAACCCTCTTTCCTCGCCGTCAATAGTCAGCAACAGCTCCACTGCACGGCGGTACGTCAGGATCACTTCTCCCCGCTTGTTCAACGGGATGTCCATTGCCACGCTTTGTCCATTCAACAGAACCAGGTCATCCGCCCCGGCTTCGATCCCGACAGCTTCCAGGATCTCCCGGGGGGTTAGCAACGCAGTTTCCACCTCCAGCACTTCACCACCCGGTTCCACGCGCACCCGCACCAGCCTGGAGGAATTTACTTCGATCTGTTCAGCCTTCGAAAGCCATGTGGATCCGCCTGGCTTTACCTCATCCCCCTCTGCGAGTTCGATCCCCGCGGACCGTAATGCACCCTCCACCGTCAAAGCATGTGTCCGGATGGTCAATGCTTCTCCGTTCACACTGGCTTGCAACGTGCGTCCCATCAGCAGGTATCCTGCTACCAGGCCAGCCACTGGCAGGCTGAGCAACAGGAGGATTTTCCAATTTGGTTTCATGATTGGAATTCTAACAGAAAATAATGCCCGCTCACATTGCCTGGCTCGGCTTGACAGGTATCCGGGAGGTTCACAATCCGGGAGGTTCAACTGATTGATAAAATTTTGAGAATCGGCTATGATTAATCTACTATTGAATAGTAAATATAAGGAGGTAACAATGGCGACTGTTGCATCGATTCTGAGTGTGAAGGGAAACAAGGTGTTCTCGGTTTCTCCTGAAACACCCATCGTGGATTGTCTCAAGTTAATGGCCGAAAAAGGCATCGGTTCCGTTCTCGTTTTACGCGATGAGAAGGTCATGGGCATCTTTTCTGAGCGCGACTATGCCCGCCGCGGTATTCTGCAGGGAAACTACGAACAGACCCCCGTTGAAAAAGTGATGACCTCCAAGGTCTATTACGTGCGTCCTGAAGAATCCGTTGAAGCCTGCATGGCGCAAATGTCCGACAAGCACATCCGCCACCTGCCCGTGGTCAGCGGGGATAAGGTTGTCGGCGTCATTTCCATCGGAGACGTGGTCACCTCACTGCTGCAGGACAAGGAATCCCTGATCAAAGGTCTCGAGAATTACATTCTCGGCGATGTGATCAAGCTTTAAAATCCCATTTCCAGCGTTCACCGGGACCCGAGCGCTTTTATCGTCGCCGGGTCCTTTTGTAACCTGCAACCTGGTTGCGCAACCGGCAGCTATACTATAATTACCTCGCACTGATTATTCCTGTTCTTCCGAGGTTACCATGCCTTTCATTTATACCTTGCTCGCACTGCTCCTCGTTGTCATCCTGGTGGTGATTGTCCGCACCTTCCTTTTTTCGCGCGATGCACGTCAGGATCCCCTGCCCTTCTCGTCTGAACTTCCCGACCTGCAGCCTGACCTGCTCGTCCCCGCCCGCCACCTCTCCGCCGCCATCCAAATCCCCACCATCTCACACGCTGATCCGGCCGAAGACCGTCCGGAACTGTTTGATGCGCTTCACAATCTGCTGCAGGAAAGTTACCCCTTATTGCATGGACGCCTTTCGCGCGAGGTGCTCCCGGGCGGCAGCCTGTTGTACACCTGGCCCGGCAGCAAGCCCGAACTGGAACCTGTCCTCTTCATGGCTCACCAGGATGTTGTCCCGGCGGACGAACACACCCTCGCCAAATGGACTTACCCGCCTTTTTCCGGCGCTATTGAGGATGGTTTCGTTTGGGGGCGCGGCAGTATGGACATTAAATGCCAGCTGATCGCCGTGATGGAAGCCGTGGAGAACCTGCTTGCACAGGGTTTCCAACCCTGCCGCACCATCATCCTCGCCTTCAGCCACGATGAAGAGGTTCTCGGCATGGGTGCCCGTGTGATCGTCACCCAACTGAAGGAACAGGGCATCCGCTTGGCAGCTGTCATCGATGAAGGCACTTCGATCCTGGATGGTGTGCTGCCCGGTTTCAAGGGGTACACCGCCCCCATCGCGGTCACCGAGAAGGGTTACCTTTCCCTCAAGCTGACCGCCGAGGCCAGCGGTGGACATTCCTCCACCCCCGCCCCTGAGACTTCCATCGGAATCCTTTCCCGTGCCATCGACCGCCTGCAGTCCAATCCTTTTCCATACCGCGTGCAAGCTGTCCTGCCCCTCTTCAAGGCGCTCAGCCCCACCGCTTCCACCGTGATGAAAATGGCTTTCGCCAACTTGTGGCTCTTCAGCGGCCTGGTTCGCCGCCAGCTCTCCGCCTCCACTGAGACTGCCGCCAGCATCCACACCACCACCGCGCCCACCATCTTCCACAGCGGCATCAAAGATAACGTCCTCCCCAGCCTGGCGGAAGCGGTGGTCAACTTCCGCATCCTGCCCGGCGAGACCGTCGCTGAGGTCATTGACCGCGTCCGCACGGTGATCACCGATGAACGCGTCACCCTCACCCCGCTACCCAACAACGCCTGGGAGCCTTCGCCGGTTTCCCCATCCGATGGACCCGCCTTCCACCACATCACCAGCGTGGTGCGCGAGCTTTACCCCACCGCCACCTGCGCGCCCAACGCCATGCTCGGGGCAACGGACTCCCGCCATTATCACGCCATCTCTGACCGCGTGTACCGCTTTACCCCGATTGTCAGCCGCAAGGAAGATATTGAGCGCATTCACGGCATTAATGAGCGCCTCTCACTGGAAAACCTCTCGTTGATGGTGAAATTCTTCCATCGTCTGATCCAGCGCTGGTCTTGCGGGCAGATGTGACCCAGGTTTAAATGAGCAGGGGAGATTCATGAATTCTCCACTACGGGCAATTGTGATCCGCATATAAATCATCAGTAGGGGAGATTCATCCCCTCAAAAAGCCATCGGGGACAATGTGAACCTCCCCTGCCTGGTACTTCTTATCTTCGCGAAAAGCGGAGGGCATAACGCCCTCCGCTTGTGCTTTATCTCATCAGAATTTCAGCGTTGCCCGCTTTATGTGCCGGTCCACCGCGCCAAACTTGTACTTGTACGCCTCATCCCCGCGCATGAAATCGAACTCTTCTTTGCCCTGCTCGATCGCCATCTGCAGCAGGTGACCCAGCAGCACCCAGCCCGGTGAGTACGCCATGTAGCGCCGGTCCAGCCCCGAGTTATATACCCAGATGCGGTTGAGGAAATCAAAGCTCATGTACGCGGCGACCTTGTTTCCGCCGATGACCAGGAACGCCAGCTGCAGGCAGCCCTCCGCGAAGGCACAGCGCATGATGGACCTCATTTGCTCACGCATCAGTGGAGAAAGGAAATCCTCCTTTACTTCGTCCTGCGCCATCAATTCCAGGAAGTCCTCCATGTCATCTTCCAACCGGCCGGCATCCGCGGTGATGTAAACCTCAAGTGCTTCCTGCCCCTCGCCCGCCCGGCGCATCTTGCGCCGGATCTCGTGGCGCTGCTTCTTGTCCAGGTTCTGCAGGTAGGTCTCCCAATCCGCCGGCAGCGGAATGTAGGGGGAATGCTGCAACTTGCGGTCTTCAAAGTCGACACCTGTTGCCTTCGCCGCATCCTCCAGCGCCTGCAGTGTCGGGGAATCCTCCACGATGTTGTACAGGTCTACACCCATAGCCCTGCCGGTTTCGATGAAGGTCTCTTTTATGTAAGCAAGCAATTTCCGGCAGAAACGTTCGGTATCTTCAATACGGCAGATGAAATCCAGGTAATCGCTGATCTCGATACTACCCAACAGCAGCAGCTGTACTTTTTCCTCGTGCTCAGCGATGAAAAGCGGGGCGATGCCGATCAACCGCCCATCCTCATGCGCGGTGATGATCGCCAGTTCAGCGTCATCCGGCCATTCCCCGCCGCCGCGCGTCGTCCACCATTCTGCCAGGTACTCACTGCGCAGGAACGGTACATGACTGGCGCTGTGCGCCAGCAGGTCATTCCACGCTTCTTCCATGTCGTACGGAAAATCGGTATGTTGTGTAAATTCCATATCTTGAATTATACCTTTTTCAGCGTTTATGCCAGGTCAACCGGCCGCAAAAAGCTGGCGTTATTGCGCAGCCAGGCGCGGGCTTTCTTGAAATCAGGGTAATACTGCCCGGTCAGCTGCCAGAATGCCCTGGAGTGATTGGGCTGCTTCAGATGCGCCAGTTCATGGATTACCACGTATTCCAGTATCGCGGGTGGAGCCATCACCAGCCGCCAGTTGAAGGAAAGCGTCCCCCGGCTGGAGCAGCTGCCCCAGCGCGTTTTCTGGTCACGGATCGAAATGCTGCGGTAGCTCAAGCCCATTCTGCCAGCCCACTGCTGCGCTGCCGCGGTGATCTCTTCGCGCGCTTTCGCCTTCAGCCACGGTACCGCCAGGCTGCGACCGGCTTTGCGCGTGCCCACCGGCGTATGGATGACCAGGCGATCCGCGCCTTCATCCACCCGTAAACGCGTCTGACGTTCGCTCTCCTCGTGGATCACCACTTTCTTCACCTCGCCGCGCAGCAGGATCACATCCGCGGGCAATGTTTTTGCAGGGGTCTTCGCCTTCGCTGCCCGTTCCAGCTGGCTCACCAGCCACGCAGAGTGCTGCTGCAGCATCTTCTCTGCTTCGCTGCGCGGCACGCCTTTGGGCAGCGTAACGCTCACCTGCCCGTTGGAGACGGTGAGCCGCAACCGCCTGGCACGCGTTGAGACGCGCACACGGTACGGCACCTGTTGCCCTGCAATGGTGATGATCGCTTCGCTGATTTCCCTCGTCTTCGCCGGCATACCCCAATCATACCAGCCAATTTGCCGGTTAAGAGAACCTGCATATTTGTTTGACACTGCGGGTTTCACGGTCTAAACTAAAGTATCTTAATAGGTCAACCGGGAGAGAACCCCCATGGAACAAAAAGCCGGCGCGCAGATCAGTACCAGAGCCTTCATCCAGTCCGCCCTGATCCTGTTGGTATTGATGATCGCCGCGGGCGTTCTGACCCGCCTCCTTCCCGCTGGCGAGTATACCCGCTTCAGCGCTGAAGGACGTGAGCTGATCGACCCCGCTTCGTACCGGGTCATCGATCGCCCCGACTACCCTGTGTGGCGCTGGTTCACCGCCCCGCTGGAGGTGCTGTGGGGTCCTGACAGCCTGATCATCATCACCATCATCGTGTTCATCCTGCTGGTCAGCGGTGCTTTCGCCGTGCTGGAGAAAGCCGGTATCCTCACGGCTGTCCTGTCCCGCATCGTTAACCGTTTCCGTGAGAAACGCTACACCCTGCTGCTGGTGGTCTCCCTGTTCTTCATGCTGTTGGGCGGCTTTTTCGGCATCCTCGAGGAGATCGTCCCGCTGGTGCCCATCATGATCGCCCTGTCCGTCTCGCTGGGCTGGGATCCCCTTGTCGGACTGGGCATGAGCGTGCTGGCCACCAACATCGGTTTTTCGGCAGCCATCACCAATCCTTTCACCATCGGGGTGGCGCAAAAACTCGCCGGTCTGCCCCTTTTCTCCGGTGCGCTGCTGCGCGTGCCCGTCTTCATCGTCTTCTACGCCGCGCTGGCGTGGTTCCTGCTCACCTACGCGCGCCGCATCGACCGTGACCCGACCGCCTCGCTGGTCTACAAGGAAAGCCGGGCTGCGGCAGACAAGTACAAGCACCTCGACCTCAACAACACAGCAGCGGCTCCGCGCACGGGTAAAGCCGCCCTCATTTTCGGGTTGTTCATGCTCCTCATCATCGCGGTGCTGTTGGCCGGCCCCTTCGTGCCCGCCATCTCCGATTACACACTGCCCCTCGTCGGCCTGCTTTTCTTCATCGGCGGGCTGGTCAGCGGCATCGTCTCCGGTGCCAACAGAAAGTTGATCGGTAAAGCGCTGAAAGAGGGCATGGTCGGCCTAGCTCCCGGCATTCCACTCATCCTCATGGCTGCCAGCACCAAGCACATCGTCTCCAGCGGCAAGGTGATCGATACCATCCTGCACGGCACAACCACCCTGCTTGACGGGGCTTCCCCGCTCTCGGCGGTTCTCATTATGTTCCTCCTCGCGCTGCTGGTGGAGTTCTTTGTCGCGTCATCCGGTGCCAAGGCTGTGCTGATGATGCCCATCCTGCTGCCCCTGGCTGACCTGCTCGGCGTGACCCGCCAACTCACCGTCAGCGCCTACTGCTTCGGCGACGGCTTCACCAACCTGGCCTACCCCACCAACGCCATCCTGCTCATCTGCATCGGGCTGGCTTCCATCAGTTATAGCAAATGGATGCGCTTCACCGCCCGGCTGTGGCTGGTGATCTTCCCCCTGGTGGCTTTGTTCCTATGGATCGGCACGCTGATCGGGTTCGGCCCGTTCTAACACCTGATCTTATATTCAACAATCGATCTTAACCTCATCACTGATGCTGATGTAGCGGTCAAGATACCACGCCGCCACATGCACCCGGTAATGCCCCCCGGTAAAGTAACGGTACCTGTTTTCCCCCTCCGCGTTGCGTTCCAGTACCGTGTAGCCGTCCTCGTCCACGATCACCCAGGTCAGGCTGCTCACCGGCGTGGATCCGGTCACTTCGCCGCGCTCAACCCCGCAACCATCCGCCGCAACCTTCAACTCCACTCGCGCATCCACCACAGGGTTTGGGGTGTCCACGCTTGCCAGTGAGTGCAGCGTTCCCCGCGCCAGCAGCAGCACCAGTCCGATCAATATCACTACCAGCAGCCCCGCCAGGAATCCCCACAGCAGGAACCACCACTTTGAAAGGGTCTTCTTATTTACCGTTGGCGGATTTTGCTGCATTGCGATCCCTCCGGTCAGTTTTGTTTGATCTTTTCAATGAATTAATCATAACTGAATCCGATCTTTTTGCATCAATAAGATCACGCGCAGTACAATATCACCCGGCTATTGACAACTCCTTCCAGTGGAGTAAAATATAGAATATAAGTTCTATAGTTTACCTGTGTGATTATCGTTTGCCCCCGGAGACCGAATGACCCGCCTGCTCTACCTGCCGGATGACGCAACTGTCATCCAACTCGAAATCGACCTTTCCCCCGCTGAACTTGTCGCAGCCGTCAATGCCGGTTTACGTCCGCTGCCCATCCTGCGCAGTGCTCCCGCCGGCCGGCTCAGCGCCACCAAAGTTAACGCCACGGTCATCGTCGCTCCCGTACGCCAGCCCGGTCGTCCGCGGCGCGCTGCCGAAAGGACCGACCTCACCCGCCGCCAGCGCCAGGTGCTCGAACTCTCCTCGCGCGGCTTTACCAGCGCGGAGATCGCCGGCATGCTCGACCTTTCCCGCCGTGCTGTCAACTATCACCTCAGCCAGGTGCGCAAACGCATCCGCGGAGAGCTTCCCGCGCTGCCCGCCTCAGACCCCAACGACCCCACTGACCTTTTATGATGTTTTTTTCTGCCACACCTGGTAGAGCCCCAGCCTTTCCCCCTTACCGTCCGACTCGAATTCTTCGATGATCTCGAACCCCGAGGTTTGCGCCAGTGTGGAGAGTTCCTCGCGTGAGAACAGGTGCACGTAGCGCAGTCCGGTTCCCGTATCCTGCTCATCACAATGATACCGCCAATCCAGCAGCGTATCCCCCTCTTCCACGTCCTCCCGGTGGATTCCTGCCAATTCCCAGGGCTGCACGCGCGCCATCAATTTTGGACTGTGCTGAAACTGCCATACGGAAAGAATGAACAGCCCACCAGGCTTCAGTAACTCTGCCACCTGCCTTGTTAATTGCTGACGCTTTTCCGCCGCAGGAATGTGGTGCAGCACCGCGAATGCCAGTACGCCATCGTAAACCTTGCGTTCCAGTACGCTTGGCCAAACAGTTTTCGAGAGATCCACATTGTGAAATAAAAAAGTGATGACATCATGCGGGGCTTTCCCTGACATTCCGGCAATAGCCTCTTCCAGCAGGGCTGCACTGAAATCGATGCCGGTGTAGCTGCCGCGCAATTCACTTGCATGCCAGGCTTGAGCCAGCCCGCCGCCCCCGCAGCCGATATCCAGCCAGTGACCGTCGCGGATCCACTCATCCAGCACCCGCCTTACTCCCGGCTGGATGCGCCGCCGCGTCTGCGCAAAAGCCTGACCGAATCTCTGGTAGAATTCCTTGTTGATGGTGTGCAGTTTTTCAACGATTTCTGGTTGCATACCCCCCATTATACATTCCTATGAAACCTACTGAACGGACCGAGAACTGGCGCAAAGCACGCCAATATACCCCCGAACAACTCGTCAAGGCGCGCGTTGTTCTTGAGGAGGTCCGTGCCGGTATCCGCCTGGACCGCGCCCTGCGTGCCAATCCCATGCCCGACGGACGCCTCATCGCCAAGCACATCCTGGTGGCAGCTTACCGCCAGCTGGTGGAAGAAGGGGAATGGCCGGAAGACCCATCCTTCCTCGCCCGCATCCGCATGAAACCGGTGCGCACGCTTTCCGGCGTAACCACGGTCACCGTACTCACGAAAGAAGCCCCCTGCCCCGGCAATTGCATCTTCTGCCCCACTGAGGAGGAGATGCCCAAGAGCTACCTGGCGGATGAACCCGGCGCAGCCCGCGCCTATCAGAATCACTTTGATCCGTTTGATCAGGTGACCTCGCGCATCAACGAATACGCCGCGGTCGGTCATCCCAATGACAAGATCGAGCTGCTTGTCCTCGGCGGCAGCTGGAGCTGTTACCCGCGCCCTTACCAGGAGTGGTTCATCCGGCGCTGTTTTCACGCCATGAACGCTGATAGCCTTCATGAGGACGCCCTTCCGAACAACACCGCCGAGCCAGCCCCGCACGAACGCGCGTTCATCGACCTGGCCGAACTGCAGCGCGCACACACGCTAAACGAAAGCGCTAATCACCGCAATGTCGGGCTGGTCATCGAGACCCGCCCGGATGACATTGACCGCGACGAGCTGGTCTGGCTGCGCCGTCTCGGTGTGACCAAGTTGCAGATGGGCGCCCAAAGCCTGGATGACCGCATCCTCGCGCTCAACAAGCGCGGACACACCAGCGCCGATACTTTGCGCGCAATGACCCTCCTGCGCGCCGCCGGCTTCAAGATCGTGCTGCACTGGATGCCCAACCTGCTCGGTGCCACCCCTGATTCCGACCGCGAGGATTTCGCCCGTCTGTGGGACGACGGCTACGCCCCGGATGAGATCAAGATCTACCCCACCCAGCTCCTCGAGTCCGCCGAGTTGTACCGCTACTGGCAGCGCGACGAATACACCCCCTACACCACTGAGCAACTGGTGGACCTGATCGCTGACATCAAGCCCCTCATCCCGCCTTACTGCCGCGTCAACCGCATCATCCGCGATATCCCCTCCTTTCACGTGGTCGAGGGTAACCGCCGCACCAGCTTGCGCCAGGACGTGCAGCGTGAAATGCAGCAGCGCGGTACCGCCTGCCGTTGTATCCGCTGCCGCGAGGTGCGCGGTCAGGTGGTGGACGCAGCTACCCTCACCTTCAACGACCTTGTCTACACCCCCGCCATTTCCGAAGAACATTTCCTCTCTTTCAACACCTCCACTGATCAGCTGGCAGGGTATTTACGCCTTTCCTTCCCGCGCAGCGGCGCACCTGACCTGGCCATCCCCGAGTTGCAGGATGCCGGTATCATCCGTGAGGTGCACGTCTACGGACAGTCGCTTCCGGTGGGCAGCGAACGCGAAGGTGCCGCGCAGCATAGCGGGCTGGGCACGCGTCTCCTGGAAGAGGCCACCAGCATTGCCCGCGCAAAAGGCCTGCGCCGCCTCGCTGTCATCGCCGCCATTGGCACCCGCCCCTATTATGCCGCGCGCGGCTTCGTCCAGCACGAACTCTACATGGTGAAGGATCTTTAATAGATGAAAATCAAGAAAAAGGACTGTCCGCAAGTGCGACAATCCTTTTTACCAATCTCTACTCTCTACTATCGATTATCGATTCTCTGTCCCTATTCACTATCATTGTTGAAGAACCAGTTGTAGGCGTAGAATCCGTCTTCGGTCGCCAGGCGGATGGCAATGCGATAGCTGCCGGCAAGGTCAGCCGGGATATTGAAGGTCTGCCCGCTGAAGTCACCGCCCGCACCTGAAGCGTAACTGCCCGCGGCGATCCCGCCGATGCCGCGCGTGCCGTAGGCACCCATGGTCACCGCGAATGTCTTATCCGCCGGGAAGTTTTTCCCGCTGAGCGTCACTTTGCCGTCCCGCACCACCGCGTCAATGTGGATTGTCGGGATCCCGGTATACGCCGGGGTCTCCGGTCCCGCTGCAGCTGCACCGGTGGAGTGATTCCAGAACCAGTTGTAGGCATAATAACCCTCCGGGCTGTCAAAGCGGATGGCGACCTTCTCCTTGTCAGCCAGCGCTGCCGGGATGGAGAAGGTCTTCTTCACCGTTCCACCCTCGCCGGAATCGAACTTGCCTGCTTCGATGCCGCCCAGCGCCATGGTCATGTACTCCCCCATCCTCACAGTAAAGCTCTGTCCAACCGGCAGGTTCTTGATCTCAATGTCCACCGCGCTGTTGCGTTCAACATCCGTGATCGTAAAGGTCGGGTATCCCGCGTAACCTCCGCTCACCTCGGTACCATCTTTCACCGGGGCGGTGTTGTTGTAGAACCAGTTGTAGGCGTAGTAGCCATTTGCACTGTCCAGGCGGATGGCAATCCTTTTCGCGCCCTTCAGTTCCGCCGGGATGTCGAATGTCGCAACGAATTTGTCCGCGCTGGTCTCCACCTTACCGGCTTTGATGCCACCCAGGGCGTAGGTGCCGTACGCGCCCATCCTTACCACGAATTTCAGGTCGGTCGGAAAGTTGATTCCTGTGATTGTCACGTTCTTATCCGCCTCCACAGCCTCGATCGCGATCGAAGGCACCGAGGATGCCTGGCTGGTGCCCGTCACTCCCGCCACGAGGGCGAAGGCCATGATCAACGGAACAGCGAAACGTACCAGTTTGAACATATAATGGACTTTCATTTTTTGCCTCCTTTTCTAACCTGGTTGATCAACGCGTCGTTACTTCCAACGGAAGCTAACCACGCCAACAATAAAAAAGTGCCAGCCGTTTTCGTCCGGCTGGCATCTATGCACTTATGGATTGGTCACCCGAGGAGCTAACCAGATGGCGACATCATCCGTGGAATCGCCCTTGCTGCTGACTTTCAGGATCAGCCGCACCGTTTTGCCCTTGAGGGCGGAAAGGTCCACATCTGCGGAGATCGAACTGCCGTTATTCAGATCCCAGGAGCCCAGTGATCCGCCGGTCTCATCCCCGCCGATCTCTGTGTAGAGCAGCTCATAGGTAACCGAGCATTTCGGGGTCTTGTTGGCGCAGGTGAGCAGTGACCTGAAGCGGTAGCCCTTCTCGATCTTTAGCTTGGGGAACTTGCCCTGGATCATGCCGTCGCCGCCTTTGGCGGGCACGGTGTAGAGCGCGCCTTCATCATCCTTTGAGCCATCCCACAAAACAGGGGCGTAAGAGCGTGTGATCGAGCCGCTTGCCGTATCGATCTTTGAGCTCGGGCAGCTGATCTCGCCGCCGTTCGTCCGCCATGACGCTGAGCAGTAATCCTTGGCCATGTCGTAAACGGTATCCGGATCCTTCGACGCCGGCACGCTTTCGACCTTGATGTTCACGGTGAGCGCCACATTGTAGGCGCTGCCTACACCAAATACAGTGCCGTTGGCTGCTTTGAGCATCCAGCTGCCGCTAAAACTACCGGTATCAGATGGGGCTGTCATGGATACTGACAGGTTTACCGTCTCGCCGGGGTTCACAACCTGGGGGAAAGCCACCGCGTCGGCCGCTTTCAACTGGTTGCCGCCGAAGAAGAAGATCTTATACTCCTTCGTCCACGAGCAGGTACCCACGTTCTTCACCTTCCAGGTTTTCACAAATGAAGCTCCTGCATCAACCTTGCTCCAATCAGGGATGGTGACATCTTCAATATATTTCGCCGCGTTGCACGGAATGGGGATCGGTGTCTTGGTCGGCGGGATCGGTGTGTTGACAGGCGGCGCTGGTGTAAACGTCGGGATTGGCGTGTTCTCCGGCAGCGGTGTGCTCGACGCTTGCGGAACGACCGGTCCACCGGCGGTACTGGTGGGGGCTATTTGCGTCAGCTGCCCGACCATTGTCTCGTAGGCAGATTGCGTGAACCTGGCCGAGATGGTGGCAGCCGCGATCGTCTCGATCTGCGCGAAATCCTCGGTATCATCCTGCCCGATGATATCCAGCAGGTTGCACGAGGTCAACGCCAGCGTCAGCACGGCTACAACAGTTAGGGTTTTAATAAGGATTGATTTATTCATGGCATTTCTCCTTCATTGTCCTGCTTAAGACGCACCTCTGCAAAAATAGTTCCCTGCCAACTACCTCATTAATTACAAAACCGCCTTGCAGCCGTAGTATACAGTTGCAGGCGGTTGAACTTCAATAGGTTTTTTTATTTCACGCGGAAAAAGGCGGTGTCGATCCCGTCCAGTGTCAATACCAGCTTATCTTCCTTTAACCGGTAGGTCATGCGCTGCTCCGGGATGCTCCCGTCAGCCGACGCCAGGAAGATGATAACGTCCGGATCCTCACGCTTGAAATTCATCGTGATACTGGCATCGTTGAGGCTCATGATCGCCTTGTCGTCTTCAGTAAGCTCCATCACCACCCCGGAGTTGGGTTCCATCCATGTACCCAATAGCGGGTCACCGCTGCCGCAGCCCGTGCTGAGCAGTAGCACCGTCAGCACCAATAAGATCAATAACGCTCTTTTCAACCGAACCACCCAGTTTTTTTTCAAGTTTACCACGCCTCGCCAGAAGGGCAAGATTCTTGCTTCCGCTGACATGCCCGGTCGAAAATATGACCTTTTTCCCATGACAGTTCGCCGTTTTTATGTAAAATGGTAAGATACAAACAAATATTTGTAACCAACCGAGGAGTACATTATGAAAAGAGTGATCGTCACAACCGATTCCACCGCGTACCTTCCCCAATCGTACATCGAAGAATTGAATATCCGCACCATTCCCCTCACCCTCAATTGGGATGGTGTGGAATACCGTGACGGCATCGATATCCAGCCGGACGAATTCTACACCCGCCTGGCAAAGAGCAGCACCCTCCCCACCACCAGCCAGACCCCGGTAAGCACCTACAACTCGCTTTTTCAGCAGCTGCTGGAAGAGGATTACGCCATTCTCACCATGCCCATCAGCTCCGGAATATCCGGTTCGTATGACTCAGCCATCCAGGCGTGGAAAACGTTCAAGGATGCGCCCATCGAGGTCATCGACACCCACCTGGTTTCGATGGCGCTGAGTTTCCAGGTGCTGGCGGCTGCCCGCGCTGCGCGTGACGGGGCTTCGCTGGAGGAGTGCAAGCAGGTCGCGCTGGAAGCCTACAAGCACATCGGCGT
This sequence comes from Anaerolineaceae bacterium UBA6107, assembly GCA_002428455.1. Lineage (GTDB taxonomy): Bacteria > Chloroflexota > Anaerolineae > Anaerolineales > Anaerolineaceae > UBA6107. Next base: position 15,784 of record DIWL01000056.1, on the reverse strand, counting down.
CTACTTCGTGGTGGATACCCTCAAGTACCTGCATGCCGGCGGACGCATCGGCGGCGGCAAGCGCTTTATGGGCACCACGCTCAACATTAAACCCATACTCGAGATCCGTGAGGGCAAGATTGAAGCGGTCAAGAGCGTCATCTCAATCAACAAAGCCATCGAAGCCATGGTGCAGCTGGTCGAGAAGGACATCGACGGCAGGAAACCGGTGCGCGTCTCCGTGTTTCACGCCCTGGCGGAGGAGAGAGCCCGCGCGCTGCTGGCAGACATCACCCACCGCTTCCACGCTGATGAATCCATCCTCAGCTACGTCAGCCCGGTCATCGGCTCCCATGTCGGCCCCGGCACCCTCAGCATCGCTTTCATGGCAGGGATGTAACCCGCACTGCTCACCATAAAGCTCCGGCCAGCCCGGGGCTTTTTTGTTTGGGCTATAATTTCATCAATCACATTGCACCTGGAGGCGCTCATGCCCGAAGCCAGTTTTCATTTTCCCCGCGGATTCCTGTGGGGATCCGCCACCGCCTCGCACCAGGTTGAAGGCGGCAACACCAACAATAATTGGGCGCGCTGGGAGAGTGAACCCGGCCGCATCATTCACGACCAGAAAGCCGGCATGGCCTGCGACTGGTGGGGCGGGCGTTGGCGTGAAGACCTCGAACGCGCCCGTGATACCGGTCAGAACGCGCACCGCCTTTCCATCGAATGGAGCCGCGTGCAGCCGGCGCCCGACCGCTGGGATGACGAAGCCCTCGACCGCTACGTGGAGATCGCCCGCTGGCTGGTGGACAACGGTATGACCCCCATGGTCACCCTGCACCACTTCTCCGACCCACTGTGGCTGGTCGACCTGGGCGGCTGGGAGAACGACGACACCCCCGCGCATTTCGCGCGCTTCGTGCGCCGCGCCGTCGCCGCCCTCAAGGACTACGTCAGCCTGTGGACGACTGTGAACGAGCCCAATGTTTACGCCCTCAGCGGCTGGGTGGAAGGTCTCTTCCCGCCCGGCAAACGTGACCTTGGTCTTGCCGCGCGCGTCGTCGTCAACCTCATCCGCGGGCACGCCGCCGCCTACCGTGTCATCCACGAGCTGCAACCGGGCGCCCGCGCCGGCGTTGCCACCAACTACCGCAGCTTTGCCCCGGCGCACCCCCGCAACCCCTTCGATCGTATCCCCTTAAACTTCCAGAACCAGCTTTTCAACCGCGCCTTCAACGACTGCCTCGCTACCGGTAAGCTCAACCTTGTCTTCAAACGCTTCTCACTGCCTGAGGCTGCCGCCACCCAGGATTTCATCGGCTTGAATTATTACTCGCGCGACATGGTCGCCTTTGACCTGCTCAAACCCTGCCAGATGTTCGGGCGGCGCTTCTACCCCGCCGATGCCGCGCTCAGCCCCACCGGCTTCATCGCCAATGTCCCCGCCGGCATGTGGGACGGGCTCAAGTGGGCGCACGGCTACGCGCTGCCCATTTACGTTACTGAGAACGGCGTCGAGGATGACGCCGATACCCTGCGCCCGCGCTATCTCATCGAGCACCTGCACCAGGTGTGGCGCGCCGCCAATTTCAACTGGCAGCTCAAGGGTTACTTCCACTGGTCGCTCGTCGACAACTTCGAGTGGGAGCGCGGCTGGACCCAGCGCTTCGGCTTATGGGGCCTGGATGTGGAGACCCAGCAGCGCGTGCGCCGCCGCAGCGTGGACCTCTACGAGGAAATCTGCCGCGAGAACGGCATCACCAGCCGGATGGTGGCGCAGTACGCGCCCGAGGTTTACGACCGGCTTTTCCCGTCTACTTAGCGTATAATCAAATTACCAATATTAGAGGAGGATACAAAATGGCAGCATACAAGTTTTTAAGTGAAGAATGGGTAACCGAAACCGCTAAAGTACTGAAGACCAGCGTCACCCCCGCAGCTACTGACAGCGCCACCCTGTCGATCGCCATGACCGTGCAGAAATGCCCCGATGGCAAGGAAAAAACGCTTGTGTTCGAAACCGACAAGGGCACGCTGAAAACCTTCAAACTGGCTGACCCCGCCGTCGTCAAGACCGAGTTCGGCATCACCGGCGACTACGCCACTTACCAGAAGATGTTCAAGGGGCAGCTCGATCCCACCGGCGCCATCATGGGCGGCGAGCTCAAGTTCCGCGGCAACATGCTCAAGGCGATGGGGCTGGTGAAAGGACTCACCCCGCTGTTCAGCGTGCTGGGGAAGATCCCCACCGAGTTCTAGTCAAACCCGAATGTCTGTTGGGGCGAATTGCATTCGCCCCTTTTTTATTGTTGTTGCGAGCGATTTTCGCGACACTTGCACCGCACTGCGTTTGGTGCAGTGCAGGTGAGCAATCCCCTACGCGTTCATTGACCATCAACTTGGAGATTGCTTCGACTTGGAATACCACCATGTCTCGCAATGACACCCAAATTCAATCTCTTGCTATACTGGTATCTGCTGATATTGATAAACCTCCTGGCGGGTGAATGAAAAACACGAAAGAAGGAAACCACAAATTGAACGCATATATCGTCTTTGGAATTATCGGGGCGCTGCTCACCGGTCTCGCCATCGGCGCCCAATCCACGCTCTCCAGCCGCATCGGCACCCTCATCGGCGCCTTGCGCACCGGCGTCCTGATGAATCTCATGAGCGGCGTCATCGCGGGCATCATCTTCCTCGTCCTCGTGCTGATCAATGGCAAAGCCTATGCCAAAGCCCCGCCCCTGGCCTGGCTGCTGCTGGTCGTCGCCGGGGCGCTGGGGATCGCGATCATTACCGGTGAGTCGTTCGCGCTGCAGCGTGCGGGCGTGGCGGCCGGCCTGGCCACGATCATCCTCGGGCAGATGGTTGTCTCCCTGGTCGCTGATGCGCATGGCTGGGGCGGCGCGGCTCCCATCCCTGTTACACTGCCGCGCATATTGGGGTTGCTGCTGCTCGCCGCCGGGGTTTTCCTGCTCATCCCCAAGAGGTAACGCGGGCACGTAAGGTGAGAACCCACGCGCGTTGATGGTTTCGATAACTGCTTCCCTCTCGCAAAAAACGCTCGGGGACGCATAGACCGCGGAATCGAATCGAAAACGAATATTATTTTGTAAGGTCGGTAGGGCGTTAAGCGAATCCATTTGGATGGTTTCGATAACTGTTGATTCAATTAAAAACAAATAACACTCTCGCAAAGTCGCAAAGGCGCGAAGCGGCAAACGCTTACGATTGCGTGAACGCGATGCTCGTACCTTTCGCTGCGCTCAGGTATGCCAAGACCGCAAGAAGAGCGTATGGGGGATGTAAAAGAACAGGAAAACAGAATATATGTTCTATATATAGTATAACATGGTTGTCAAGGGGTATAGGAAATTTAGATTTAAGGTATTCCTTGCTCACGCATTGCATGCGTTCACAGGATCTTCGCGAGGTAAGTGCGACCTCGCTCGATCAACCACAGAAAACACAGATACCACTAATACCACAGATGGATCAGAAATGCACTTGTAGGGGCGCGGCGATGCCGCGCCTTTTCTTGTGTAAACCGGGTTTCTTTTGCATTTGAAACCCGGTTTATGCCCTAAACGAAATTAAGTGCAGTGAAGCACGGAGAGGGATGGTGGGGTCGAATTGTGAACCCACCCTACGTAACTTTCAATATATACGGGTCACAGATAATTAGAGTCTTAGCGCATTCAACCCTGTTTTTTAATGAATTCAAAGCTTTCTCGCGAGAATAATTCACATTAACCTCCAGTTAGATTTTCGCCAATAAGTTTATGCATTTTATCCAGGACAACATCTGATTCCAAGCAAGTGAAGGATCTGACAAAGGTTCTTCTACATGGGCAATACGTGTATTGCGGAATTCGTTTACCTCGCTTAGCAATCCATATAATTCCCGATATGAAGAACTAGAAAATTGTCGTGAAATGTCACGCCAAATGCCCGGTATATTTTCTGATTTATTCAATGCGTAATCCAGACAGAATAACAAGAGCCCCATTAATTGCATTCGTCTTCCAAATATTAGGTTATTTTTAAGAAACCGCTGGTTCTTTTCTACCTGATTGATAAACCCATATGGAAGGTCGGCGATGTAAGGTTCAAAATAGTCCTGCCTGGCACCATGGTCGGATGGTATACAAGGTTTCAAATTCTTCTCAAGAATTTTCAATGATAAGTCATCCAAAGGCGAGAGAAGAGGTTGAAAAGCATGCCCAAAAGTTGGCATTCGCTGCCTCTCAGCATGGTCCAATAAATTTACTGACTGCCGCATAATTTCATTAAATTCTTGTGGAGGTTCTGTTATTCCTGCTTCCTGCAATTTCTGTGAATAAATATCTTCAGATCGTTTGAGAGCTGCAGTTTCTTCCAGTGGCAACTGCATCTGATGTGTTTTTGCTTCATTGATCAAACCAGCCAACGAAGGGGCACAAGCCCTAGAGAGTTCTTCCATCGTTGAGGGTGCGCTTGATGAAAAAATTTGATATGGAATATACACATATTCCCATTTCATATCAATCGTAGAACTCGTCTTACACCAGTCCAGAGCCGCTCTAGCCTTTATGGGTACAACTGGATCAACCCGACCTTTTAGCTCAACCAAGTATGAAAGACCTGTTGTTGACCTAATAAAGAAATCAGGAACATATAGCGCTCGATTACCTGTGGGGGTTTGGTAATCAATCATCAGTTTCTGCGGGCCATTATTTTTTGCGAATGAGATGACATCACTAGCAAAGTCACAAAAATCTGCAAATTCCTGTTCGAAACCGGAATCACAAGGGATCAAGTTAAACAGGGTTTTTTGAGCTTGAACGGCAGGGCGATCAGGAGTTACTGTAACCTGGTAAGGTTGCCATTGAGACAGGTTTGTGCCGGCACTTATAGATTTTCTGGAAGTTTTTTTAATAGTCCTTTCAAGAATTAATGGCGTGAATGTTGCCCGGATATGTTCAGCCACATCCACATCACGCATACGATGGTCGACCTCACCAGAAAACAAATTCACTTCTTTTTCAAATAATACTTTCGCGATGAACTGTTCGATTAAAGGAGTTAATTCCTGATGAGGGCTGGTAAGGTGACAGGCGCGACCCAGCTCGCGGGCAAAATATGCCGGGGCAGACCACGACTTCTCAAGAAGTCCCAACTCAAATTTCATTCGATTGACGATTTCGTCAGTAAACAATTGACGCTCTGTATATTCAAGAAATCCTTCCTTTTTCTTCCCAATCGGTAAAACCTTGAAATGATCGTCGAAGTAATCCTGTATCTCTTCAATTGTTAATCCAGATAGTTCTGAAGTCATTGCAATTGAATCCGAAATCAGAGGAATTTGAATATCCAATTCATCAATCGGCTTTTTGTTATCGACAAATATCGAAGTGGAAGTCCTAACATTTTCATGTTCAGGTAAAACCGCGATATCCAGACCTTCCTGCTGTAATTCTTCCTCATAGAGCTTTACGAAAGCCGGATGTTCTACAACGGTCACAATTTCGAAGGTGTCCTGATTAGGAAACATGCGCCTAAGCCCTCTTCCCAAAGTCTGTTCAGGTAAAATACCAGAATCAGCCCGATATGGCCTTAATGGGACAATTGTGGTAACGTTGCGAACATCCCATCCCTCCCGAAGCATCATCACCGAGACTACACAACGAAACTTGCTATCCTTACTATCCAATTCACGAGACATTTCACGAAGCGCTTTAAGATCATCATCTTTCATCCCTGTTTCGCTCTCGACAAATTCCTTAACTTCACGCCCCTGACGGGTGTAAGTGTGAATTTTGCCCTTAAGCTTGGTATGGACGTTGAGTACCCGACCTTTTAATAGGGGGAATTGGTCGGTATCAAGAAAACTGGTGATCTCATCAGCAGCTTTGGTGTCCTCGGTCATGACGAACAAAATCGGTTTACGAGTTTTATTCAGGCGTTCATATTCCATCTCATAACGTAAATAACCTAATTGAAGGTGAAGACGATATTTTTCAGCCGCAGGAACGCCTTTTCCTCCCTTAACCGTAAGTCGATCTGACTGACCGATGACAGGCACTTTGACGATCCCGGCGTCTACTGCCTCACCTAAAGGAAAGTCACAAATGATATGTCTGAAAAGCGAACCGTCGTTGTGTTTTGGGGTGGCTGTAAAGTCCAGTTGCGCACATATTCCAAAATTGCCCTTACCGCGGGACTGTAAGTCCAGCGAAGCAATCGCTTTGACCCAGGCAAGTTCGGGGTCGTGTAAATGATGGGCTTCATCGTTCAGCACCATGAAGCGAGGATGACTTGAAATGCGGTTACGGAGTGATTCGCCCGTATCGAGTGCACGATTCCGAGCTACTTCGGGTCCAAAAATTGTAGTACCCTCAACTGGTTTCTTCCCGTTTTCACGACTTTCAAACAAACGGTGAATATTGGTTAAATAGATCGTACCTGTGGTAGTGGAACCCCCGGGATCGTCCTGCAAGACGACCTGAACCTGGAAATCAGGCTTCCATTCGTCTGGGATAAGAGGATCAGTATAAAAAATGCGTCCATTTTCGAAATCGTCCTTAAGGCGTTCATAGACGGTCAGGTTTGGGGCGATCAGGACAAAGTGTTTCGCCAGATCAGAGCCGGTTTCGTAGAGACTGTGGAAATAAGACCAAACGATCGCAAGGCTCATGACCTTGGTCTTTCCACCGCCAGTCGCCACTTTGCAGCATCCGCGCATCCAGCGATCTTCTTCTGGATTAATGCCGAGAGAAACCTCCTGCAAAGTTGCATTACCAAATTCAAAAAGCATTTCAGCTTCTGATCTGAGTTTACGCAATTCATTTAAATAAATGAATGTTTCAATCGCCTCTCGCTGCGCCCAGTGGTAGCGAAAAGGAATGGATCCACCATCGGCGGTTTCTACCAGGTGCTCAGTCCTGAACCAATGATTCAACAGGTACTGCGATGTACGCGAAACTCCCGCGTACCCACCAGCTCTCCAGGCATCCACCTCAGCACGAATGGCACGGACAATGGTGACTTTGGATGGGCGCCGCCCGGCTACAATGAGCGAAATACCCCCCGCTTTGTCAGGGTTAGGCAAGCGGTGCTGGATCGGCTCCTCCCAGGGTTTGAAGAGGGGCATAAGAGCGGATTTGTTTTCTTCTGTGATGATGACCGGCATTTTAACTCTCCACTTCAAGAACGGTGGTGGTATCGACCCCAAACACATCGATGACCTTAACCGCAATCTGGTGTTTCCCCTTTTGCTTGTACTCCCACTTCTGCTCCGACCTGGTCAGCAAACTCCGGTCTTTTCGGGTACGAAAATCCTGCCAGTAATGTTCAAAGGGTTTTTCCGATGACCAATTAAAATCCACCGCCCAAAAATCAATGAAATCAAAGGGCGACCTTACCGCCCGTTCACGCAAGGCGACCAATTCCTTTTCGGGCGCTTCAGCGAGGGCAGGGGAAAAACTGACGAGTTCCACATCGTATTTTCCATTTTTTACGAATGCCCTGGCTACAAGAGACCCGGCTTCAAAAAATTGGACCTCAGTGCGGTTGGCTTCCATGATCTCGCGCGGGATGTATTTCAGTCGAATGGCGACATGGGTTTCCGTTTCCACCTGGGGTTTGCGCTGGGTGAGTTCCATTTCGAACTCCCAGGCGAGCACATGCAGTTCCTTTCCGCCAGCCGCCGCGCATGCCTGGGCAACGTTGAGCAGATTATCGAAGGTGAAGATCGTGTCGATCTGGCTGACATGGATGAAGGCACCCGGTTTGGTTCCATGCAATAAGGGACTGGAAGGGTTCTTTAGAGGAGCGGCTTTGTAGAAACGGAGGACGACCGAGCGATGTTCGGCATCCGCGCCTTTGAGACGGTCAAGCTGCCACCACTGGCGCTCGTAGCGACCCAGGTTGTAAACATCGAACGGGCGATAGGGTTTGCCTTGTTCCTGAAGCTCGCGCTGCACCTGGATGAGACGCTTGCGGGAAGTATGAATGGCATAACGACCGAGGTCAACTCCAATCCAGCGGCGACCGAGTTTTTCTGCAACAGCCATAGTGGTGCCTGAACCGCAGAAGAAATCAGCAATTAAATAATTATCCTCGCTCGAGGATTTAATAATTCGCTCTAGTAGACTCTCAGGTTTTTGGGTTGGAAATTGGAACCGATTTAAAGACATGGAATTTTCATATGGAATTTCCCATACATCATTTGGTATCATACCTTCATCAGGATAATAAATCCTCCACTTCCCAGCATCAAAACGTTTTCTACAAATACGTCCATTTTCATCGTGATCTCTGAAATGGGAGGAAATATATTCATTGGTATAAGGGATTTTTGAACCGATAATATTAAAATATGTAGCATTAGTTTTACCGTATGCAAAGATTACATCATGTTTGTAAGCAAATCTATCATTAGGTCTACCAAGAGTTGAATAATACCAAATTACTTCATTTCGATAATTGGATGGATCGAAGATATCATTGAGAAGAAATCGGAGTGATGAATTAACTCTAAAATCACAATGAAGATATAAAATTCCAGTATCCTTAAGTAATTCTTTTGTCAACGATAAGCGATCGTACATCATTTGTACATACGAATCCATTCCTTTCCCCCAAGTATCTCTATAAGCAACTGCCTCTAATACCGATTGTTCTTTCTCTATCTCCTCGTTTTTATCTCCAATTTGGACATTCATCGAGAAATCCGCACCTACATCGAAGGGTGGGTCGATGTATATCAGGTCGATCTTGCCACGGTATTGTTCAAGCAACGAAGCCATAACCAACTTATTATCGCCCCAGATGAGCATGTTGCGGAAATCATCAGGGTGGTTGGCCTTATTAAAGTTATCCTCGTTGAATAATGAAAGTTGTGAAGCTTTTTCACGGTCACGCGGCTCATCGATCGATTCGATGCGCTGCAAAGGATAGGTGGTGGAAGGGAGATGCACGGGGCGGCGATTGCCGTACTCGTCGTACTTGCCTTCCCAGACGAGTTCGGTCTTGAGTTTGGATAGCGGGTGAGGGTTATCAGGTCCGAAAGGTTTGAGGGTCATGGGTTTTTCCTTTTCATTGCGATGAGGGTTGAAGAATGAAAATCCCCGAACATAACCAATAGAGTGGATACCTGATTATACATAGGAACGCAACGAGAGGCATGGAATTGTGAGGTGGATGTAAGGAAGAAAGTGTAGAGCGAGAATAATATGAAGGTGGAGGGTTGAGTTTGTGGATCGGGAGAAAAAAAGTACAATTAATAAGGTAACTAATCTTAGGTTAGCATTAATTCATAGGAGATTCAAAGTGATAGAGTTAAAGAAAGTTTTTACATTTATTTCATTGCTACAGAAAAATCTAGTTGAAACCAATGGTCAATGTGATGAATCATCCAATCCATTTGACCAAATTAGTATTGAAGATCTATTTCGGCATAGCGAGCAAACTGCAGAAGTTCGAGAATACATAGATTCGTTGAATGAGGAAGAAATAATCGACCTGGTCGCATTAATGTTATTAGGAAGAGGAGAATTCTCAGACAATTTTGAAGTTTGCCGATTACAGGCAGTGGAAATGCAACCAGGCGGAGATAATTCTTCATATTTATTAAGCAAGATAGATCTAGTCGAATACTTAAGAAATGGTGTGGATTTATTAGGAATGACGGAATAATTGGATTAATATTAGTGTAATTACGTATACCTATTAATTAAATAATTGATGTAGATCTTCCATACACTCCTTACAATAAGGGAACGCCCCTTGTTGTAAGCGTGATTTCGTATTCTCTTGCCATTCCGGTATATTCATGCCCTGCTTCATGGAACAGCCGGGATTAATGCAATGCCAACCAATTATTTTAGCTAAATTTTCTTCACCCCTACGCATGGATGGCAAACCGAGGATATGGCCAACTTCATGAAATATCAACGTTTTAATGATTTCTTTTTTATTCACAAACCTCTTGAATGATATTAATGTGAGTTTACTGTCTGCGGCACCATAAAGAATGCCATTGGTGTTAGAAAGAATGTCTCTATTGGTAAAAATTATAATAAATTCCTGTAATACAGAGTTTGGCAATTTAGTAAATACGAAAGAAACAAATTTTTCCCAAAACACTTGGTTTTGCTGTGGTATACATGCCTGGGTAAGGATTGTCTCGAAGCTTTGTGATTTTACACCATCAATATTAAATTTGTAATTACCATAAATTCTGAGATTTGATGCATCTAATTCTATGGATGCCAATAACTCGAGAATCGTTTTCTTAATAAATTTTTGTTGCTCTATGGTTACTGTATCATCCCAGAAAACACAAATAGGATTTTTTGATTTCTTCATCATCAAATATCGCCCTCAATCACGCGTGGAATGTAAAACATTAAAAGTGTATACCAAAAATGATAATATTTATTTCTGGCACGATTTATCAGGTTCTTATGAATAGATAAGGAAGTGGGTGTGGAACGCGTGGGGGGCGGGGCATCCGCGCTTTTTTGGCGCAGGCGCAGCTGTTTGGTAGTCCCTGCTCACTCAGGTGTGGAAGTTCCTGTGCCTTCACTTCGTGATGTCACGGAATTTCGCATATCCTGGAAATGTCCGTGTTCCAGGGTATTAAGAGCGCTCAACGGGATCTCCGCGATGTAACGACGACATCGCTGCGACGAGCATTTTTCAGATAAGAGAGAAAAATTAAATGCAGAGAGCTCTCCTTTTTCCTCTCAAAAAACCCTTTGCGTCTTTTCGGCTTTGCGAGAGTCTCCTTCTCCCCCCACAGGTATATAATTAACTCAACCAACCCAAGGAGAATGCCATGACGATCAAGTACCTCAGTCCCGAATGGACCGCCGAGGCAGAAACCCGCCTGCGCGCCCAGTTGACCCCGGAGATGATGAAGAACCTCACCTCCTCCATGCTCACGATCTACCACAACTGCCCCGATGGCATTGACCGCGCCCTGTACTACAAGCTGGAAGACGGCGTTTTCAACGAGATCTCGGTGCGCGAAGAACCCTTCCCGCCGGCCGAGTTCACCATCAGCGGCGACTATGACACCTTCGCCAAAATTTCCCGCGCCGAGCTCGGCTCGCGCTCCGCATTGATGGGCGGCAAACTCAAACTGCAGGGCAACATGGTCAAAGCCCTCAGCCTGGCTTCCATCGTCGACCGCTTCAACAAGATCCTGTCCACCATCGAATGTGAATATTAGAGGCTGCCATGACCGAAAACGATCTCTATTTTATTGACTTTCCCGGCCGCATCGCCGCCATCCAGCAGGAGATGGCGAAGGACGGCGTGGATGTGTACCTCGGCTCGCGCCTGCGCACCCTCTCCTGGACGACGGATGCCTTCTGCCCGTGGCGCAGCTACATCGTCATCCCCCTGGATGGGCTGCCCACCGTGTTCACCTTCGTCATCGATGCCGCCCGCGTCGCTGACGAATCCTGGCTCGATTTCGACCACGTGCTCGGCTTTGCCCCCATGGGCGGGCAGGACCAGATCGAAGCGGTCGCTGACAAGATCAAGTCGCACCTCAAGGGCGGCAAGGGCGTGGTCGGCGTTGAAGCCGGCATGTCCAACTACCTGCCCGAGGGCAACCTTACGCATTACGAGTACCAGGCTTTTGAAGCCGCCCTGCCCTACGCCAAGATGATCAACGCGCTCGATATTGTTGACCGCCTTGCTATGATCAAGGACGAGGGCACCATCAACCGCTTCCGCAAAGCCGGCCGCATGGCGGATGCCGGGCACGTGGCTGTTTACAATGCCATCAAGGGCGGCAACTTCGCGCGCTACACCGAAACAGAGATCGCCGGCATCGCGGCGATGGGCATGCGCAAGGAAGGCAGCGTGTGGGAGTGGAGCTTCACCGGCGGCAACGAGATCGCCTCNNCCGAGCGCAAACTGCGCGCCGGCGAGCCGCTGATGGTCGACCTGCACTCCACCTTCAAGCTGTGCCTGGGCGACCATACCCACAACTACCTGCTCGCGCCTGCCACCGAGCGCCAGAAATGGCACGCTCAGAACTTTGTTGACCTGGTGAGCCTGTGCCTGGCCACCTACAAAGCGGGCATCACCCCCGCCACCCTGGCCGACC
>DIWL01000056.1:0-3559 GCA_002428455.1 Anaerolineaceae bacterium UBA6107 | reverse complement strand
TCCAGTACGCCTGCCCCGAGGAGAACATCGGCTTCCGCTATGAGAACGCCATCCTCATCACCCCCGACGGCTGCGAGACCATGTCCAAGTACCCGCTGGCCATCGAGATCATCGAATAATTCGCAACGATCCGCACACAGGCTTCTGAGCGGCAGCCTGTGTTTATTTTTCCCCTCATATCCACTTGACAGGCATGATACACTTAATCATAGAACATATTATCTAATTTCGTCAATGGAGACCAGTGCCATGTCACCCTCAATCAGCCCTTACCGCTCCGCGCCTTCACCCCGCGCCTGCGCGCACTGGATTCGTTTTTATTCGTTTTTAAATTCCAATCGGAGATCTGAACCTGGTGCTGCCTCATACCTGTCAGAAAGGTCAATATACCTGCAAACTGTTGGTTATTCACATTCTGGTATAATTTTCAGCGGTGTTTTCCCCGGCAGAAAAGTAGCATACATCACCCACAAGCGCCGGCGAAATGTGCCAGATGCACCTATCCTTAATAACAAGTGAGTCACGATGACAATTAAGATCATTCGCGAATTTCCAAACAATTACAACCTGCCCCGGCGCCTTGAAGGGCTGACCCGCATTGCCCACAACCTGTGGTGGGTGTGGAACCAGGACGGGCAGCAGCTCTTCAAATTCATTGACCCCCTGCTATGGGATGACGTCAATCACAACCCCGTGGCCTTTTTACGTAAAGTGGAACGGCACCGTCTTAACAACGCTGCCAGCCTGCCCGCCTACCTGGACCACTACGACCGCACCCTCGCCCGCATGGACGCCTACATGCAGCAGAAGGACACCTGGTTCAATACCACTTACCCGAAGATCAAAGACAAAACCATCGCCTACTTCTCGTTCGAGTTCGGGTTGCATGAATCTCTGCCGGTTTACGCCGGCGGTCTCGGCATCCTCTCCGGCGATCACCTGAAAGAAGCCTCCGACCTCGGACTGCCGCTGGTCGGGCTCGGCTTCATCTATGATAAAGGTTACTTCGTTCAGCACATCACTGAAGACGGCTGGCAGGAGACGCACAACGCGCTCATCGAATACAACATGCTTCCTCTCATTTCCCTGCTGGATGAAAACCGCAAGCCGCTCACCGTCTCGATCGAACTACCCGGGCGCAAGGTCTTCGCCCGCGTGTGGGAGATGGCGGTGGGTCGTGTGCGCCTTTACCTGCTAGACTCCAACGTCGAGCAGAACTCACCCACCGACCGGCAGCTCACGGAACGCCTCTACAGCAACGATCTTGAAGTGCGCATCTCGCAGGAGATCCTGCTGGGTATGGGCGGGGTGCGCGCGCTGCGCCTGTTGGGTTATGAGCCTGATGTGTGGCACATGAATGAAGGTCACTCCGCCTTCCTGGCTGTTGAGCGCATCCGCGAGAAAGTGAAAGCCGGGGTTGAATTCAAGGACGCCTGGAGCCAGGTGAAGCTCTCCAATGTCTTCACCACGCACACACCAGTCCCCGCCGGCAATGACCAGTTCCCGCTTTGGCTCATCGACAAGTACTTCGGCAATGTCTGGCCTGAAATCGGCCTGACCCACGACCAGTTCGTTGACCTCGGCCGCCAGGCGCAATCCTGGGGAGAATCCTTCGTCATGCCCGTCCTTGCCCTCAAACTCTCCGAACGCGCCAACGCCGTTTCCGANNGCGGAGGACGTGCCCATCCATTACGTTACCAACGGTGTGCACACCTCCACCTGGCTTGCCCGCCGCATGGCTCTCCTCTTCGACGCGTACATCGGCCTGGACTGGCTGGATCGCATTGACGATCCGCTGGCATGGAACGGTATTCTCAACATTCCTGACGATGAACTTTGGGCTGTTCGCCGTCACCTGAAGAACAAACTGGTGAACTTCTCCAATGAACGCACCCGCCAGCAATGGAAGAGCGGTCAACTCACCGCCAGCCAGGTGGTAGCCGGAGGCCTGTTCCTTGAGCCTTACTCCCTCACCATTGGCTTCGCCCGCCGCTTCGCCACCTACAAACGCGCCAACCTCCTCTTCCGCGATTTTGACCGCCTCATGGCGCTCATCAATGATACCCACCGCCCGGTGCAGATCGTCTTCGCCGGTAAAGCCCATCCCGCCGATGAACCCGGCAAGCTCATCATCCAGCAGGTGTACCGCGCGGTGAAGGATTCACGCAGCGCCGGCCGCCTGGTCTTCCTGGAGGATTACGATATCAACGTTGCCCGGTACCTGGTGCAGGGCGTGGATGTGTGGATGAACACCCCGCGCCGCCCCAATGAAGCCTCCGGTACATCCGGCATGAAAGCCGCCATCAACGGCGTGCTCAACTTCTCGGTGCTCGACGGCTGGTGGCGCGAGGGCTTCAANNCAGGACGCCGCCGACGCACAAAGCATCTACGATACGCTCGAAAAGGTGATCGTGCCGCTGTATTACGAACGCAACCAGGACAAGATCCCCGTGGACTGGCTAAAGGTCATGCGCGAAGATTTGCGCTCCCTGGTGCCCCAGTTCAGTCTGCGCCGCATGCTCAAGGAATACACCACAGACTACTACATGCCCGCCATCCGCAAGGAGAAATCCGCCTAAGCGAGGAAACCCATGGAATTCCTGTCTACTCTTCCCCCCTGGCTGTTCGCGCTGATGATCTTCTTACTGCGCGTCGCCGACATGACCCTGGACACCATCCGGGTGCTTTTCGTTGTGCGCGGCAAGAAAGCCATCGTCTGGGTGTTGGGATTCTTCCAATCCCTCATCTTCGTGGTTGCCATCGGCTCCGTGCTCACCGAGCTGGATAATATTCTCAACGTCCTCGGCTATGCCACCGGCTTTGCCACCGGCAACCTGGTAGGTATGCTGATTGAAAACCGTCTGGCAATCGGGCACATTCTCGTGACCATCATCAGCTCCAACCGCGGCGCTTACATCGCTGAGCGCCTGCGCTCGGGCGGCTACGCGGTCACCGAGATTGCCGGACGCGGGCGCAACGGCACGGTGTTTGAACTGCACGCCAGCGTGCTGCGCAAAGACGTACCCAACGTGGAGACCATCGTGCTCGAGGCCGACCCGCAGGCTTTCATCACCGCTGAAGATGTGCGCCCGGTGCGGCGCGGCTTCTGGCGCGCGTAAAACCAACATTAAATCATAAAAGCCCGGGAGTCAGTTCCCGGGCTTTGTGCTTCAAGAAAGGTTTAGTCTTCGCGTTCGCGCAGATGCGGGAAGAGCAGCACCTCGCGGATGTTCTTCTGCCCGGTGAGAACCATCACCAAGCGGTCGATGCCCATGCCAAACCCGCCCTGCGGCGGCATGCCGTAAGACATCGCGCGCAGGTAATCTTCATCCATCGGGTGGCGCTCCTCATCGTCTGCCTCATACTCGCGCCCCATCTCCAGAAAGCGTTTCTCCTGTTCGGCGGGATCGTTCAACTCGGTGAAGGCGTTGCACAGCTCCATGCCGTTGATGAAGCCCTCGAAACGCTCCACCGTGGAGGGATCACCGGGCACGTTCTTGGCCAGCGGCGAGATGTCGCGCGGGTAATCGTACATAAAGGTCGGCTGGATCAGCGTCGG
>DIWL01000035.1:34363-35630 GCA_002428455.1 Anaerolineaceae bacterium UBA6107 | reverse complement strand
CAGCAGACCCTGCAGCAGGAAGACCTGTAACAGGCTGTACCACCACCAGTTCGCGCCGTGTTGTTTGCGCCATACCTGGTACCGGAAATCCTCAGGTTTTCCCCAGTTGCGGATGAGGATGTAGATCGAGAGACGCAGCCCCCAAATGGTGATCAATATTGCCAGCAAAAGTTTGCGGGGCAAAAAACCATCAGGGGTCAGAAAGAAAGCCGCCCAGGCAAAGATCACGAACCCGCTGCCCCAAAAGATATCCACGATGCTCGAATTCTTTAGCAACAGGCTGAGCAGCCAGAGCAGGATCATGATGCCAAAGATGATCGCGGCAAGTAGCAGGTAGGTCGAAACGAATCCCATTGTCGATTCTTATCTTCGATTAATCATCATTCAGCGGTAACTACGGCGAACCCGGACGCTCCCGGGCCAATGTGCGCACCGATCACAGGAGTAATGTCCTCAATGAGGATGTCTCCCTGCGGCAGCAGATGCGCAGCCATCTTGCGTAGTTCCGCAATCCGCTCGGGGGCATTGGTGTGCACCATGGCGACGCGCTCGATCCTGCCTACCGCTTCAAGCATATCCACCACCCGCTTCAATGCTTTTTCTCGCGTGCGCACCTTTTCATTCCCGGGCTGACCATCGTGCATGGTGAGGATTGGTTTGATTTGCAACAGTGAACCGATGTTGCTCACCCAACGGTTCATGCGTCCACTGCGCTTCAGAAATTCCAGCGTGTCCAGCGCGGCGAAAACGTGTGACCGTTTGATCTGGGAATTGAGGGCATCCAGGATCTCTTTCAAGTGCACGCCTTTTGCTGCCAATTCAGCGGCTTTTTCCACCAGGAACCCGGTGCCCAGGCTTAATTGATGCCCGTCGATCACGTGGATCGCGGCTGAGATCGTTTCCTGCGCAGCGGCGCGTGCAACATTTACCATGGCACTGAGCGATTCGGAAATGTGAATCGAAATGATATCCGTAGCTCCTTCTTCAGCCAGTGCGTCATAGATCGCCTTGAACTTGAGAGGTGAAGGCACTGCCGTGGTCGGGTGAGTCGGAAAATCCGGCAATTTGCGATAGAACTCTTCCCGGGTAATGTCAATCCCGTCAAGGTATTCCTCTTCACCAACATTGATGTACATCGGAAGTACCTTGATGCCATATTTTTCGATCGTGCTCGCGGGTAGATCACAGGTACTATCAGTTACAACTCGTATCGTCATTTCCCCCTCCTAAATGACCAGGATAACACCAAGTACGATTTCGATCACCA
>DIWL01000035.1:30342-34326 GCA_002428455.1 Anaerolineaceae bacterium UBA6107 | reverse complement strand
GGGAGCGATACCCATGGCGATGAACAGGCCGCCAAAAATTGCGCGGATCTCCGAAATTCCGCGCGCGCCGGTGGCGGTCAGACCAGTGAAACCGTAAACTGCGTCAGGTTTCACCAGTGCCATCAGACCGGTTGCTGCGGTGGCGATGGATGCAATGATCTTCAATACCGTTAATACCATTTCAACTCCTTATCCCTGGTTGATCTGATCCAGTAAAGCGAATAGCTCGCTATTCTCGGGGATATCGGACATGGAATGCCCGTAATGGACAAACCTGGCAATCCCTTCCTTATCCACAATAATTTGGGCAGGCATGCGGCCTAATTTAAACAGGTTCACTTCCTGTCCGTAAAGTTTTAAGACACTGACCTTTGGATCCGGCAGCCCCACGAAAGGTAGTTCATTCTTTTCCCAATACTCTTTGAACGCTGCCGCGTCCTCCGGTCCAACAACCACAATCCTGGTGTTCCGCTTTTCAAACTCCTCTGCGTCCAGGCGCAACTGCGCCATGTGCTTCTGGCAGAATGGTCACATAAAGCCGCGGTTGAACACCAGCAGCACGTTTGATGAAGCGGTGAATTCCGATAACTTGATCGTTTTTCCGGTAAAATCCTCCAACACAAAATCAGGAGCTGGTTTGTTGAGATCGACCTTTGGCATATTACTCCTCTTCAATCACCCTTAATATTTATTGTATACAAAATTTCAACTATTGCTGTATAGAATTACAGCTGATTTTTCTGCCTGGAACCGGAAAAACATAGCGGGGACACTNNGTGCGGTTCTTGAATAACGCATAAACCAGGCTCGCCGTCACCAGCGCAAAGGTGATCCACGATGCCGTGGCTACACCTGCCACCGCCGCATGCTTGAGGCCAATTCCAGCCACAGCCCAAAGAATGACCAGGGTGTATGCGATGTCACGGCGGATAAAGTTCATCGCGCCGGTGATCACCAGCACCGCGGCAAGGATGATCCACATCCACATCACCTCAGAGATACCCCACGCGTTCCATTTGAGATAATCGAGCAACGCCGCTGCGTTGGCCACAGTTGCAACCGTGATCCAGCCCAGGTATATACTGAAGGGTACATGGACGGCGAACCTTTCCGCTGTTGAGACTCTAACACGGTTAACACCAAGTGTCACATAAATAATGAGCAGGGTCACCAGCAGGAGGAGCATCGCCAGGATGGTCAGCGGGAAAACCTCGTAATGCCACAGGAAGATCCAAACGGTGTTGGCAAGGCTGCCGATCACAACCCACCATCCGATTCGGCGCAGTCGTGGATTTTCACGCTGTGCGGGCAGCGCCTGGTAAATGGAATAAGCGATCAAACCGAGGTAGATCAGTCCCCAAATTGAAAACACGTAACCTGCCGGGGTGAAATAGACATCGAAGCGGTCGGAGATCGCTCCAGTGTTCTGCCCATTGATTGGCAGCGCATTGGCGAGCACATTCACAACGATCATTAGCACAATGGAGAGAATCACAGCAATTTGACGAACTTTATCTTTATTCATTTTCTACTCTGCTTCCTGGCGGTTCCTTCCGCCCG
Source organism: Anaerolineaceae bacterium UBA6107 (assembly GCA_002428455.1). GTDB lineage: Bacteria > Chloroflexota > Anaerolineae > Anaerolineales > Anaerolineaceae > UBA6107. The sequence goes on along the minus strand of DIWL01000035.1, from coordinate 32,766 downwards.
ATGGTATTGATTACTTCAAAACAAGATCTTTAATGGCATTTTCAAGTGACCAGAATTTGAAATGAAAACCAAGATCGGTAAGTTTCCTGGAAGCAGCACGTTGACCATCCAACACCACGGTGCTCATCTCACCCAAAACCATACGCAACGCGAAGGCTGGTACCGGGATAAATGGAGGTCTGTGCATGATGCCACCGACAATTTTCTCAAACTGGACGTTGGTCACCGGTTCAGCGACGAGATTGAACGCCCCGGCAGCGGTTGGATGATCGATCAAAAAGCGGATCGCCCGCACCTCGTCCTCCAGGTGGATCCAGGAAAGCCATTGTTGGCCTGAACCTAGCGGACCACCCACAAACAACTTGAACGGCAGCAACATGCGCGCCAACGCGCCACCCTGCGGGCTGAAAACCACCCCGGAACGGATGATCGCCCGCCGCACCCCTAGTGCTTCGACCGGTTCTGAAGCTGCTTCCCAATCCCGGCTGATGCTGGAGAGAAAATCAGAGCCGTTCACAGCGCTTTCATCCAGCAGATCGGAGGATTTAACCCCGTAGTATCCCACCCCTGAAGCCTGGATTAATACCTGCGGTTTACGCTGCGCCGTCCGGACAGCCTCAACGATCGCCCTGCCGGAATTGACCCGGCTGTCGCGGATGGACTGCTTACGCGCTTCCGTCCAGCGACCGGCTGAAAGGTTCTCACCAGCCAAATTCACGATCGCATCGGTTTCTTCTATAAGGTGCCCCCACCCCTGAGCAGTTATCCCGTCCCACTTGTGCAATCTGACACCTGGCAACGCATCTTTAACCCTTTCGGGTGCGCGGGTCAATACGGTCACCTCGTGCCCATCATGTAACAGTTGGGCAGAGAGTGCTTTGCCGATCAAACCGGTTCCACCAGTAATTAAAACCTTCATGCCAACTCCGTGTCTTTAATTGATTTTCATATCTGAAAATGATAACAAACTATAAAATTTTTGTCAAGATTTTGTAAAGTTATACATTGACAAATATTAGACAAATAAGTAAAATCTGTACAAGAAAAGAGTGCTGGTAAAACCGGAATCACTCGCTTTATATGCAACACAGGCAACCCAAATGTTTGTTCGGGCTTTTTATTAAAATGACAGAATATAACAAGACACCCACTTACAACCTTAGCGCAGTCCTGCAGGAAACCGGGCTGAAAGCTGATTTATTGCGGGCATGGGAACGCCGTTATAACCTGCCCAAACCCAGCCGCACCCTGGGAGGGCACAGGCTTTACTCCCCTTACGACATCGAGGTGATCAAATGGCTTGTTGCAAGGCAGGCAGAAGGACTGAGCATCAGCCGGGCGGTGGACCTCTGGGAGTCCCTGATCGACAACGGCCAGGATCCGCTGATTCAGCGCTCCCTCGAAAAACCCGTGCACCCAGTCGAGGCCAGCCAAAACACCAGTACCGGCATTACCCAACTGCGCGAGAATTGGATAAAAGCCTGCCTGGACTTCAACTCGGTCAAATCCGAAGAAGTATTGAACCAGTCCTTTGCCTTGCAACCGGTTGAGACGGTTTGCGTTGAAATTCTTCAGCGCGGACTGCATGAGATCGGCCAGGGTTGGTACCAGGACAGGGTTTCAGCGCAGCAGGAGCATTTTGCATCCTCCCTTGCCAGCCGCAGGCTGCAAACGTTAATCAGCATGACCCCTCCCCCCAACCGGTTGCAGACCATTCTGCTGGGCTGCCCGCACGGAGAACTGCACACGCTGCCGATTACTCTGCTGGATCTTTTCCTGCGGCGCCGCGGGATCAGGGTTATCAACCTTGGGGCGGATATCCCAAACGATCAGATGGTTGCCATAGTGCTGCAACTCCAACCAGACCTGATCATTATGGCCGCCCAGACCCTGCGCAATGCGGCCAATCTGCAAAATACATTTATCACCCTGCTGGCATCCGGAAAACACCTGGCTTACGGCGGTTTGATCTTCAATCGCATTCCCGCCCTGCGCGAGCGTATCCCGGCAATCTTCCTGGGAGAGGAAATTGCTGCGTCTTTAGAAAAGGTGGAATCAATTTTGAATGGAAAACTGGCTGTTCCTGTGTTTGCTCCCATCGAAAACACGTATCAACAGCTTGTCCAAGATTTCATGGAGCATCGGTCCGCGATCGACATGCACGTCCTGCAAAACATGAGCCAAAGTGGACTGCCTATCGATTTTCTGAACGAAGGGAACCGTTTTTTTGGCAATGAACTTTATGCAGCACTTCAGCTGGGTGATCCGGATTACATGGAAGCTGACCTGGGATGGGTGAAGAATATGCTTTCAGCCCGGCAAATATCTCCCGAAAGGCTCAATCCCTACCTCACAGCTTATCGGGATGCGCTCAATGAAGTGATCGGCACGCGCAGCGCAGCGATCACAAACTGGCTGGATGCC